>CAXBGT010000023.1:0-41009 GCA_963975265.1 uncultured Saprospirales bacterium
AAGCCCAAATACGGAGTTGATTCAAATCGGTAAAATTGTTTTTGATTCTGACCTTCGTCCTGTAACTTACTATAAGCAAAAAATAACAGGATTAGGTAAAAATGTGATAACTTTTGATGATGGAACTGTTTACCAAGAAGTTCTAATAGGGATAGATAAAACGTGTTTCATTAACGAAAAAGATAAACAGCCTGTTATTGTAACCAATTTTGAAATAACACTTTACAAAGAAAAAATAGACCTTGGGAATTTTTCTTTTTACATTTTCAGTGATGGGAGTAAGGAGTTTTACCTTAATATTGAAAATGCCGTAGCTCTAGAAATTCAAGATTCGACTTATAGCATTGATCCCCGAAGCTATATCCGGATTGGAGGAGAGGATGTGGTGAAAATAAAATCTAGATCGAATGTTTATTTTTACAACCTAACTAAAAACGAAGCTTTTCAATTACCAGATTTAGGCAAGTCTGACATCATAAAAATAGAAAGATCGTATGTTGCATTCAATAATTGTGAACTTTATAATATTACAACGAAGAAAAAATCAATAGTGGTAAGGTCTGGCAACAAGAGACAATATTTGCTGGAAAGTGCTGAACCTCACATTGAAAAGATCAAAATCGTTCCTGGTTTTGAAAACATATTTGCTTTTGTAACTATCGAAGGTAAACAACAATTGTTTTCATTACAATCCAAGGAAGTAATTCTGTTAGAAAATGATGTGATCGTAGCAGTAGAAGGGCACTCTAAAAGCAAGTTACTGAATGCCATAACAGCGAACGGACAAAGAACTGCATTGGACTTAAGAAAGGGGTACAAAAACCTCACAATGGCAAAGGCAGAAAGTAATTTTATCACACAAACGGAAAGTGAACCCTTCGCAGTTGGAAGTAAGATCCTGCAAAATGTAAAAGTGCAAACTTTAGACGGCGTACGAGAGAGAGTAATTGACTTAAATACCGAAGGACTTGATATTTTTAAGTTGCCAGAAAACATGATGACTTACACAGATGGGGAAGAAAAGTCAGTCTTTGCAGGAACCGAAATCATAAGGATAGATTATCAAAATGTTATCAATATAGGAGATGAGAAGTTCTTATCAGCCTTCTTTCGATCTTATGATGATGAATTACATACTGTGATAATAGACCAGAAATCGGGAAAACCTATCAGAATGGATGGATTGGGTCATAAGTTGGAAATGGTCACAAGTTTCATCACAAATAAAAAGGGGAAGACCTATCAAATAGGGCAACACGAAATGGTAAATGTCAATACTTTAAGAGAAGATCTAAAAAAAGACGAACTATTGTTTTCGATTAACATAATGTCAAGTTGGATTCCATTTTCTGATGGCTATTTACCAATCCTGAAACAAATAGTAGAAGGAACAGAACCTAGTCCATGGAATTACCATTTATACGAACTGCGCACGTTGTCAAATGAAAAGGAATTCATAGCCGTCGAACAGATTTACCCTCACAGAATTCTGGTCAAGAATAAAGGGGATAGACAAGAACCTCTGGTCGTAAAAAGCAAAGAGAAAGTGTTGAAGTCACCCGATGAAATATCAATAATAAGTAAACTTTTTTACAATGATACTGGAGTTTTGGTCGAAGTATATTAGATTTTTTGCCTGATAATAATCGACTTTACATAAGTCATGAAATGTGCTAACATTTAATGACTATCCATATTAAAACTTGCACTTCATCTTAAATTTATATTTTAATCTTATACTTAAAACTTGCACTTAAATCTTAATGCCAAGACATACTGTTAACAATTTCACAGATCAAAAACTCACTCCCCGCTTCACCTTTATCATTTTCTGAACTGCAAAAATCTAGAGCCATCTGATAGTTTCCAAAAGAATCTACTGCCCCCAACTTACTGTATACTCCATACGGGCCCTTATGGCTAGAGTTGTTACCTAATTTAGTTAATTTGCCAAATAAGAAATACGCTACCCTTCTAAGTATATTTAAGTTTGAGTGTCCCATGGGATACCAACTGAAAATGTCGTTGAGATCTAATTTTTCATTTTCTTCTTGGGTCACTAAATCGGAAAACGTGGCACTACTGGTATGGTAGAAAAATATATCAGCGTTCGATTTCTTACCATGAAATGCATGAATCCGCTCTTCTGAAGAACTTATGGATTTTAATTTGCAGTGTTGTTCAGAAATTAATACTTTAAATCCTTGACTTATTAAGTTTGTAGCATATTTCTGACATTCAGAATAAGACATTTTATTCTCAAAATAATACGCATTAATCTGTTTGTCACCACTGGTGTGGATGTAATATTGTAGATTATTTTTAGGTCTAAAGTTATCGAATACGACTATCCTCTTATTTGTTGAAAGCTGTACTTTTTTGGTACTTCCTGCATTAATACTATAGCAGGTAAGGAAATCAGACTTGTAAACATCAGAAACCGCAACACCGCTTCCCCAAGACCTTTTAAAATACAGACCTACAGCTTCATTCATTCCAAATATCCTATCTATTTTCATTTGAGAATCACAAGAAATAGATATGATTTTCATAGTTATTGCATTTTGGTTGGCTGCTGTTCAGATTACGAACAAATGAAATTACTTGTCCTGGTTTCTCCTTTTATGGTAGAAAGTAGCTGGTGCAGGATTATCATTTACATACCCATATTTCTCAATCCAGCGTTTTTTGTCATCGACCGTGACGATTTCATAAGTTTCAGTCAGTATGAGCTTATCATTTTGATCGGTTAGTACCATTTTTACTTCATTACCATATTGATCGTGGCCAAACATAAATGACTTTTGCTTTTGCTTTAACTCATTAAAAATGGTCTTTCTTACCATATTACCCTTGTCGTCATATTGGAATCCTTCAATTCTCAGTAATTCATCCGTATTTCCAGCATATGCATTAGAATAACTCTTCAATGTATCTTCGTAAGTATAAATGTATGTACTTAGTAGTTCACCTGCAGGACCATAAAATTTGGATCCAGTAGCTAGTTTTTTATTGTCTCCGAAAGTATAGACTTCTTTCCCTTTTATGGATTGATCTTCATTATAAATTGTTTTCGAAGTCACGATTCCATTCTTGAAATTTTCATGCTCCATATACTTTAGACTGCCTTTTGCATAATTATCATTTGCTCCGCTATCTACTTCATAGACTTCGGTAATAACAGATGCTGGTTTCACATCTTCTTTGCAACTACTTAATAATACTATGCTGACTAGCAAAATCATGAGGGGCATCGATAAACTGAAGAATCTTTTTTTCATTCCAATAGTAATTTGACCCAAAAGTAGTGAAACCCACATGACCGCCAAACTTTGGTGCCATAAAGTATAGATTCTTAGTTGTTCTGGCTATATCAAAAATTAAACTCTCTTCGGTTAAAAATGGGTCATCTTGAGCCGTTATCATCAAAGTGGGAATAGTAGTTTGATGTAAAAACTGTTTAGAATTTGACTGAGCATAATAATCTTCAGCTCCATCAAATCCATGAATAGGTCCTGTGAAGTATTCGTCGAAATCCCATAGCGTTTTTACTTTTGTGATGTTCTCTACTGGGATTTCTGGAAATAGAAGATGTTTATGCCTCATCTTATCAACTAACGTTATCCTAAATCGTTTGTCGTACAATATATTCTGACGAGTAATGATTTTCTGAGAACTTGCCGAAAGATCTACAGGAGCTGAGATGGCCACAACTGACTTTATCTTACTAGAAAGGTTGTAAATTTCATCCGTTGTATATTTCAAAATCATATTACCACCTAAACTCACACCAACTAAAGATATCTCTTCATATTCGTCTTCACACTTTGCCACTAATTCGTGTAAATCAGTAGTCCATCCAGAATGATACATTTGCAATTGACGATTAATCTCTCCACTACACGATCTGAAGTTAAAAACCATAACGTTCCATCCATTTTCTGCCAATAAACTTGACATATACTGCATGTATTGACTCTCACTACTTCCTTCAAGTCCATGACAAAGAATAGCTAATCGATTACTATTGGATCTCAAATAGTCTAGATCAACAAAATCATCATCAGAAGTTATGAATCTCTCTCTGTGATATGGAAGAGTTATCTTTTTTCTAAATAAGAATGGATACATAGTATTAATATGTCCATTTCTGAAAAGTCGAAGCGGCTTATATTCTGATGCGTCAAGTATTGGCATATTTTACAAACTAGCTTTTCTTGATGCTTCTATTTCTATCAACTTATCAGGATAATCAGAAATTATACCATCTACGTTAAGGTCAAGCATCAGATTAATATCCTCTTCTTCATTTACGGTCCAAGGAATAATTTTTATAGATTTTTTATTTCCATACTTCACAAGCTCCTCTGTTACTAATTTGAAATATGGGGAATATACTGCAGGAAGAAAACCAAGTCGATCTAAATTCTCTTCAAATGGATTTGTGTCCATGACTAGATATACCAAGTCTATTTTAGGATATTTTCCATGTAGATATTTTAAGGTTTCAATATCAAAGCACTGTACTGTTGTGCGATCAAGTATACCTAACTGTGCCAACTCATTGCAAACTAGATCTGCAAATATTTCCATCTTGGGATGAAAGATTTCATCATTTTGCGGCTCTCTTTTTATTTCGATGTTGTATAAAATATCAGCTAGATTATTTGACTTCACGTATGATTCTACAGAAGTCACCATTTCTCTAAGAGTTGGTTTCACAACACTCATTTTCTTTTGTAACAGAAACCTTGAGTTTATCTTCGTTCCTACATCTATTGACTTTACCTCATTCGCGGTCATAGTATAGATATTGTAGGCTCTTTCGTTTTCTTTAGTTATTTCTTCACCACTTGGGGCTGTAGATATTTCATGACTAAAAAAGGGTTCATGAGAAACAAAAATAACACCTTCTTTAGTAGCAACAACATCTAATTCTAAAGTATTTACACCCAAGTTTATTGCATGAATGAAGGCTGGGATGGTATTTTCAGGCATTAGACCTCTGCATCCTCTGTGCCCTTGAATATCAATAGTACTGCCCATATTAGAAGAGAAGATGTTACATGAACTAATTAATAGAATTAAACATAAATATACAGCCAAATTCGAAAACGTAGTTCTATTAAAGGTAAAAAATATCAACTTCATGTTTTAACTATTTAATGTGCATTTAGAATTTACAGGCTAGGTCATAATTAGTCTAATTACTACCACAATCTACAAATAGATTCATAAATTGCAGCTTTAGTAGTATGATACAAAATAAAATATGTCAGTAGCAAAGAAAGATATAAAAAGAGTAACAACCCATATTCTGCAAGGCATGAAGGCGCGAGGAGAGAAGATTGCTATGCTCACAGCATACGATTTTAGCATGGCGAAAATTTTTGATGCCGCTGGGATTGATATTATATTGGTAGGAGATTCTGCTTCTAATGTTATGGCAGGACATGAGACTACACTCCCTATTACTCTTGATCAAATGATCTATCATGCCCAATCTGTTATCAGAGCTATTGATAGATGTTTTGTTGTGGTCGATCTTCCATTTGGCACTTACCAAGGTGACAGTAAGATGGCTCTAAAGTCAGCAATCCGAATTATGAAAGAGTCTGGTGCTCATTCTGTGAAGTTGGAAGGTGGTGCTGAAGTAAAGGACTCTATAAAGCGGATTTTGTCAGCTGGAATTCCTGTAATGGGGCACTTAGGATTGACTCCTCAGAGTATCTATAAGTTTGGTACCTACACGGTACGTGCTAAGGAGGAAGAAGAGGCTGCTAAGTTATTACAAGATGCTAAAATGATGCAGAATTTAGGCTGTTTTGGTATAGTGTTAGAAAAAATACCTGCAAAGCTGGGTAAACTAGTGAGTGAGTCCATTGATATTCCAACTATAGGGATTGGCGCAGGACCTGATTGTGATGGACAAGTATTGGTGTCACATGATTTATTAGGTATTACAAAAGACTTCCACCCAAGATTTTTGAGAAGATATCTTGAATTGTTTGATACAATAAAAGGAGCCGTTGAGCATTATATCACCGATGTGAAAGCAGTTGACTTTCCTAGTGATAAAGAACAATACTAATTCACATGATGAAAAAAATTCTATATGCTATATTGATTCTAGGACTTGTAGCTGGTGCTGTTGCATATTGGGGATACCATAGTGTTTTCACACCGAATACCTCCTTTCTTGAAAAAGAGTATGAGCTAAAAATACCATATGAATCATCTTATGATGACGTGTATAAACTGTTAAAATCAAATAACGTGCTAGATGATGCAATCTCCTTTGACAAAGTTGCGGATTGGATGAATTACAAAAAGCGCAATGTCGCTTCGGGACGGTACATCATCAAGAAGGATTGGAACAATAGAGAAATAGTTGGCTTGTTACGATCCGGCAAGCAAAAACCAGTCAAAATCACTTTCAATAATGTAAGATCGATGGAACAACTTGCAGGATTGATTTCGAAAGACCTCGCTGTAGATTCTGTTACATTGTCTGACTATTTAGCACAATCAGAAGTAATCGAGGAGTTAGGATACGCTAAAGAAACCTTCATGACTACATTCATCCCTAATACCTACAATATGTTTTGGAATGTAACTCCGGAGCAAATCGTATCAAGAATGGTCAAAGAACATAAAGACTTCTGGAGTATGAAAGGTAGAAAAGCAAAAGCAGCTAGGTTAGAAATGACAGAGGCCGAAGTCTACACTCTTGCCAGTATTGTAGAAAAAGAATCACAACATGGGCCAGAAAGACCTACTATAGCAGGATTATATCTTAATAGGTTAAAAGGAGGTATTGCATTGCAGGCAGATCCTACAGTTGTATTTGCGAATGGTAATTATGAACTGCGTAGGGTGCTCAACAAACATCTAAAATATGATTCTCCATATAACACATATAAATATTCTGGGTTGCCTCCTGGTCCGATATACATGCCTTCTATACAATCAATCGATGCCGTCTTAGATTATGAAAAACATGATTTTTTGTATATGTGCGCAAAGCCTGGATATGGGACAAAACACGCATTTGCAAAAACACTAAGAGGTCATAACAGAAATGCTAATGAGTACAGGGCATGGTTGAATGAACAAGGAATTAAGTAATTTTTGTTGTTGAATTATTAAGTTGTTGAAATATTGAATTAAAAGCTATATCTAATTAGTATAAATGCGTAGCAATCTAAACATCTAAAAGTAAAGCAGCGTAATAGTCTATAAAGTCACAAAGCGAAGCACACTAAAAATCTAAATATCTCATAATCTCAAAATTTCAGACTCTTGCAGTCTATTTTTTCTTAAAAAATAACCATGAAACTACATATTATAGAAACAGGAAAATTTAAGTTAGATGGTGGTGCTATGTTTGGTGTAGTGCCAAAGTCTATGTGGCAAAAACTGAACGAGCCGGATGAAAACAACATGTGCACATGGTCTATGCGGTGTCTTTTAATAGAAGAAGGAGAACGTAAAATCTTAGTAGATACTGGATTGGGAGAAAAGCAAGATGATAAATTCAGATCACACTTCTATCCGCATGGAGAAGATAGTTTAATTGGGTCATTAGATAAGGCAGGATTTAAACCTGAGGATATTACCGATGTCTTTTTGACCCATTTGCATTTTGATCATGTTGGAGGAGCAATAAAAAGAACGGCAGATGGTCATTTAGTCCCGACTTTCCCAAATGCTACTTATTGGTCGAATGAAAAACATTTCAACTGGGCAATCAATCCTAATCCAAGAGAAAAAGCATCATTTCTAAAAGAGAACATAATACCCTTGATGGATCATGGTGTTTTGAAATTCATCGATGTGGAGGAAGGCGTGTCATTTACAGACCATATTAACATTGGTTTTGCCTATGGACACACGGAAGCGCTAATGACTCCTTATATAAATTTAGACGACGGCAGGACTATTGTTTACACCGCAGATCTTCTTCCTTCTCATTGCCATATTGGTATGCCTTATGTCATGGGCTACGATATTCGTCCTTTAGATACGCTAAAAGAAAAAGCCGAGCTTTATGAGAAAGTAATTGGAACAAATCACTTTATTTTCTTTGAGCATGACAAAGACATAGCTTGCGCTGAATTGATCAAAAATGATAGAGGTAGAGTTGTTTTTGGAAGCGAGGTAAGGCTGTAACAAAACTTAAATCACTATGAATAGAATTCCTGAGTCAGAATTAATAATTAATAAAGATGGTAGCATATATCACCTTAATTTAAAACCTGGACAGATTGCTCGTGACATCATAACTGTGGGTGACCCTGACAGAGTTGAACGAGTGGCAAAACACTTTGATAGTATAGAATTTGAAGTATCCAAGCGAGAGTTTAAGACCGTTACAGGTAGTTATAAAGGAAAGAGACTTACGGTTATTTCTACGGGTATAGGTACTGATAATATAGATATCGTGTTCACAGAATTAGATGCTTTGGTTAATGTTGAATTCGAAACCAGACGAAAAAAGGAACAGCATACAAAACTGAGATTCTACAGAATAGGAACTTCAGGTTCTTTAATTTCAGAACTCAAAATCAATACAATACTCATCAGTGAAATGGCAGTGGGACTTGATGGATTGATGCATTATTACGAAAGAACTCAATCAACTGCAGAAGATATTATTTCAGAGATAGCAAAAGAAGCATTATCTACCCTACCTAATATTTATCCGTACGCATCCTCCGCTAGTAAAGAACTAGTTGAGCAATTTAGTCAAATAGGTATGAAAGGCATCACTGTGACAGCTACAGGATTCTATGGGCCACAAGGAAGATTTGTTATCGGGAGTCCAAAATCTTCTACCTTTATTGATGATTTAGCTTCACAGAAATATGGTCAATTACGATTCACCAATCTGGAAATGGAAACTGCTGGCATATACGGAATGAGTACATTATTAGGACACCAAGCTATATCCATCAACGCAATCATAGCTAATCGTGAGGACCAGACTTTTAGTAAAAAAGGAGGACAACTTGTAGATGAGTTGATTGTAAAAGTATTGGATATTATCTGCTAAAATTCTATCTGTATTTCTTAATATTTATGAGATAAATCTTGTCATCGAAATTCCAACTATTAGCGCAATACTAAAACTTAATAACGTACCTATGAGTACATATTCAGTTTGTTTTCTAGGATTAAACTCATTTTTATCACTAAATCTCAATATTGATTTGGCAGCTATAAGAAAACCTATTGCTTGCATCTGATTGAGTAGTATAAACACTAAAACCAGCACTCGTTCAAGTACTCCAATCCATATTCCTGCGTTTTTCTGACTGTCTCTTTCTTGTTCTGTAGTAGATATTTCATCCCTCCATCTAGCGGTAACATTACCAACTAAGTAGCCACTAGGCAACGTTACTGTAAGAAATGCTGTGATTATTAAAAGTGAATTTTGAACGTCTATTGTATCTAAGTATTAGTAAAAAGTCTCCTCAACATTTCCTATTGATAATGCACAAAAAGCAATCACTGTCAAATGTAAAATTTGATCAACTAAAAAAGACTTCAAACTATCTCCCATCACAGATAATTTATACCAATCAATAATATAATGGGAAACAGTAATAATGGCAGCAATCCACCAATACTCTAATTTAGCCATTATACCAAAGGCTACAAATCCAGTGATAAATACATGTAAAAATAAATATTTAGATTTTCCCTTGTTTTGCTTTTTATCCTCTATCCAGCTATTGGGTTGAATAAAAAAATCAGTGATAAGGTGTGCAATGAGCAACTTGAGAAATAGAATCATTGGTTATTATTTTCGTGCGAATTGTTTTTCGTAATACTCTATTGTTTTTTTTATGGCATCCCATCGAGCATGCTTCTTTCGCAGATTTACAGCTGGTTGGCTGATTCCCAGTATTTTGCTTAAATGTTTTTCATTGTCATCCCATAGCAATAGTGCCACTGTTTCAGCTGAGGCTATTGACCATCCATTCATCACTTCTTCCATGAGGGACAAAATGATATCCCATTGCTTATTCGTTTTATTGCTTGTTGTAGTCAGAGTTAGATCTCTCCCACTTTTTTTCATGGTATCTAAGGTATGTCCTGAAAACTTAAAAGCTGGTCCATCGGAAGCCAATATATTATTACTCAAGTAGTCTACCTTACCAATTCCAATAGATAATCGGATATCTACTTTAGGTGTTCTATCTCCTTTCTCAATTCTAATAGCATTTGTTTTTGCTTTGAAATAAACGGCTACTCGAAGTGATAATTTGCAACTTTTCAACACCCCTTGAACGCTATCTCCTCTAAACATATCAAACTGACTATCAGTATACTTAGAACACTTATTGGCGATATTATTCAAATGCACTTCTATTACATTTCTGTCAGTAGTACTAAGACTACTAGAATCTACTATATCCCCCGTTATCACTGCGTATAATGCATCTTTCATCATCCAAATATATAAAAATAATATAAGCCTACAGGCTTATAATGCCTAAATATAAGCCTACAGGCTTATAATGCCTAAATATAAGTCTACAGGCTTATAATGCCTAAATATAAGTCTACAGGCTTATAATACCTAAATATAAGTCTACAGGCTTATGTGCTATTAATGATGCAACAACGCTCAAAATTACTTTACTACAAATGGATTAAATATTATGCTAATAAGAGTAACCTTTGTCCTCTTCAATTTAGATATTAAAAATATTTATATCATCTTTGCAACCTTATTTATACTTTTTTGTATAAATAGAACTTAATACATTGTAAATGCCTTGTAAGATGGTAATTACATTATTGTATTGCATTATATAAAAACAAATAAAATAGATCAATCGATGAGTGATTCTATGCAGGTTTTGGAGGATAATATCCAGAGCGATTATAAATACGGTTTTACAAGTGATATTGAAACTGAGGCATTTGAGCCTGGTCTTACGGAGGATACGGTGAGAAGGATATCAGCTAAGAAAGAAGAGCCTGAATGGTTGTTAGAATATAGATTAAAAGCATTCAAGCATTGGCAGACCCTTACAGAGCCTCATTGGCCCAAAGTGAATTATCCACCAATTAATTATCAAGAGATAATTTACTACGCTGAGCCCAAGAAGAAACCAGAGCTGGCAAGTATGGACGAAGTAGACCCTGAATTAGTAAAAACATTCAACAAACTTGGTATTCCTCTCGAAGAACAAATGGTTTTGGCAGGTGTTGCTGTGGACGCAGTAATTGATTCAGTATCAATAAAAACTACTTACAAGGAGAAACTGGGTGAATTAGGAATTATATTCTGCTCGTTTAGTGACGCAGTAAAAGAACACCCTGAGTTGGTAAAGAAATATTTAGGTACAGTAGTGCCATATACTGATAATTTTTTCGCTACCCTAAATGCTGCTGTGTTTAGTGATGGTTCATTTGTCTATATACCTAAAGGTGTAAGAAGCCCAATGGAACTGTCTACTTATTTTAGGATCAATGCAATGAACACAGGACAATTTGAGCGTACTCTGATCATAGCGGATGAGAATAGTTATGTAAGTTACTTAGAAGGATGCACTGCACCGATGAGAGACGAGAATCAACTGCACGCCGCTGTGGTAGAGTTGATCACCCACGACAATGCAGAGATCAAGTATTCAACCGTACAAAACTGGTACCCTGGGGATGTAAACGGAAAAGGTGGAATATATAATTTTGTTACGAAGAGAGGACTCTGTGCAGGTTATAAATCTAAGATCTCATGGACGCAAGTAGAAACGGGTTCTGCGATTACGTGGAAATATCCCAGTTGTATACTAAAAGGTGACAATTCGATCGGAGAGTTTTACTCTGTAGCGGTAACTAATAACATGCAAGAAGCTGATACAGGAACAAAAATGATACACCTTGGTAAAAATACCAAGAGTACTATTATTTCTAAAGGTATCTCAGCGGGAAGAAGTAATAACTCCTACAGAGGTTTAGTGAAAGTGGGTAAAAACGCTCATAATTCACAAAATTTCTCGCAATGTGATTCTTTATTGATGGGTGATAGATGTGGAGCGCATACGTTCCCATACTTAGAAATAGAAAATAGCTCAGCAAGAGTAGAGCACGAAGCTACGACATCAAAAATCGGAGAAGATCAATTATTCTATCTACAAGCTAGAGGACTTAGTGAAGAAGATGCAATCAATATGATCGTAAACGGATATTGTAAAGAAGTCTTTGCCGAGTTGCCGATGGAATTTGCAGCGGAAGCTCAAAAGTTGTTAGCCATAAGTCTTGAAGGGTCTGTCGGATAGGTTAAAAAGTTAATTTAGAAATTCAAATTTTGAATTTCGTTTTTTGAAAAGAGTAGATATAAAAATATAAATCAAAGGTCAGAGTAATTAGAATACCGTTTTCGATAAAAATTTTCGAACTCTTGAATTCTCAATACCTCGACATCTAACTAGTTCTATATGTTAAAAATTAAAGATTTAAAAGTCTCAATTGAAGGTAAAGTGATACTAAACGGTATCAACCTAGAAGTGAAGCCAGGTGAAATTCATGCTATCATGGGACCTAATGGTTCTGGAAAATCTACGTTAGCTAATGTATTGGCTGGCAGGGATGAATACGAAATAACTGAAGGTACCGTAGATTTCTTTGGTAAAGATCTTCTTGATATGGATGTAGACGAGAGGTCCCATGCTGGTCTTTTCTTAGCCTTCCAATATCCTGTAGAAATACCTGGAGTTACTAATGCTACTTTCCTTAAAAGTGCTGTTAATGCTGGAAGGGAAGCAAGAGGTGAGGAAGAATTAAAACCAATAGAAATTCTTAAGTTGATCAAAGCCAAAGCTGCCATGCTAGATATTGATCCATCGTTTCTCAAGAGATCTCTTAACGAGGGTTTTTCTGGTGGAGAAAAGAAAAGAAATGAAATGCTACAAATGGCTGTATTGGAACCTAAATTAGGAATCTTAGACGAAACAGATAGTGGGCTTGACATAGATGCATTGAAGGTTGTAGCGGAATCTGTAAATGCCCTAAGGAGTCCAGACCGATCATTTGTTGTAGTAACACATTATCAAAGATTGCTAGACCATATTGTTCCTGATTATGTACACGTTTTGTACAACGGTAGAATTGTAAAATCTGGTGATAAGAACCTAGCAATTGAGCTAGAAGAAAAAGGATACGACTGGATAAAAGAAGAAGTTGACGCAATAACTGCATAGTAGTCAATTCGTAATTCAAAATTCGAAATTTAATACAATGTCAATAATATCGAAAGATAGAGATAGTAATACAAAAGAGTGGATAAAAGCACTCTTCCAAACATACGAAGCTGGACTAAATGGTCAAAGTAATCAGCCGATTGCCGCATTTAAGAAATCTGCATTTGATCAGTTGATGACAGAGGAATTTCCAACTAGAAGAGATGAAGATTGGAAATATACGAACGTTGCTCCTATTATTAAGGAAGCATACAAATTTGGTACTCCAAGTGATCTATCACAAAATGAATTTGATCAATTCCTCTTTGAAGGATTGGATGCTGTAATCGTAGCAATTGTTAATGGTGTGCTAGATAAAAACCTAAGTAAGTTGGACAGAATGCCTACTGGACTTAATATGATGACCGTCGCTGATGCGCTGCAGGACGAAGAGATATCTTCTAAAATACAAAATTTAGTTGATCAAAAGGGAGGTACAGATAAAAATCCATTTCTAAGGATGAATAGAGCGTTTGCACAACACGGCTATGTAATCATATCAGACAAAAATGCTCACGTAGAAAAACCTATTCATTTCATTCATATCAATACTGGAATTAACGAGACTTACTTTTCTCATCCACAATTGTTTATGATTGGATCAAAGAGTAGTGAATTCTCTGTTATCGAAAGTTATCACTCTACGAACAATGATGCAAAGTACTTCACTAATGCTGCCAATTATATTCAGGTAGAGGACAATGCACATGTACACCATTATAGATTGCAATTTGAAAGTAAGAGTGCATATCAAATTACAAACTCAATAGCTATCCAAGCTAGAGACAGTGTTTATAGTAATTACAGTGTAGATCTTGGCGGTAGGATTGTAAGAAACAATATCAGTACCGAACATATGGGACCTGGCGTAAACACACATTACTACGGAGCTTATCTTGGACTTGATAACCAGCATATAGACAATCAGACATTCATCGACCATGCTGTACCACATTGTGAGAGTAATGAAATGTATAAAGGAATTTTATCTGATAAAGCTAGAGGCGTATTCAATGGAAAAGTCTTAGTAAGACAAGATGCACAGAAAACCAATGCGTATCAACAGAATGCGAGTTTGGTACTTTCTGACACCGCTGTTATGGATGCAAAACCACAATTAGAAATTTATGCTGATGACGTAAAATGTAGTCACGGAGCTACGATTGGACAATTAGATCAAGAGTCAGTATTCTACCTAAAAAGTAGAGGGTTATCTGATGAAGGTGCTAAAAATCTTCTTCAGAAGGCATTTATAGGAGATGTGATACTTAATTTTAGGTTTCAACCGATCATAGATAAGGTATTAGCAATGGTTGATGCAAAGCTTTCAAAGAAGTAACCTAACTGACTGATTATTAAATTTATATACACTATATGACAGGACAAGCAACAAAAAAAGGTTTTGACATAAAGAAGATTAGAAAAGACTTCCCCCTGCTCCAAACAGAGATGAGAGGCAAGCCGCTCGTGTTTCTAGATAGTGCTGCTTCTAGTCAGAAACCAAAAGTTGTTATAGATGCGATAAGCCATTATTATAATAATCAACATGCTAATGTACATAGAGGTGTCTATGAATTAAGTCAAAATGCAACCGATGCATTTGAGCTAGGTAGAGAACGAGTCCGAGATTTCATCAATGCTGAATCTACCGATGAAGTGATATTTACAAGAGGATGTACAGAAAGTATCAACTTGGTCGCATCATGCTATGGAAAGAAATTTCTGAATGAAGGGGACGAGGTTATTATTTCTGCAATGGAGCACCACTCTAATATAGTACCATGGCAGATGATATGTGAGGAGAAAGGCGCTACACTTAAAGTTATTCCACTCAATGACAAAGGTGAAATAATATTCGAAGAGTATGAGAAGTTGCTATCTGACAGAACTAAGATCATTTCAATAGTGCATATTTCGAATTCCCTCGGAACTATTAATCCGATCAAAGATGTAATTGACCGAGCGCATGAAAGAGGAATTCCAGTATTGGTAGATGGAGCTCAAGCTGCACTTCATACTAAGATTGACGTGAGAGAACTAGATGTGGACTTTTATACTTTTTCAAGCCATAAGGTCTACGGACCTACTGGCATCGGAGTACTATATGGTAAGAGAAAATGGCTCGATGCAATCCCACCGTATCAAGGAGGTGGAGAAATGATTAAAACTGTGAGTTTTGAAAAGACTACTTACAATGAGCTACCTTTCAAATTCGAAGCGGGGACACCTGATATTTCTGGAGCGATAGGTTTAGGTATTGCACTGAAGTATGTTACAGATTTAGGATTTGATGAGATAGCTGAACATGAAAGAGACCTTCTAGCTTATGGTACAGAGAAATTATTAGCCATTGACGGATTGCAGATCATAGGTACATCAGAAAATAAAGCAAGTGTTATTTCATTTTTGATAGACGGAACACATCCTTATGATATAGGTACGATACTCGATAAAATGGGTATTGCAGTTCGGACTGGACACCATTGTACACAACCGTTGATGGACTTTTACCAGATTCCGGGAACAGTTAGAGCTAGTTTTGCTGTATATACTAGCAAGGATGATATTGATAAGCTTGTAGCTGGTGTAGAGAGAGCAGCCAAGATGTTGAGATGATCGTGTAAATTTGATTATCACAATTTGCAGTTGACACTAAAGTCTAAAAATAGTAGCAACCATTTAAAATCAAATATAGACTACAAGTTATAAATGACAATAAACGAAATACAAGACCAAATAATAGATGACTTCTCCTATTTTGATGATTGGATGGACAAGTATGAATACATCATCGATTTGGGTAAAAACTTGCCATTGATTGATGAATCTCAAAAGACAGACGAGAAATTAATTAGCGGTTGTCAAAGTAGAGTTTGGTTAGGGGTAGATCATAAGGAAGGAAAAGTAGAATTCACGGCAGACAGTGATGCAGTTATTACCAAAGGTATAATTGGTTTACTGATACAGGTAATGTCAAATCAACCTGCAAAAGAAATAGTAGAGAGTGATTTATATTTTATAGATAAGATAGGACTGAAAGAACATCTCTCTCCTACCCGATCAAATGGGTTGCTTAGCATGGTCAAGCAAATGAAAATGTACGCAGTTGCTTTAAATTTGATAAAATAATGGCAGTAGATAAAGAACGAATTGTAAAAGACATAATTGCGGCATGTAAAACTGTTGAAGATCCAGAGATCCCTGTAGATATTTATGAACTAGGATTAATCTATGGTCATGAGGTAGATGATAAGGGGCAAGTCGTCCTAACTATGACGCTTACAACTCCAATGTGTCCAGTTGCTGATGCACTCCCTACAGAAGTATTTACCAAGGTAAGCGCTATTGAAGGAGTAACGGATGTTGATATGCGAGTTGTGTATGATCCACCATGGAACAAAAGTATGATGAGTGAAGAAGCAGCATTTGTAATGGATATGATGTAGTCAATTTCCATATGAAAGAAATAACCCTAACCGCACAATCTAAATTAAAGGCACATGAAAATTAATAAGCAGGACGAGTATGGAATCAGGATTCTCCTCAGAATCGCCAGAGCTGATAGTGAACTAGGATTAAGCATTCCTCAGTTGAGTGAGATTGAAGAGATGTCACAACCGTATGTAGCCAAAATTACCCGTTGTCTTCGTATATCTGAATTTATTGAAAGTACTCGTGGTCAACGTGGTGGGTATGTATTAGCAGTGCCGGCTAACATGATCAATATGAAAGATGTTATTTGTTCTCTTGGAGGTCTTACTTTAGCAAAGGAAACTTGCGACGAAATGGATGGACAATTCAAGTTTTGCACAAATTCAGTTGATTGTTCGATGAAGTCACTTTGGACTATCGTACAGTATACTGTCGATAAAGTGCTAGAAACTATCACGCTTCAAGATCTCGTAGCTGAAGAAGCTGATGCACGCACAATCCTAGATAAAATTATAAGTGCTAGTATGATGGAAGAGGCTTTTACTGTATAGTAGACCTCTACGCTTTTAGACAATTAGATATTTAGACTTGTTTGCTTTTGAGTTTTGTTCGCTACGCTTTTTAAGTTTTGGTGTGCCCTTCTCTAGTGTCACTTCCGCTTATTATGGATTAAGCAATTCATTATTTATTGAAACTATAACAGATCCATATACACAAATCAACTTTCTGTTCGTTTACACAATGTCTTGAGTTGCTCACATTTATGTTTAGTGATAAAGTTCATAATTATACCCTTGCCAGTAGTTTTTTCCATATAATATCAAAATATTCACAATTAGGCATGAAATGTGCTGTTCATACATTATAAAAATCAACAATATGAAATCAAAATTTATAGTTTTTGCAGTTATTCTAGGATTAGGACTAACTTCATGTGTAAGTAAGAAAAAGTTTGGATCACTCCAGTTAGAACTTGATTCTGCAAATAAAGATATTGGCAGAATCGGTGAAGACCTAAATGGTGCATTAGTCAAATTAGATAAATGCGAAGAGGAAAAAGCAATTCTTAAAGGTGACCAAAAAGCACTTCAACTGAGAAATGAGCAAATAGCTGATCTTAAAGAACAAATAGCTGATCTTAGAGTGCAAAGAGATAAGACCGTAACACAAGTTGGAGATTTAACAGTACTATCTCAATCCGCTAGTGACAATATAGGTGAGACCTTACGTCAGCTTGAAGGGAAGGATCAATATATTAGATTGGTACAAGCAGCCAGAACAAAAGCTGATTCCATTAATCTTGCATTAGCAGTTAACCTTAAAGGTGTACTTAGCGACGGAATCTTAGATAATGATATTGATATAAAAGTTGATAAGACTGTTGTATTCGTTAATCTATCAGATAAGATGCTGTATCAACCAGGAAGCTCAAGACTTACAGCCAGAGCGAGTGAAGTACTTGGTAAAGTTGCTGAGATCATTAAATCTAGACCAGATCTCGAAGTTATGGTAGAAGGATACACAGACAATCAACCAATAAGTAACAGTTGTGTTAAAGATAATTGGGATCTTAGTGTACAAAGAGCAACCGCTGTAGTTCGACTTCTTCAAAAGACACATAATATTGATCCTAACAGATTGATAGCTGCAGGACGTGGTGAATATAACACATTAGCAGATAATGGTACAGCAGAAGGAAGATCTACAAACAGAAGAACACGAATTATAATACTTCCTAAATTGGATCAGTTCTATGATTTATTAAATCCTGACTTGACTCCCAAATAGGTTCTTGAGGCACCTGATTTTGGTTATAAGATACTAGGTCAGACGAACTCAAATTAACTAGTGTGAAAGTATAAATGGCAACTTGATTCAATTCAAGTTGCCATATTTTTTTTTGATTCTTCTGCTAAATTCTTAATGCACACCAGAAATTCAATCTCGTTTAGCTAAGACTATATTACCGTATAATAACTAGCCTTAGTCACAATCCAAATCTTCCCTACTTTGATCATCATTATTAGGAAAACATGCGCCAGAAGGCAAAGATGATGGTACAAAACGGTCTAAATTAGGATCATACAAACTATACTTAATAAAAGCTACAACCTTTTCAACCTCAAGGTCTGTTAATCCCAGTGGTTTAAATTCGTCAGAAATTTGAGATAAAGGCACGCTATTATTTTCTGGTGTTCCATTATTTTTATAATCGACCATCTCTTTAATTGATCTTATAGAGGCTCCATGACCCAGAAAATTTACATCCTTGAGATTATATAATTGTGGTGTTTTGAACTTATACCTATCATTTTCCTTACCTGTGAACATTGCACGACCAAATTTTGCAGGATCTTCGGGATTATAATGGGTAACAATTGATTGATCAAATTCATCTAAACCCAGGGCATGAAATTCCATCTTATTGAGTGCTGGACCTGTATGACAGGTGCTACAGTTTGCTTTACCAAAAAATAAAATTGCTCCCTCTTTTTGAAAGTCAGGTATAGCATATTGATTTCCCCTGAGATATTTTTGAAAAGGCGCATTGTATGCAGTTAATGTTCTTTCGTAAGCAGCGATGGCTAATCCAGCATTTACTGTAGAATATCTACTTGCTACCTCCTCATTTCCAAAGACATTATCAAACATGGATTTATAGCCATTATTAGTAACAGACTCTTTGTCATATTCCATTCTATGAACGGTAAGCCCCGCTATTGCCTGAGTCTCCAACCCTTCAAAACCTAGCATATTTGTTTCTTTGGGTGTTTCAGGAGTCCACTGATCTTCAGTTCCAATATTAAAACTAGTTGCTCCGAACTGGCCGGTCCACAGCATCAAAGGTTGATAAGCACCATTTAGTACCGTTGGAGATCTTAACGGTTGTACATCACAAAGTTCAGAGGCACACAATTGATTTCTTGTTCGCCCCTCACCCATTAGACCAAAGCCTTCTCCTCCTTCACCTAGACCTTGGGCAAGACCTGACTGAAAACCCGCACCTGCGTGGTGGCAGGAAGCACACGAGTATTCTTTAACTGTTATTGGAAATTTCCCAATGGTACCAAATGCAGTTTCATGGAAAAGAAGCTTACCCAGTTCTACTTTTTCTTTTGTTAGTTGATTGTTTGGATCTTGAGGGATGGAATTATAATCTGACGCATCTGGAAGAAGAAAATATGAATATCCTTGACCCTCTCCAGCATCTTCGAGTACTTTTTGTAATTCTTCGTTGAGTTCAGATTCTCTATCATCTTGTTGGCAAGACGTAAATCCAAAGCATACCACAACAACTAAATATATAATTTTTTTCATTTCAATATCTTAAATTAACGATGTCCGTATTGTGACAAATATAATCATATAAATGAAATTATTGTTTGGACCGATAAGATGTGAATGTTTTCGACATCTTCGGTCATTTCTTTAGGCACATTCCATTCTTTTATCTCAGTATAACAAGCTACCGGCTGCCAACGTCATGTATGCGAATTCAAATTCTATTTGCCATTCACAAACCCTTTAGTTAGTTTAGCACCATAACAAAAAACGAGCGTATTATGTCCAAAGATCAGTCAGCATCATTTATGATTAGATTCACACAGAAGATATATGAATCTGAAGAAGGAAAGTCAAATGTTCAATGGAGAGGCAAAATATCTCATATACAGAGTGGCGATAATCAAGGATTTGTTGAATTCGATCGAGCAGTTGATTTCATGCAAGAGCATCTCGGTAATGTTACACAATCCACAATAGAGGATAAAACAGAAAAAGAACAAGAAGGAATTCTGACTAAGAGTTTTGATATGTTGAGAAAATTTAAAGATCAAGCGCCGTCTTTTGTAATGGATACGATCAAAGATCCTATGGGGCAAGTTGGTACTATACAAGGACAGATCAAAGAACAAATAAGAGATGTAAGCGATGATATTAGCCAAAAATTAGATGTGGACAATTTAAGAATGGTGTCAAAGTCAGATTTTAAGGAAGTGCTATCCATAATAAAAAACATGTCAAAACAAATAGAAAAACTTACTGACAAAGTCGATCAATTAGACAAATCAAAGAAGAAATAATGTCTATAGATCACAATCTTGAAGATATAAAACGAAGTAAACAAGAAGCATCTTTAGTCGTCGAGACTTTGGGAGGGTTTAACGTTTTTGTAAATGGTCGAGAAATTACCTCTAAAGATTGGGGGCGTGATAAAACAGTTCAATTGATTCAGTTCTTCATAACAGCTAGACACAGACGTGGACTCCATAAGGAACAAATCATAGATAGACTTTGGGAAGGTTCTACTATGGATGAAGGCATGAGAGATATTAAGGTCGCACTTCATGGTATAAATAAAGCGCTACAACCAGACAGAAAACCAAGAGAAGAACCAAAATTCATAATTAGACAAGGAGTCACCTACCAACTTAGCGAAAAAGAGGTATGGATTGACGCCGAAGCATTTGATCAAACACTTGCATTATTGAGCTTGAATAGTAATGAAAATACTGAAAATTCTAGACAAATATTAAGATACGCTACAGAGTTATATAAAGGATCCTATCTTCCAAATAGAGCCTTCGATGACTGGACAGCAACTGAAAGAGAACGGCTTCAGTTATTAGCTATAAATGCAATGATCAGTCTTGGAGAATTAACACTCCAAACTAACCCGACCGAAAGCATCCGATTGGCTCAAGAAGCATTAATAGTTGATCCAACATGGGAAGAAGCCTACCGGCTGCAAATGACAGCCTACTCCATGAAAAAAAATCGACCTCAAGTTATAAAGACATATAAAGCTTGCACTAAAGTTCTTGATGAAGAATTTGGTATTGCCCCTCTTCCAGAAACTAAACGTATTTATGATCAAGTTATGGGAATCTGAATTGAATAGCTGCTATTGCTTCCTCACCACCCATGCGTCTTGTGGTGTTGCTTTACCATCCTTATCATTCTGAATTATAACTTCTAAGATTTCGTCATTTTTGAACAAAGACCTCATAAATGAATCTGAATGAAATGCTGAATAAGTTCTATGGCCTTCTATCACATTTCCTCGAACTACCAATTCACCTTTATTGAATTGCGCAATCTCTGGAGGTGACATAATCTTTTTAAAATTATCTCCTTGTGTTGTCAAGAATAAAACTCCACCCTGCTTTAATACTCGTTTCAGTTCATATGTCCATTTGTAATGCATTTCTTCAGACAAATGTGTAAATATCGATATTCCATAAATAAAGTCAAATGTCTCATGCGGATATGGTAAGCTTGGATCTAATGTATTTAAGTTGAATTCAATATTTGGTAAATTACCTTTACACCATGTTATTGATTTAGTGTTATAATCAGTGCCAAACACTTTACTTCCATTACCTAACAACTCTGGCATATGTCTAATAACTCGTCCTGGTCCACACCCCCAATCTAAAATTGACACATTTTGTAACGTGTCATATTTATTTAAGATGTTAACTATCCAATCAGCCACATCTTTTCCACCTACCAAATATTTTTCATAATTAATCTGGAATGACTCATACATCAAATAATCAGGTGGTAAAATGATATTAGGGTTAGCATTCAAGAATGCTTTGTTCGCTTGTTTATTTTTATAACTCTGAATATAATATCTCACGCGGTCCGTCAGATGCATTAACCGTAATTTACGTAGCAGATTTGAGACATTTCCTTTATTCATATTATTATAATTCAATTTCTTTTCGCCTTCTATAGCTGGTTCAAAAGTAGATATTATTAGCTTTAGATTTTATATATTTAGCTTCAAATATCAATTGATTATGACTACACAAATCACATCGCTTGCTCAATACAAGGAAGAATACAAGAAAAGTGTTGATGATCCTGAATCATTCTGGAAAGAACAGGCAGATACATTTACTTGGACTAAACCATTTGATAAAATTTTAGAATGGAACTTTGATGAACCTGATGTGAAGTGGTTTCTTAATGGAAAATTAAATATTACTGTCAATTGTTTAGATAGGCATATTTCAAAACGAGGAGATCAAACCGCAATTCTCTGGGAGCCAAATGATCCTAATGCTGAAGTCCAAGAATATTCTTACAAGGAATTATTAGCTGCAGTCAATCGATGTGCTAATGGATTAAAATCCAAAGGAATCAAGAAAGGAGATCGAGTAATCTTCTATATGCCTATGGTACCTGAGTTGGCAATAGGACTATTGGCATGTGCCCGAATCGGTGCAATTCATTCCGTTGTGTTCGCAGGATTTTCAGCCCAAGCGCTGGCAGATCGATGTGATGATGCTCAGGCGAAGATGATTGTCTGTTCTGACTTTAACCATCGAGGCACCAAGAATATCCCAGTAAAATCAGTTGTAGATCATGCAATGGATATTGGTTGTAATTCTGTGCAGACTGTCCTAGTACATAATAATACAGATGGCGATGTCAATTGGAGCGATGATACAGACGTGTGGTGGCACGAGATTATCCCTGGTCAATCAGATATCTGCGAACCTGAAATAATGGATAGTGAAGATATGTTATTCATCTTGTATACTTCTGGATCAACGGGACAGCCTAAAGGAGTAGTGCATACGTGCGGTGGATATATGGTATATACATGTTATAGTTTTAGAAACACATTCCAATATCAAGATGGTGATGTTTATTGGTGCACAGCTGATATAGGATGGATAACAGGTCACTCATACATCGTATACGGCCCCTTATTAGCTGGTGCGACTACAATGATGTTTGAAGGAGTTCCTACATATCCAGATGCTGGTCGATTTTGGAAGATTTGTGAAAAACACAAAGTAAATCAATTCTATACGGCTCCAACTGCAATAAGGGCATTGATGTCAAAAGGAGATCATTGGCCTGCAAAATACGATCTATCGTCCATCAAAATATTAGGATCTGTTGGGGAACCAAT
Source organism: uncultured Saprospirales bacterium (assembly GCA_963975265.1). GTDB lineage: Bacteria > Bacteroidota > Bacteroidia > Chitinophagales > Saprospiraceae > CAJXUU01. The sequence continues at coordinate 23,620 of CAXBGT010000023.1, forward strand.
CAATGAAGAAGCTTGGAAATGGTATGACAAACATATAGGAAAAGGAAAAGCACCAATTGCAGATACTTGGTGGCAAACAGAAACTGGCGGTATAATGATTACTCCCATACCTGGAGTTACTGATACGAAACCAACATATGCTTCCTACCCTCTCCCAGGAATCCAACCAGTTTTAGTGGATACTGATGGAAATATAAAAGAGGAGAATGATGTGGAAGGACTGCTTTGTATCAAATTTCCGTGGCCATCCATTATTAGAACCACTTATGGAGATCATGAGCGATGTAAAAATGTTTATTTCTCGGCTTTCAAGGGGATGTACTTCACCGGTGATGGTGCTAGAAAAGATAAAGATGGGAGAATTCGGGTAATCGGTAGAGTTGATGATGTCATCAATGTATCAGGTCATAGATTGGGGACAGCGGAAGTAGAAAATGCCATCGATGAACATCCGAAGGTGATAGAATCTGCAGTGGTTGGTTACCCTCATGATATAAAAGGACAAGGGATTTATGCATATGTGATTAGTCAAGACAAAGCAACTGATGATGCTTTTAGAAACGAGATTTTAGATGTTGTTAAGAGGGAGATTGGGGCCATTGCAAAACCTGATATGATTCAGTTTGTCACAGGGTTACCAAAGACTAGATCAGGGAAAATAATGAGACGGATACTTAGGAAGATAGCGTCTAAGGATTCTGAAAACTTGGGTGATATCTCTACTTTGTTGAATCCAGAAGTTGTAGCTGAGATTAAGGACGGGGTTTTAGTTTGATGGTGGTGTCGTCATTTTTATCAATGCATGTTTGAGATTTCCAATGTTGATGTAAAGTGATTTTTCTCTGGCACGTTCAAAACTGAACGTTATTTCTCTCCAAAGAGGGACATTTGGTTACTGGCACTGGCATCGCTGTCTCCATATTGGTGAACGCTCACAAACATAACATCTTATCCTCTCTTGAGGAAAATATATTTCATGGATTTGCCAAAAGCAAAATTTTGGATATTGATTTGATTACCTAGGTTTCAGCACCAACACCCGAGCCTCCTTTTTAATCTCCTCATGATTCATTAACTGCGGTCTGTAAACTCCATTCACAAACATCTCGGCCTGATCATCGTAATGTTTACTCATGGGATTACCAGACTGCCCAGTTGGATTGATACTTTCCGAAGCTTCTATATCAGCAAAATCAACCAAAATTCTTAGCGCAGGAGAACTATACGTTTTGTAGACTCCAGTAGAATCTACTGAATACATCATTTTATTAGGAACATCATTACCGGCCGTTACAGGAAACGGGCCCACATTAAAGAACTTGTCAAATGGTTTCTTCCTACCGATAGGATGAACATGCTCTATTGTGTGTACTCTATTCCATGTCCATTTATTAGGATCATTACCAAGCTGACTGGTTAATTCATTAATAGTAGCATTTAGCGCGCTGGAGAATATCATATCTCTAGAACTCACACTAGAGTTAGCAGAAACATTCTCCCACCAAGGACTGTCTTCATTTTCTAAAAGGTTCATTATTGATCCTTTGTATAAATATGAACTTTGAATGGTCTGAAAGTTCTCCATTCCAATTTCGTCAGCTATGCACAATCTCATGCAGTGATAAATCAGTTTAGTATAAATAGTAGGAGCTACGCTTTCCAAGCTATAATTACCGTCCCATTTATTGAGAATTTCTATCGCCTTAAATTTGAGCGAAGATTCATCAATGCCAACAGATTTTAATAAGACATTGGATACTAGTATAGCTATTTCTTTATGATCATCAGATACATCATCTAGTTGGATGCTTTTCATATCTTCCTGAGACCATTTCTGTTTAGATGTAAGGTGATGAACAATACGATTATATCGATTATCAGGGCAATAGTATCCTTGAAAATATTTCCCTCCAAACATCCCTGGATCATTATTGGCAGAAGCTACGAAACCAGACTCAGGATTTTCATATTGCGGGTTCTCACTAAAATCGTAATAGCCAAGAAGTTCATCTTCTCCACTAGCACCATCCAGAATTATTTTTGACAATACATGAGGCGCTCTCTTTGGTATTTTTCCTGCCCCCCAATGAGCGATATTACCTTCCTTATCTCCATATAATACATTAAGTCCTATGAAATCTATTTTTGAAACAGCGGCTTTAGTATCCTCCATATTTTGTGCATTATTCATCTCATAGAGGGCAGAGATAGTTGGGGATGGTTGCTTGTGAAAATTCCACCAAAGCGAAATTGGTTCTTTTTCACTTTCTTTCAGTAAAGATGATACGCTATTGATAATTGGACCGTGACGAGACACTTTTCTAGTGAAAGTAATATCGTCACCATCTTTTACTTTTATTATCTCATCTTGTAATTCTAGATTGACCCAGTGATCGTCAACCCATACTTGATTCTGATCTAATGGGTTACTCCGTTCTCTATACATATCTACAACATCAAATGGAAATATCGTCAGTCCAAAACTCACGGATCTATTATGGCCAATAATCCCAAATGGAACCCCAGCTAAATAGTTACCATAAAATTCGAAGCCAGGATAATTAAGGTGCGCTTCATACCACACGGATGGTTGTGATATACCAATATGAGTATCATTAGCGAATATTACTTTACCAGATTTGGATTTTCTGGGTGAAACGACCCATCCATTGCTTCCTTCCCAAATAGGTAATCCTACTTGATTAAGATGATATTCTGTGTCTTTAACCAGTACGTGACTAAGATCTTTAGTAGAGTCGCTAGTAGCAATGCTGCTTAAGTAAGCCGCATTGAATTCCCAGTCTTCGAGATATTTAGAACCATACTTTTTATAAATCTGATCTATAATAGGTTCTTCCTTTATCGCTAACGTAAACCCTAAACCCATATAACCTAAAATGGTATATATATCTGATTTTGTAAATTCTTCCTTGGGTATTCCTATGATGCTAAATTCGATTGGAGTCTTCCCATTGTTTACATACTCATTAATACCGGATAAATAAGCTTCTACTTGTCTATGCATTTCTAGCGTTCCCTCATCTTTCATTGCTTCTACAGTGTAGTCCGCCATTCTTCTTATCCCCAGTGTACGGAAGTATTTATCTGCATCAATCATAGATGGACCTAGAATTTCAGACAATCTTCCAGAACTTAATCTCCTTATCATTTCCATCTGAAATAATCGATCTTGGGCATGCACATATCCTAGAGCCTTGTAGCAATCTTCATCATTTTGTGCATAAATGTGTGGGATTCCATACGTATCGTACTTTACTTCTACTTCAGAATTGATTCCGTTGAAGATGATTTCTCCTTCGTATGTGGGAGCAGTGCTTTGTAGATATATATACCCTACTATTCCTCCGATTAAAATCACAGCTGCAATTGTTAATACAATCTTTTTAATCATACGTACTTATTAATTTAATAGAAGAATTGAATTGTTATGTTACAGTAAATTAGCAAATAATTGCTAGTAAAGTAATCCCACAGAAACAATAGTAACTATTTGACTACTTAGTCTTAAACAACTCCTTCCTCCCATACTTGCTACAAATAGGACACTTTTCAGCATCATGACCTCTCGCAGGACAATATTCCCGTCCAAAGAAAATGATTTGAAGATGTAGTTTATTCCATATCACTTCAGGAAATAATCGTTTACAATCTTTTTCTGTTTTTTCTACATTCTTTCCAGTACTTAAACACCATCGATATATTAATCGATGGATATGTGTATCAACAGGAAACGCTGGCACTCCAAATGCCTGAGACATCACTACAGATGCAGTCTTATGTCCAACTCCAGGCAGTCTCTCCAAAGCTTCGAATGATTGAGGAACTTCTCCGTTATGTTCATTTACTATAATCTCACTGAGATCACGAATTGCTTTTGACTTCCGAGGAGACAAACCGCATGGTTTAATAATCGCTCTAATATCATCAGCATCTTGTAGCATCATATCGTATGGATTATCTGCTAACTTCCATAAGTCTGGCGTTACTATATTTACTCTTTTATCCGTGCATTGAGCTGAGAGTAACACTGCAACTAACAAAGTATAAGGATCCGTATGATCTAATGGAATAGGTACTTCTGGATATAGTTCCTCTAAAATATTGACAATATCCTCTACCTTTTCTTGCTTGCTTGCCATGATAGTCATTTATAAATTCGTTAAGAATTCCATCGTGTCTACCCCATCAGCATAATCGAGAATACTTGGTTGTTGAGCTTGACCAAAATCAAATACATGATGTCCATCAATAACAACTTTACCAACTACACATTGGATTTCCTCTTTTCTATCTATGAGTTCCTTTGTTAACAATGATAAATTATCATAATAACTATAATGTATCGTAGCAATTCTAGAAGCAATTGCATCTGACTCAGTTATGATAAGACTCCCACTCATGAGATATTCTACCTTATTGAGCATAAAGAGCGCATTGTTATAATCGAAATTATTTCTGTATTTATCGTGGTTTGCTAATTCCTTATAGTGCTCATGCAATGCACCTAACATATCGTCAAACTTATAGCCAGAAGGCACATATAGCTTAGATACATTTCTACATCCCAGACCAAAATAATCAAAAATATCATGACCAAGTGCTATGAAATCTTCTTCTGTCTCTTGACCGTTTAAAACAGCAATTGCATTTCTATTTTTTCTTATGATATTTGGATACTTACCAAAATACTGTTCGAAGTAAGTACTAGAATTATTACTTCCTGTTGCAATGATGGCATCGAATCCTTTGAGCCTCTCTGAAACAATAATGCGACCAGCAACTTGAGGATCAAATTCAACCAATCTCCCTACTATGGTTTTCATCAAAACTTCATCTTTAGCTGATAATTTAGCTAAGGTATTATGCCCTGAAATAAAACAACATAACACATCATGAAATCCAACTAATGGGATATTACCAGCTAATACCAAACCAACGGTCTTAGCTTCTACTAGATCGTTAATTTCGTAATTTGATGTCCAATTCAACAATACATCTTTTGAAAGAAAATGCGTAGCTATTGCTTCTAGTGCATTCCATGATTCTTTTACTGTGAACCACTTATTTGCGTAGTATGCACGCTGAACGGCATCTTGCAACCAATCAGGTTTATTTAATATATCTTTTCCAAGTGCAGATAACACCTCGATTCTTCGGTCTAGTGTCATTATTCTTTTAGTTCTTTTCTAGTCGCAGTATACCCTCTCCATTTCTCTAATGCTGCACTAAAATCTTCAGGAAGTGGACAATCAAAATGCATCCTTTCCTTTGTGACAGGATGCTCAAACCCGAGTGAGGCAGCATGAAGTGCTTGCCTAGGCAGTAGATCAAATGTATTCTCTACAAATCGCTTGTAATTAGTAAAAACCGTCCCTTTTAATATTCTCTCTCCTCCATATCTCGAGTCATTGAATAAAGTATGCCCAATTGATTTCATATGTACTCTAATCTGGTGGGTCCGACCTGTTTCCAGCTTACATTTCACCAAAGTCACATAGTATAAATCTTCTACTATCTCATAATGAGTAGTTGCATCCTTACCTATTTCATCTTCATCTTCATAAACAAACATCTGCATTCTATTTGTAGGATGACGCGCGATTCTACCGTGGATGGTTCCTTTTCTCTCTTCTACATTCCCCCAAACCAATGCAAGATATTCTCGATCTATTGAGTGGTCAAAGAACTGTTTACTTAATCCTGTAATAGCATCTTCAGTCTTAGCAATGACAAGAAGACCAGAAGTGTCCTTATCAATCCTATGCACTAATCCTGGTCTGTCGGGTTGATTACCGACCATTACTGGCAGTTCTTTAGATTCGAAATAATGAACTAGTCCGTTCACCAATGTTCCTGACCAATTTCCTACACCTGGATGTACCACTAAACCAGCCTGCTTGTTAATTACCATTAAATGCTCATCCTCATACACAATATTCAGTGGAATAGGCTCAGGCTTAACACCATTTCCACCAAGAGGAGCATGCTCCATCATAACACGAATCTCGTCTAAAGGTCGCACTTTATAATTAGGCTTTATTATTTCACCATTTACTCTGATTAATCCAGTTCTGCAAGCATTCTGAAGTCGATTACGAGTTTGGTTTTCCATGCGATTCATGAGGTATTTATCAATACGCTCCACTTTTTGGCCTCTATCCACTATCACTTTCATGACTTCATGGAATTCCTCAAACTCTTCCTCTGATACAACTTTTCCCTCTTTTGACATCTCTATATTACTTAAGCTCTATTTGATCTACTATTTCGAGACCATAGCCAATTAATCCAATTCTTTTTTTGTCATGACTAGATATTAGTTTGATCTTGCCGACATTAAGATCTCTTAGTATTTGTGCACCAATTCCAAAATCTCTTTGTTCTGAGTTAGTAACTGGATCATTATTGGGATCGGAGTCGATTGCTTTTAATTTTTGAATGATTTGATCTCCTTTCTCACCATGTCTCATATAAAGAAATACACCACTTTCCTCTTTGGATAAGATCTTCATGGCTTTGTCCAATTTGTCTGCATATCCATCAAACAATAGACCTATTACATCCCCAGTTTCAGTATTAGAATGTACTCTTACTGCTGTTGCTATGTCTGGAGTTATATTCCCTTTATAAATAGCTAGATGAACGTCATCTGTCGTATTTTGCTTATAAGCTGCGACTTTGAATTTTCCATATAATTCGCTATCAATATCTGTTTCTACTTCTTTAGAAATGATACGTTCTGTACGCATTCTATATTCTACTAAATCTTTGATTGAGATCAGTTTCAATTCTAACTTATCAGCAAGTATTCTCAGCTGTGGCAATCTTGCCATTGTACCATCTTCATTCAAAATTTCAACAAGAACTCCTGCTGGATAAAAACCCGACATTCTTGCCAAATCTATCGCTGCTTCGGTATGACCTGTTCGTCTAAGTACTCCTCCTGATTTTGCGATCAAAGGAAAAATATGACCAGGACGCGCAAAATCTTCCGCTTTGATATTTGGATCCACCATAGCTTTGATCCCTGTTGATCGATCATAAGCAGAGATTCCAGTGCTACATCCTTGACCAATAAGATCAATAGAAACGGTGAACGCAGTCTCGTGAAGCGCAGTATTTGTCTTCACCATAAGTTCTAAACCAAGTTCCTTAGCTCTGTCTGATTCTATCGGAGTGCAAATTAGACCTCTTCCATGAGTCGCCATGAAATTGATCATATCTGGAGTGATCGATTCCGCAGCACAGATGAAGTCTCCTTCGTTCTCTCTATCTTCATCATCAACCACGATGATAATCTCACCCTTTTTTATCGACTGTATAGCATCTTCTATTGTATCTAATTGTATGTCTTTCTTCTCTTCTGTGGCAACCATACTTTCTATATTTTATATAATCTTATTTCAATTTTTACTATCCTCTATCTTAAATCCATCATTAATTGACTTAATTTTTCAACACTTTGTTCCCAACTAAATTTTTCTCGCACAAAAGTAAGCGCATTTCCTCTAATACCCTTATATAATTCAGGATCATTCATCAAAGTTTTTATGGCTGATGCAAATTCGGCTTCACTATCAGCAACAAGGATTTCCTTGCCTACCTCAGCACCTATAGCATTATTCACAACGGAACTGGTAACACATGGAATTCCCATAGCCATAGCTTCTAGTATCTTGTTCTGTTGTCCAGTTCCTAACCAGAGAGGTGCTACAAAAACATACGACTCCGCATATGCAGTTCTCACATCATCCATCCACCCTGTAATTGTAACAGTTGATGAGCTGAGTTGTTTTACTCTTTTATCTGGTCTTGCACCAGCTATCACAACTTTTGTCTTAGAGTCCAAGTATGGAAGTATTTTATTAATTAAATACTCAGCAGCATCAATATTAGGAGGATATCCCATATTCCCGATGAATCCAATGTCATACTTTTTTAAAGCTTCTATTGGAACAAAATATTCAGTATCAATGCCATTTGGAATAATATCAATAGATTTATTAGCAATGTGATTAGCGTCTTGCTCGCTTATTATTGAATGATTGTCAAAAGAACTGTAAATTTCAGATTCATAAGTTTTCATTCGGACAGCTTCCTTCTTATAGAGAATTGAATAAATGCCGTTAACCACCTCAGCTCTTCTTTCCATGCCCACTCCAAACGCATCCATATAATCCAACGTTTTTGGGTAAGGAAGATGCTTAGCATATTCTGACATTCTTGTCATTTGACAATAGATATGATCTGGATCAAATTCTTTGGCAGCTTTTTTTATTTTCTTTGCTATTTCTTTATCAAAATAATAAGACACTTGAAATGGCATTTTTGAAAAAACAGATTTAGCCAATGAAAAAATCCGTCTAACTTTTGATAATTTGAAAATCTTGATATCATAAACAAAAGTCTTTACGATATCGAGATGTTCTTTTGAAATTTCCTTATCAGAAATAGAAATAAGGAGAACTTGATGCTTTTTTCCTAAAAATCTCAATTGGTGGAATATCCGAAGCTTATCCCCTTTTTCAAGTGGGTATGGGAATCTCGGACACATCACTAATAACTTCAATACCTGTTCATTATTTAACGAAACACAAAGGTACAATTGAATGATTGAATTATTGAATGATTGATTGATTGAATTGTCTGTTAATGTTCCGCTTCATCAGTATCATGTAGATATGAATATAGTCGAAATGGAAGTAAGACTGTCGAAAAGAATACTAACAAAGACAATTCCAAGCTAACAATATACCAAGGCCATGGGCCTAAAAGATCATAGATAGTACCTGCTGGAGGCTTCTCAACTAAGTATAAATAATTCGCATCTAACGTTATATTGATTAGATAAATAACAGCAGCAACAATATTCATTGCCAAGGCTGATCTCACAATATCTCTAAAATTGTATCTAAATCCCAATACATAGAATGAATAAATAGCTAATACTGGCAACCCTGCGTGAATCCACCAATATCGAAACCATTCATAATGTGGAAATACATTGAGAAGTGTAGGAGTTATATTAGCTTGAATCGTTCCTGCCATGATCCAAAAAAAGATTATCGAAAGGAGCATGCGAGATTTCTTCCATAGCGCTATGATCATCAATAGTGGAATAATATTGCACAATTCCAATGGAAGATCTGTGGTTATCTCAAAATTACCTAAGTAGACTCTGATTAGTGCCTTGAACAACTGAATACCATAAAGAAAAGAGGAGAAAATGATAGCATTCCTCCACTGTTGTTGCTCATTCCATCTATATTTTCCCATATAGAGAAACCAAACACCAAACAATATGACAGCAAATACTCCCCAAAAATGCTCTGAAGAGTATATCACAAAACCAGCGGTATCAATATAGAAGTCAGAGAACTGCAAATTATTCTCCTTTTGTTACTATCTCCGTTTCTTCTCCAAAATATTGAACAAAACGTTGCATATCATTCGCTAGTTCCTGGTTCTTTGTTGCCTTGAAGTAGGTATCTGCTAGAGCTTTTAAAGTCTGAAACATAAATCTATCCATTTCTGCAACTTGCATCTCACTCGTCCACAGATCAATTTTATAGGTATCCAAATGATCTTTATCAAACAATGAAAGCAACATAGCTTTACATTCTTTGCTTTCTGTACCTTCTGGGTTTGCTGTACTGTTCCAATGTAGTGCGACCGGATGCTTATCTTCATTCAGGCTTACATCTATTGAAATGGTATTCGTACTTTTTATTTCTTTTTCACTCATTCGTTTCTTAATTGTAGTGCAAAGAAAAGGATTTTTTGGAAATGGATAGGCATTTAGATATTTGATCGGTTTAAGCAATGTGATATTTCTCCTAAAGATTCATATTGAGTGAGATGGGTAGATAGAAATATCATGCACTCTTTGAGATGTTGATCATGACGGTATTAATTTGGTGCTCGAAACCAGATCAATGATTGCTTATCCAACGTATTTATCTTCTAACTACTGGTATTAAGTATCTTTAGTAAAACATTTCTTCGTTTCTTGCATTTCCTTATCATTATAACACAACACTATGTTCTGGAATAAAAAAGAAAAACCGAAGGCACCACAAATTACAGATCAATCATTCAACGAGATTGTAGAGAATACGGATAAGGGTATTTTGTTGGATTTTTATGCATCCTGGTGTGGACCGTGTAAGGTACTCTCCCCTATTATTGATGAATTAGCACATGAGTTTGGTGACAGAGCGATCATAGCAAAGGTCGATTCTGAAGCAAATCCTCAGCTATCGGCTTTCTTTAAGATAAAGAGTATTCCTACTATGGTGTTTTTAAAAGATCAAAAATTGATTGAGGTTATAAATGGTCTCGTCCCGAAACCTAATCTAAAGGAGATGATTGAGGATCTAATTTCTTATGAGTTTGAGAACGTAGATGAAGAAGAATAGACAAGAAGATTAACTAAATAAGGATAAGATTAAGAAAAATAGAAATTAGCCTAAAATTAGACTTTTCACTTCATCTTCTACTTCTATTTAAACTTCCGTTTATGCTTCATATTTACACTTATAAGTCATAATTACACTTAAAATTTAAAACTTCTACTTAACACTTAAAAACTACCATCTCCATTCATCCACGTACTTTACAAATATCTTTGCTGTATTTTCTGCGTCTGATATAGCTCTATGATGAATACCAGTAAACTCTAACCCTTCCTTTCTTAGCGTATTTATAAGACCTGTGAGTTTATGCTCTCCTTTGATTTCGTGATATTCAGCTTTCAGGTCAGTCGATGGACCTAACCAATCAACTTCCATTTTATGCAGTGCACAATTATCAGTAAGCATTACTTTATCATATTGTCCCCAACTACAAAGTCTGTAATTTTCATCCCAGATATCGATCCATTCTTGGAACTGTTGTATAACTTTTGGATATAAGTCTGCTCGATTTACATTTTCTTGGCTAATGCTTGTCAACTTCTTACAAAAACCAGATAATCTAGGATTGATTGTAGGCTTTACAAATTTGCTAAAACTGCCTAAAACTTCGCCTGTAGGATCTACCATTACTGCACCAATCTCAATAATTTCATTTAATCCACCTGGGGGTCTTCCCAACCAACATGTTGCTTCTAAATCATATATAATAAATCTCACAGAATTGATTTTTCAGTTATAGGTTTTTTTCGTTGTATAAGGTCATCCCAGTTAACTACTTCTTCTAAATCATAACTATCAAGTCGATTATGATAGAAATACAGTAATCTAAAGTTTTCTGAGAAATATTTGCCTTCTTTGTTTCTCGTAAGCACCTTTTGTGGATGATATAAACCCAAATTTCTTAGGCCATCATTAATTATTACTTGTAGACTGTCGTCAAGGGTTTCAGATAATTTGATTTTATCTTGTTGCTCTAGTCGTTTCAGATTTGCAAGTATTTTCTTGATTACTTTTTCCAACAAAATTTCATCTATTTCGAAATTGGCAACTGGTATGTTGAGTACATCATACAGGTTTAACTCTGAATTAGAATTCAAAAGTATTCGAAATGCGGCAAATGCAACTAAATGGCTACTCAGAACTACATTATTTACTTTGTAGCTATCCACGATCTTTTCCCCGAGTAGTTTAGTATATACTTTTTCTCGCTGTGCTACAGTTTTTATTTCACCATCCAGTTTGAAATAGCCACTGATATCTATTTCATTTCCATGCTTGTCTAGTGAAACACCATTTATATCTACTTCATGACCGAACACATCCATTGGATGACCAAACGACATCTCGATATCTGACTCCTTCGTTATTATCGACCATAAGAATTTCATCAGTTTGCCAGATGACTTGCCATTATCTCTAGATCTTGTATATTTTTCTTTTCCTGTTGATCTAAGATATTGATCAACCAGTGATTTTGCTTCCAAAATAAAATGATAACTAACTACTAAAGGCACAATATATATTTTGTTGTCTTTTTTGTCAGTAATGGCATGTCGTTGTGCTTCTACCATAGAACCCAACAGTCCTAATTTTAATTTATCCTCCAATTTACCATCACGAGAACGGGTACCACCAGGAAAGAAAATTTGATTTACATTCTTCTGCAAAGAGAAAGATGCCATACTCTTTAAACATTCTAAATAAATAGGATTCTTCTTTCTTCTATCGACCCTATAAGCACCTAACCTATTGATAAAGTAAGCTACTATTTCATTATCCAAAAGATTAAGACCTGCACCATAAGAGGAAGCGGGAACACCTACAACGGCATCTAAAGCATATCCAATCAATATGGAATCAATATTAGAAAAGTGCGTTGGAACTATAACAACAGTCCCTTTGGTAAAAAGTGACCTTAGTTCATCAACATGACCATGAAGTTTGATTTTTTGCCTTGTCTGAGTTCTATTACCCCACAGTCTTTTCTGACCTTTGAAAGTTGCAGGATTGAGTAATCTCTTAAAAAATGCATGCAGGAAATTTCTTGAAAATTTAAAGGTCTTCTTTTTAAAATTACCAACAATCTCTTCATTATATCTATTTATGATACGATCTACTATTGCTACTAATTTCTCTTCGACATTGTCGAATGACTTCGCTTCCTTGATTTCTCTTTCTAAATCCTTCCAGTAGCTTTTATCATCAGCTGGATCGACTTTCCAGGGATTGTTCTTAGAACGTAATTTCTCTAGATAGATTGTTTTTTCAAGCAGGTCCTCAGTGGACACTTTTGTCTCTGCGTACAATCGAGACTTGGTGTATGCATTAAGCTCAGCAATGAACTCTGGTCTATTCTCACTGACCTTATAAATAGGCCAGTCTTCTATTTTGGGTATGATATGAGGAAGTGTGCTCTCCAAATTACTTTATCTATTTTGATGTAAAAATTAGAAATTATTATTTAATTCTCCAATATAATCTAATATCTCTTGTCTCCCGACCTTTTTTTCTGAACTCGTAACAAATTGTTCGGGCAATGCATTCCAATATTGTAGTAGACCATCTTGTATTTTTTTCACATGACCATTTACCAATTTCGTGCTTAATTTATCCGTCTTAGTATATACAATTACGAAAGGAACTCGACGATCTCCCATCCAATTTACAAACTCTAAATCAATCTTTTGCAATTCATGCCTTGAGTCAATCAAAACAAAAACACATTGAAGTTGAGGTCTTGTGATCAAATATCGTTCTATCATATCCTCCCACTTCCCTCTCATCTTTTTAGAAATCTTAGCATAACCATAACCTGGAAGATCCACTAAATGCCATGCAGAATCAACTTTGAAGTAATTTATGGTCTGAGTTTTCCCAGGCGTATTACTCACTTTAGCCAAACCCTTATAATTACACAACATATTGATAAGTGAAGATTTCCCAACATTAGATCTACCAATAAATGCATATTCTGCAACCATATCCTGTGGACACTGAGACTCCCTTTCAAAACTTCCAATAAAACTTACCTCTTTGATTTCCATGAAGGCATCATTTTTGATATATTATATAAATAGTTAATCAGTTGTACTAACTACGATTACTTATACAAACAGTAGAAAATAAATACAACTATAAGTGTATGAATATCAACTAACTACAAACTCATTTAATTACTCATCAAATAAATGAGTTACAAAATAAGTTTTATAGGCGTTAATCAGCGACAAAGATAGTAAACTCAATTATAAGAAAGTTGGTTCTGTCAATTGATTAATTCTAGTCTCAAAGAAGTTAGTTAACTTCTTCTTTTAAGAATCATATGTTACGCATGGCTAAGTGAAGTATCAGATTCAAAAATGAATTAAAAATGAAAAAATGAAAAAGATATTTTTTGGATTATTAATGATGCTCTCGACCTTATCATACAGTCAATTTGAATTAGGGGTAAAAACGGGCATAAGTTCTTTCGATTTAACACCCAAATCCATCATTTTCAATAATGGTGGGAATGATATGACCCTCTCTATAAAAGAAGCGAAATATGGTTTTCATTTTGGTCTTTATACTAGAGTAACAATAGCCAACATCTTTATTGAGCCAGCGTTTTTATTCAACAGTTCAAGTATTGATTATAATCTTAGTGAAGAGATTTTTGATACAGGGATCATTTCTAGCATTAGAAGTGAGTCATATAATAACCTTGACATCCCTTTGATGATCGGGATTAAAGTGGGACCACTTAGATTACAAGGCGGACCAGTAGCACACATATTTCTCAATTCCTCTTCAGATTTAATAGCTATAAATGGCTATTCACAGAAATTCAAAGATGCAAGTTATGGAATTCAAGGAGGCATTGGTTTAGATTTTCTCAAAGTAAGGCTAGATTTTAATTATGAAACAAACTTATCTCTTTTTGGAGATCATATTAATGTGGATGGTCAATCTTATGATTTTGACCAAAGACCAGGAAGGTTCGTCGCCAGTGTAGGAGTCAAGTTCTAAAATAAACATATTATCACTTATTGTCATATGTGGCATGGTAATTGAATAATATATAATGATTGCATAATTGCAACTGTTAAAACCACCAACCTAAGCTGTCCTGAAAAGGGCGGCTTTTTTTATGTCCAATAGCCTAAGAAATACATCATTCAAAGAATTTTTATCACTTCCTGAACGTTAGACAATTGATTAACAACAGTTTTATATGTATGATCTACAATTGTTTGGGGAAACACGATTATGCTAAATAATAAAAAGTCAAAAATGAAGTTTTCTATTTTATCACTGCTATTGGTTGCAGGTTCGTTTAGTTTAGACGGCCAATTGTCAACAACAACAATCGATGATCTAAATTTCTATGCCGATGTGATTGCTAATGCAGGCAATCCTATCCACAAACAAAGGGCACATGATGAATTTGCAAAGATCTTTGACAAATGGATTAATTCAGAACGGTTCAATGAAGATGATTTAGAAAGTATTCAATGGTTGTCTGTAAAAAGACCTGAGGATGATTCATTCTCCGTGATTACATGGCAACTCCTTAAAGGAGAAAGTGATAATCACTATTTCGGTTATATTATGAAAGATGGAGAAGCTCATAAATTGAATAGTTCTGGAAACGACGAAGACCTAGAATATAATGTATTAGGAACCGATGATTGGGCCGGTGTGATGTATTACAATATACTAACCATTGACAAAGCAGGTGAAAAAATCTATATTCTCTTTGGATATGATGCACACAAAACTTACGAAAATAGAAAGATAGCAGACGCGCTAACCTTTGATAAAGGAAAGCCAGTATTTGGATATGAAATTTTCAAAAGACAAGAAAATGAAAATAGAGGAGTGATTAAAAATCGATTAGTTCTGGATTACGCTAGTGATTCAAACGTCTCACTTAATTACAATCCCAATCTAGATATGATCGTGTTTGATCATCTAATTCCACGGATGGGAAGAATGCCTGGTCAAGGAGCAACAATGTTGCCAGATGGAAGTTATATTGGTTATAAATGGGACGGAGAATACTTTAATTACGTGGATAAAATATATCACCAAACTCAAACTGAAGCTCCGTTTCCTAAGCCTGTACTAGGAGGTGATAACCGTAATATTTTAGGGAAGAATCAGCAAACTACCAAGAAGAGAAAGAATTAGTAAAGACTTCGAGAATCGAGATATTAGACTTCTAGAAAGTATAGTGTAAATGTCAATAATTGATTTGTATTTCAATAACATCAGTTAGCAACATTGCACTAATCACATAAGAATAATTACATTTAATGTTCAAATCATAAAAAATTACTGATTTATGAACATCAATGAAATATTAATTCACTTGGGAGAAGACCGTGAGAAATACTTCAATGCTGTAGCGCCGCCCATTATTCAAACCAGTAATTTCGCTTTTACATCTGTTGAAGATCTCAGAGCAAAAATCAGCGAGGAGATGGACAATCATGTCTATTCTCGTGGAAATAATCCTACAGTTAAAATATTACGACAAAAAATAGCTGCATTAGAACATGCGGAAGATGCACTTGTCACTTCAAGCGGTGCAGCTGCTATAGCTATAGCTACTATGACTAATGTAAGTGCTGGAGATCATATCATCTGTGTAGACAAGCCATATAGCTGGACCAACAAGTTGATTTCAAAAATGCTGGCCAGGTTTGGTGTAGAATATACATTTGTTGACGGCAGAGATATGAATAATATCAAATCAGCAATAAAGGATAATACAAAAGTCTTATTTCTTGAAAGCCCTAATTCTCTTACATTCGAATTACAAGATCTTGAAGCATGTGCTACATTGGCAAAAGCTCATAATATAATCACCATCATTGATAATAGTCACTGCAGTCCAATATTTCAAAACCCTATAGATTTTGGCATTGACCTCGTTGTTCATTCTGGGACTAAATATATCAACGGCCACAGCGACGTAGTCATAGGAGTAGTTTGTGGAAGCAAAAAACTTATTAGCAAAATTTTTCATTCAGAATTCATGACTTTAGGTGTAAATATCTCACCAAATGATGCAGCAATGGCTATTAGAGGCTTGAGGACTATCGATCTAAGGTTAAGAAGGTCCGATGCATCAGCCTTAGAAATTTATGATTTTCTTACCGCACATGACAAAGTTGAAAAGGTAATCTATACTATGTCACATGATTTCCCACAAGCAGAATTGGCAGAAAAACAAATGAGAGGAAATGGTGGTTTATTAACGCTTGTCTTAAAAACAGATAACAAAGAAGCAGTAATGAGATTCACTAGAGCTATAAAACGATTTCTGATAGCTGTATCGTGGGGCGGATATGAAAGTTTGATGATTCCAAGTATTACTTTTCATGATATGCCAGGAATCGAGGACTCCCCTATTCCCTGGACATATGTGAGGATTTACATAGGTTTAGAAGATCCAGAGTATTTGATTGAAGATCTTGATCAAGCCCTGAATGCCATGTGAGGCAATTATTTTCACTTTGAATTAAAGTATAATAAGCGTTATGGACTCTAGTCACGTTATCATGATATAATTTATCAATTATCATGAAAAACCTACTCCAGCTATCATTTATCATATTATTCATAGGATGCGATAACACTATTGAAATTAATTTGACTCCTGTTTCAGTAATAGCGCCTATTTATGCTCAACTTGAAATTGGAGACATTATCTCAGAAGGTCCAAGGGTATATGATAACCTTTTTTCATATGAATATTATAAAGAGTACATCCTATTTATAGAATATAAAGAAGGGATCCATGTGATTGACAATACAGTTCCAGATTTGCCCGAAGGCCTTGCATTTCTTGTTCTTCCAGGTATAACTTCATTTGAAGCCAAAGAAGATTTCTTAGTAGTGTCACTTGCAAATCACATAATAACTATTGATTTTACTGATCCATCCGAGAGCATAATTTCTGGGATT
>CAXBGT010000024.1:0-40353 GCA_963975265.1 uncultured Saprospirales bacterium
CGCCATAATTCATCGAAAGGCTATTGTTATATCTATAGTATTTCCCCTTGGTAAAACTTGAGGTCTCACTCCCATTAAACCCGAATGCCATATTTTTTTTCATTCGAATATTAATAATACCTGCATTTCCTTCTGCATCGTATTTTGATGAAGGATTGGATATGATTTCAATTGCTTCAATATTATCAGATGTCATACTCTGAAGGTAATTTGTTAAGTCACCACCAGACAATCTAGATTCTACACCATTGATATAGATTCGCACACCACTTTTACCAAGTAGAGCGATATTATTTTCCATATCAACACTTACACCAGGAGATTTTTTAAGTAGATCTAGGCCATTCGTACCTGAAGCACTGGGACTACTCGACACATTGAAAATTAATTTATCCGCCTTTATTTCAATTAGTGGTTTTCGGTAAGTTATCACAACTTCATCTAATCCATTAATATGCCTAGCCAATATGATATCATTGATCTCCCTAAATTCATTTTTAGTTAAAGTTAGTATCTCTGTTGTCAAAGTGGTGTATTCTATATGATCCACCCTCAAACTATAGATCCCAGGTTCAATGTCCTCTATTCTGAAATTACCATTCATATCACTTATTGCGCTATTAACGATTATACTATCGTCTTTCATTAAAGCAATTGAAGCGTACATTACTTCTGCATCTGATTGATCTAAAAGCCTACCCAAAATAGTACTACTTTTTATACTATTAATTGATTGGGCCTTTGCATCATTAAAACAGTAAAATAGGATTACAATAAGGGTAAAATGATTAAATATTCTCATTCTAAAAACAGGGTTTATTAAAGATATTTTTGAGGAATGCAACATAGTTAATCTTATGACTTACAGTATCAATGAATAAATCAATTCTAACTTCACTATTCAGATTTTTCAATTGATTCCTTTTTAACCTCTTTTATTCGTTAATGCTTGAACTTCCTAACAACTTTGAGCCCCGGAAGTAAAAAATAATAGAAATGTAATTACTGATAAGTGAACAATTTCATAGGGTGGTTTCATTTAAGACTATGCAGGAAATATGAGTTTTAAATATTCAGGAATAATGGCTTTTCAGATTAATTTAGAATTCAAAATCTCTGCCTTTTATCTTATAAATGTACCGTTTAACGTACATTAAAAATAGGACATTTTGAGCATTCTATAGCATAAATATACTAATTCACAAGCCTAATTAATTGAATTAGAACAAAATTCCTAAATTAGGAATATGATTAATTAGATTCGTATCTGTGTCAAACAAATTAAAAATTGAATGCAACTGTTCTGAGACAAGATTACATTTGACTTATATATATCAATGAGCTATTTATAATTTATGAAACGTATGTGCTTCTATTGGTTTAATCTTTAATCGTGCCCGATATTTTAAGATCTTCAACTAATAACATGAGTTTTTCAATGGTCACATGATCCATAATAACAATTTTAAACCACTCCGGCTTCAAGTGATTGTCAGGGACCAATCCGAACTTAGATGCTACGTCCATATTTACGAATCTGCTTCTTATTGTAATGATGTTTGACTTTGAATGTCTATAAAATTCAATATTTAATTGGCTAAGTTGTTTGCACATCCACTCAGTTCTCTTTTGAAGAATGAATATTTTTTCTTGCCAACCGAAAGGTCCATTTTTTACTAGTATCATCCATACCGCAATTGCATTTGCTCCCGATCTACTTCCGATAAGCGTAAAGTCTTCTCCTTCAACATAACTGGCTTCAGAGGTATTTACATTCTGTATGAATCCTTTGCGAATCAGAAAGACTCCTGTTCCGTAGGGTGCCTGCGCCATTTTGTGAGCATCAAGCGTGAAAGAAGTGATATTGGGATTTCTAAATGTAAGTAGACTATTATCATCAGTAAAAGGATAATAAAACCCTCCATAAGCTCCATCAACATGAAGTTTAAAATCACAAGACAAATCGATGAGTTGGTTTGTATATGCTTCCACATTATCAACTGAACCAAACATGGTGGTCATCATATTACAGATAACGATAAAATGCTTTTTACCATGTTTTCGAGCCTTCAGAATTGCCTCATTTATGCTTTCTTCCTTTACTTCGCGAGTTTCCTTTTCAACAGAAACTTTAAAAATATCTATGGCTAATAAATTCGCAGCTTTATCCATGGAATAATGACTATCCTCGCTACACAGAATACAGATATCTTCTCTTTTTGAAGAATGCTCTTTCATAAAGTAATTCCGATAAATCCAAATTGCTTGAATATTGGCTTCCGTTCCTCCTGACGCTATGTATCCATCTTGTTCTCCAGACTCCCCATTCAAAATATCCACAGCACAGATTTCAATAAGTTCCTTTTCGATCCGCTGAGTGCCTTGAAAAAATGGTTCTGATTTCCCTAAGGTATGACAACCAATATGATTTGGATTCTGAATCAGACTTGATATAAAAGGGGCATCTCTAATAAATGAAGCATCTTGATTAAAAACTTTACTGTCTAAATACGATGCAGGAATCCCCAAAATATTTTGCGTGTCATA
Organism: uncultured Saprospirales bacterium; assembly: GCA_963975265.1. GTDB lineage: Bacteria > Bacteroidota > Bacteroidia > Chitinophagales > Saprospiraceae > CAJXUU01. The sequence goes on from CAXBGT010000024.1 coordinate 2,548, forward strand.
ATTAACATTGTCTTCAAGAGCTTTAAAAACAATAGATTTTATTTCTTCTTGTGATTTCTTCTTCCAATAAGTCTTCATTCAGTCTATTTTTAATGCTACTAACTTCATATCTGGTGATCCACTTCCACTTTAATTCTAGAATCTTGCAAGCTAAAACTAAAAAAGGTAGATAGGATTATCCCTATCTGCCATTTTTAAATATATTATTGTTTTGATTGGTCAAAGTTCATTCTTGATTCAATCGCTTTACTCTATAAATGTATCGAATTCATTATTTAATTCCACTATTGCGATTCCTACACATTAATAGACTTTTAGCTCTTATTGAAAGTAGTATTATTCTCAACATCTCGCCGTCTTACGCTTTTTGCCAACTCGTCCTTTGTCAATGGCTTTATCTATAAAATCAATTGCAAGTGGCACTTTACAAGCAGTTCCTCCTACATCAACGCTAACTTTCCCTATCTCTATCGCTACTTCCTGTGTTTTTCCAGTTAATGCTGTAATATACTGCCCCACCGCAATCACAAAACCATTCATTGTATATCGAACTCTATTTTGAGCACTATGAATTTCATTTTTTACTGTGTCAAGTAATTTGATGTAAACTTCAGTATCCAACTTTTCATCATCATTTACAGCTGCGTAATATGCCAGTGTTCCCCAGCCTCCAGACGCTACAGTCTCTCGATCAGATTTGATCCATTTTAGGCCCAATTCCATTCCAAATTCTGTCTCGGCTGCGACCCATGGCACCACATATTCACACAAATAGGACCAGTATGCTTTGTCTACCCAATCTTCCAATTGATCCTTGGTGATTTGCTTTTCATCGGCCATTAAACCGGCCAGATACATTGCATCCGAATTTCCAGTAGCGTACAACTCTAATGACAATTCATGGCTTTTTTTGGTCTTTTTAAGAATCTTCTTTAGGTCCGCTACTTTTACTCCATAGAGCGGTTCTATGGCCCCATGAGTCATCAATGTTTTTTTTGTTTGTTCGTTCCCGTAATCTTTGAGTTCTTTGAGAATATCCTTTGCTGTCATTATACTTTTGGTTTTATATAATCGAATAATGTGTTTACGGAATACACATCTAGGAGGCATCATAAATCAAACTTAGATATTTAGCGATTTTGACATAGCTATTCGTTTGATCAATGCGTAATATTAAGTAATTTTGGATAGATATTCTCTCCTCTAATAAGTTATACAATGAAATAATTCTTCCCAAGACCGAATCTTAACTCAAAGTGATCTTCTTAAGTTTTAACAATGCGAATTGTCTTTTGCAACTTCTGAGTTTGCAATCTGAAAAAATACGGACCACCAGGAAGATCACGAATATCATAATTTATAGTATGCGCTCCACTGTTGATAGTCTTATTTGTAATCACTTTGAGTTCATGTCCCAATATGTCAAAAATGCTGATCTTAATATGTTCTCCTTTGGATTCAAATTTGATTGTGACTATTTGATTTGACGGATTAGGATATACTCGCAAATCTGCTGATTCAGAAGCGATTTCTTCTGTAGCTACCGTAGAACAATTATTAAAAAGGTCAATCTTCTGAAATTCTCCTTTAAGAATATCATTGACTATCTCATCCTCCACCTCTAACCAATCAGATAACACTGATCCATAGACAGACCTGAAGTCATATTGCATAGGAACCCCCTCTTGATCATCGACATCAGGAGAAATTTCTGCATTATCTCCATGAATACTGGGCAGTACGCATGAGCCAAACAGTATTAATGGAGCCGCAGTCCCATGATCGGTACCGTTGCTAAAATTAGATTTGATCCTACGACCAAATTCAGAATAGGTCATTCCTGCTACTCTATCAAATATATCGAGAGATTTCAGATCATCATGAAAAGCATAAATAGCTTCTGATAACTCCCTCAGTAATTCGGCATGGATACCAACAGTCGTTTCTCCCTCTTCTACTTGGCTAGCATGTGTATCGAAACCTCCGAGACTGACCACATACACTTTGGTACGGAGTCCTCCTTTGATTAACTTAGCCACCAACTTTAATTTCTGTGCCAAATTATCATTCTCATTGTACAGCGTAGAAATATTCGATCCTAGATCATTGGCTTCTTGTATTACACCGCCATATGCATTTGTCTGTTCTATTGTTTTAGTCAAAAAGTCCAATTTATCAGCATAACAGCCTTCATTCAAATCATTGTTGACTGGAGTCGCTAACTGACTCAAATTATCTGGATCTACTAGAGCAAGACTAAAATTTCCCGCCATCCCTTGACACGTTTCAGAAACAGAAGAACCTATCGTCAGTGCAAAAGGATCTGGACAATCTTCATTAGGGTAGTCCGCAGGATAGTTTGCATTGAAGTGATCAAAATATCGACCTACCCATCCTGTATCTAGAAAAGTGTCAGCATCGGATCCCGTTTGCCATATATCTGTTGATCTGAAGTGCGATCTATTTTGATTTGGATAGCCTACTCCCTGAACTATTCCAAGATGTCCCTCTTTATAAATCTGCTCCAGAGGAGCCATACTTGGGTGCAAACCGATATTACCCACAAGAGGAAGAATATTATTTTCTGGTATAATAACTTGTGGTCGCACAGCTACCAAGTTATCGTACTGATCCATGGGAATGATACAATTAAGCCCGTCATTTCCGCCTGTAAGTTGTATAAGAACCAGCACTCTGTCAGAATCTTGATTGACAAAACTAGAAAATGTGTTGTTTAGTATGGGAGCGACAGGTATGCCACCAAACATCAATGGGGCACTTAATAACGAGCTTGTTTTTATAAATGATCTTCTTTTCATAATACTAGTTTTGAAAATTACAGGGAGAGGATTGTCCTCGATTATCAGGATTGGAATAAGTAATAGATTTATATTAAATAGTTCTCAGGCATCTTGAGAAAGGCCCCAAAAAGAGCTACTAGTTTATTCTCTACCGAAAGTCGCTTATCATCATCATCTGGGTCTCCTATGTACTCTCCATATTCTACTGTCCATTCGAAATCTGGTAGTCCAGGAATGAGGATGTTTTTTAAATATTCTGATTGATTAGGGGATATCGAAAAAGGAAATAATAGATTTGATAATTCAATGATCAGTTCATTGGGGTCTCCAGGATTGTTAAACTTACTAACAACCATCAAAGTATCTATTCGGATGTCTTGTTGTCCTATCATAGAACCCTCCAGCATATCATCGACTAGGCCCTCTCTGAGTGGTAATGACACAGAATTTGCCCAAACATCATAATACTGTGGGCCTTGATAAAATGCCTTCCACCCTGCAACGCTAGGGTGAGATAAAACCACCATATCCATATTGAGTAACCTCCTATATATATTTACCCAGACCCTATATTTACTTAAGATTTCATCGGGTGTAGCAACTTCGAATGTATTGAACATTTTGAAGAAAAAATCTATTGGATGATTCAACATGCAACCTCTGATAGAAACATCATAAAAATGTTCGCTTTTGAGTAATGCTGCTATAGCTGGTTTTACCTCATAGTTATTGTCCCTCATCAATGCTGCCATTGGCTCAATAACATCAGACTCGACATTGCTATCAATATTAGACCCAACGAACCAGATATACAATCTCTTACAGATATAGCGAGCTGTTTCCTCTTGCTGTAAAATTATATCAATCACATCCTTATATTCGTTCTCCCCTCCATCCTGGATTACAACATTGCCAAATCTATTTGACAATTGTTTGTCGCTCGAATCATGCCTGAAAGGTAGAAAAGCACTTTCTGGTACACCATCAATATTTCTTGATCTCCACCCTGTTAAAGATTTTGCCAACGCGACAACGTCATCTTCGGTATAGTTCGTATAGTCTCCTGGCCCCGCAGTATCACCTTTACCGATGGTAAACAATTCTAAAAGTTCTCTAGCGTAGTTTTCATTTGGTGCTTCGCGGGTATTCTCATTGCCATTTAAATATAACAGCATCGAAGGAGAAATGGTAATTTCTTCTGCTAGTGTTCTGAAATTTCCAGTGGCATTTCTACGCAATATGTCCAAGTAGTGGAAGTTGTAAGCGGCTAAAACAATAGCAGAGGTCACAAAATGATTGTGCCAAAACAGAACTAATTTCTCCGTTATCGATACCCCTCCTTCATTAAATAGTCCTATTTGCCACCCGTTCAACGATATATTCCTAGTTGTGTTGAGGTTTTGGTTCGTTGGGTCATTGGGCTTTCCCACCCATGTATCTCCAATGGGGGTACTAGGATCATCTTGATTGTTGAAGTTTATCGGAAGTGGTGGCAGTGGGCTATCTGCCAACAGTGCAGAGACGGTAAGGTCCAATCCATTAATTTCTGCATCTTTGATTCCTTGAGTTGTTGGACCAAAAGTTGATCTCCTCAATAAATGAGCAGCTGTATCTCTAGTCCATTCTCCAGAATACGGTGCCAATGTGGTGACTATTAGATCTTGACTTTTAGGTGGTAATTGACTTTTTGTACTTTTAAAAACACGGGTAAGTAGAGATCTTCGGTCCATATGTAGGTAGTTCTATTTAACTGTTAATATAGGATTTCATTGTAATCTTGATAGGACTACGAAAAAGGAAAAAGGTTTAATTTGGCCTAAATTAATATCTCAGTTACTATTCTAAGGGTTTTTCTATTTTTAGTCCCATTTCTCTCAACATAGGAAAACTCTCAAAATCCTTTAATAAGAATTGCTTCATGCTCAAATAGTCAGAAGTAGGCGATAGTTTAGCTTAAATCTATCTTTTTGAAATTTGAATTTTTCCTTCTCGAATGTTGTATCTTCACCTGCGTTTTTCTTCTCTGAAAATGCATTGATACTATCTAATAAACCCATAAATATGGCTTTAAAGTCTAATGCAGATTCCTTGCGAGCTATCACCAGCTCAATCATATTGAGTCCATATATTGGAATAGAAGCTATCGCTTTTGGACTGGGCTTGTTATCGTCCATCATCTTAGCTTTTACAATGCCACTGTCTTCATCGTTTGTTGGGAACGAGAAATGTTCAGAAGGATCATCTTCGCAAGGATCAATGATAAGGAGTTGCTTTCTTTCTGATTTCAAATTTTTGTTATGAGATCGTATTCGTTTTGTTTCATTAGAAAGCGGAAAACGATTTTTCTTCCCCAACGGTTTGACACCCTCGACGTTGGGTTGATCCAAGTTGCTTTTGCGATTACAGAGGATGCAAGACCAAAGTAAGTTTTCCCAATCCGCTGCCAACCAATAATATCCAGGTTCAACCAATTTCCCATCTTCGTTATTTTGAAAAGGGTTAAATGCTTTCTCAGGTCTGAAATGTTCAATATCAGCATTACTACTGGCTAGGAAACGACTATCACAATAAGCACATTTTTTATTAAACAGATTTTTTATTTCTTCCTTTAATTCTTTGTCCTTATACACGCTAAAATTAGGTGCCTTTTTAGTGGTTTTTTTGATATTGTTTTGAAATTATTTGGATCGGCATAGTAATTTATAGCCATTAAAGTTTCCTTTTCCGCTTTGGTATACTTTTCAGCAGGATCGCTTAATCTAGGTATGAAGTCTTTAAATCCAACTGAATTTGCATCAATCAATTTCAAAACATTCAGGCGTAAGTCATTTTTCAAAACATCCTTTTTAAGCGTATAGATCTTAATTTCTGGTGTATTTGGTCGGTTGATTTTTATCATAATCTAGAAGTCAATAATTGAAAATAAATACTCTCAAGCTTATGAGCTCCATAGCTTTTGGACAGCCGACAAGGTATCTGCTTTTAGCTTACCCACATCATCTTGATTTGCTTCATTCTTGTACTGATTGTATTTTTCTTTGACTATATTATAGACTTGAGTTCCTAATAACGTCTCCCCTTATAATAAATCTGGATTTAGGATACCACGTAATTCATTCATTTCTTCGTCTTCTTCATCTGTCCTTACATTAATCGCTCTCAATGCATAACATCGATTAAACTCCGCTTCAAGTTCAGTATCCATTGTTGAACTTACAAACACTGAGGTAAGAATTTGACTAATTCGAAGTTCTTTTGGGTTTGGTAAGTCTGTGATCACTTCTACATTCTTATCAGAATCTCTCCGCATTAATACTACCTCTCCTTTGTCAACTCCTCGTAGACAAAGCGGCTGATGGGTAGAAACGATAAATTGCATATTAGGCAATGCTTTTCTGAGACTTTTGACAATGATCATTTTCCATCTAGGATAGAGATGCGCTCCGATCTCATCCAGTAAAACAATACCTCTGGCTTCATCAGGGTTTTTCCAGCGATCCATGACTAGTTGAAGAATGTCTGCTGTCAAAGCTATCACCGATTGATAGCCATCACTAAGTTCCTTGAACATTTCAAGATTGTCATTCACTAAGATTTTGATGTCATTCTTTGTTCAAGAAATTTCATCATTTTCCGACATACGAAGTAAGTCTTTAATGACAATTGCCGCTCGACGAAAATGAAGATCACTAAGACTCAACAGCCATTTTTCAGCATCTACTAAAGGAACAAAAGGATTAAATAGATTGTCAAGTCTACTAAATTGGCTTTCTATGTGTTTAGCTTCGTCTTTAAGTGGAAAGCGATTTGCTTTACCAGAAACACCATCTTTAGACCAGCTTCTTCGATTACAATTTGCACATGCGATTAGCAAGTTGTCCCACTCATTAACCAACCACCAATAACCGGGATGATCTGGAGACTCCATCACATTACTTTTGGGTCTGCAATGTTCGAAATCTGCATTTCCAGTCTGCACAACTTTACTTTCACAATAGGCACACTTCCCATGAAATAATTCTTCTAATGTACTTTTGATATTTCGTTGAGTAAAAGCCTTAAAAACAAATCTTCGTTGCGTACGTTTTCGATCTTTATCGCCAAAATAAGCTTAGGCATCTTTAGATTCCTTTGCTACCCTAGCGTTTTCATTAGGATCCAATTCTTTAGGTGCAGATAGCCGATTACGATCTATATAAATCATAGTTAGATGAGGTTTTTTTTAAATAAGTCTTCTAAATCGGCTTGGAGTCCTAATTTACACATTCATAGACAAATATGCAATCAATTTACAATTTTAATAACGGGTTTGTATTAGAGCAGCAAGGGTAGCTTGAACATTAATTATAATATGAAAAAGGATTAATGGATGGTTAGATCTTTAGAGTAATGAGAATGGAGAATGGAATAAGGACTAAGATAGAGATTGTCTAACATAAGGAGCAAATAATGCAAAAATAGAAGCTATTTTCTTAAGCAGACACAAGATTTATATAATGAACATTGGATCGCATAATTTATAATGTAGAAATGGCAAGCCACCTTGCAAGATTGAATTTGGTTGCAATCTACAAAGTCTACCTTCTGTTTCTAAATTTATATAAAGTAATAATTTAAACTCTAGTCTATTTTGGGAGAGCGATCAACTCCTAATTTTAAGACTGGAGCTGTTGTAACAAAACTCGCTTGCTATGAATGTCAAAATTAGCCGTTTTTAGTTTTCTTAGCCCTCTTTTCAGCTTTCTTTTCCTTAGGAGTTTTTGTAGCTTCCTTTTTTACACTTTTCTTTGCGTCTTGTCCTTTTCCCATGATTATATGTTTTAATTATTATTGATCATTTTTATTCCCCTATGTAACCGTTAATTCCTATTTGAAATTCCTTTTTCTCACATTAATATAAAAAAAGTTCTTTTAACGTCCCAAATATTTGATTCTTTCAAATCCTATCCCACGATGTCTATCCATCCTTTCGATGGATAGTAATGTAACGTTATTGCAAGTCAACATGCAATGTTAAATAGACTATTTATTCATTATTTTATCAGCAATTACCTTAGCATCTTGGCAATACTTATCGTCCCCTTTTAATGTCCATTTTCCAGTTTTGTCAACGTAAAATCTAACTGTTTTCTCTATAACTTCCGCATAACCACCATAGGAAGCTAATGTGTTTTCCACCTCTTCAATATAGTCACTCTTGCTTAATTTATTCATAGACACCAATTCCCAACGCCTATTCATTCGTTTAGACATATCTTTGTAAATAGGGTCCTTAGTTTTATAGGCCATTAAAAAAAGTGAAAGTGCTTTTGCTTCTGGTGAAGGTTTTTCTGAGTTCTTTTTCATGCTCTTTGTTGAATAAAATAATATCTGGCTAAAGTAATTTATTATTGTCAAACATTTATTTATTCGTTGGTTTTTCGGTTTGAAAACCCAGGTGAATAAATTTATAATAAACTTAAAACTAACTATTTTCTAATCTAAAGAAGTCTGCTGATAGATAGTTAAGAAATGGTCTTGCAGAGTATCTGCCTTGAATACACCTTAAATGATTCCACTTTTGTATTCAAGCACTCTTATAATGCCAAAGGAAAAAATTGAGAGATATCAATAAGACACATAAATTCAACAAAACCAACTCCAAACCAGGTAATGTCAATAATTGGTTAGGAGTTGGTGCTTGATTATTTACTTTTGACTAAATGCTTGTTTCCATGATTAGGCTCCTAGTCATTTGACAGTGCCGCTAAAGCCAAATCGTAGTTCGGTTCTTCCACCGTTTCAACCACTTGCTCCGTATAAATCACTTTACCTTCTGGATTAATTACCACGATACATCTTGAATTCAGACCCGATAAAGGACCATCAATAATCTCTAAACCATAGTCCTTACCAAATTGACCAGTCTTAAAATCACTTAACATCACAACATTCTTAATACCCTCAGCTCCACAGAATCTACCTTGCGCAAAAGGCAAGTCTCTTGAGATACACAATACATCAGTGTCATTAAGGCCTGTTGCAGTTTTATTGAAATTACGTACTGAGGCCGCACATGTTCCTGTATCTACGCTCGGAAAAATATTTAAAACCAGCTTTCTCCCTTTATAGTCACTTAGTGATTTTGCCGATAAATCGGTACCAATCAAGTTGAAGTCTTTAGCCAAACTTCCAATTTTAGGTAATTCACCATTAGTGTGTATCTCGTTTCCTTTTAATGTGATTGTTGCCATTTTTTATTTAGTTTTCTGTAATGAATTAATTATTTTTCAACTGTAAATTGCGTATAAAACGCAGTTATCACAGGTTTAGTTGAACTTTATTACAATTTTACGCTTCGCTCTGCTCGTAGCTAGCTGTCTTAATTCTTCGCAGCCCCCTTTCATCACATAATCCCAAACGCTACTACCAAGTTCCAGCCGGTGAAAATAAAAAATCCGTAGGATTATCAATTTCATATAAATATTGATGTCCTTTAGTTTCCTTGTTACAAAATGGTTCTAAAAGTTTCAACATGTTTTTATAGCCATCCAATGTCAGTGCACAAAAAAAAACATTTTCATCCACAGGCAGTATTCCTTCATCCGTTTCAGCTATTCCAAGAATTAAATTACAATTTCGAGGATTAACAAAATCTACTTTTGATAGGTCTAAAACCTGCTTCCTATTTATAATTGAATCATCAACTAAGTCTCTGAATTTAATACTTTGACTTTTATCAAAATTGTATAATCTCACAACGTGTTCTCCAAATTCATTTACGTTTGCTATGTAGTCTAGTTCCATTCAGTATTTGTTATGTAGCAATTTTTTCCATGTAGTAGCGAATGTTTGTGTATCACACATATTCGACAGAGGTAGATTATAGACTGTATTGGTGTTGTTAAAATTCTATATCTGTACTTTAGGTCACGGATTAAGGGTGCAAAGCTACTTATTCCATACTACTTATTATGTACTTAATAGCTTCAGATAAAAAATCCAACTATTTTCACAAAGTCTCCGTTGCTCCTGGAATTTTTGTCAGCAAGGGATTTATAGGTGCCTCGTCTGTGTGGATCCAAACCGGAAACTCATAGTAGCTTACTTCTGGTGATACTACGTTTGAAAAGTCAATCATTGCGCAGCCATGGTTATTCCATTCATGTCTTTGGTCTAGCCACTTTACGGGAGTTGTTCCCACCTTAATTATTGGCTGTTTATAACTGACCTTACAATCTGGATTATTCGGATAATAAGGTTCTTCTCCTTGGAATTCTTCAAAACCACTATTTCCGACTAGACGTCCTTTTGATAAGCCATGGATACCTTCTTCAAATATACCAAGAGAATGCTCGTGACCCCAAAACCAAGCTGGAATTTTATTGAAGTAAGGGTTGAAAAAATCATACAAATGATCATTTAAATAGGGGCTTCCTCCATTTCCTTTTTCATTGATCCTTGCATTGACAGAGTACAACTGGTGATGAGAAAGAAGGATCGTCTTACCTCCGAAGTTTTCCAGTTTGTGCTTATGCCAAAATAATTCTGATTCTTGCAGCATTGGACCAATCGTAGGCATAGGCGTCGGAAGTGAATTGAAACCTGTGTCCATTCCAAGAAATTGCCACTTTTGATCTTCCGACCTCAGACAAAAATAGCTAGCATCTTGATAAGTTGATGGTGGAAGCCCAGCCATTCTATTTACATCTAAAACATGTTTGTAAAATCCCTGCCCTCCAGACATATATTCATGATTGCCAGGAAGAGAAAAAAGAGGCACACGCTTGCCATTCTTTTTATAGGCGCAGAGGAATACGTCTAAAATCTCAGATTTACATTCATGTTCTGTTCCTGAATAATAGACATCTCCAACATGAATAATACAATCAGGATCTAATGTGGTCATAATACTATCCAACATAGCCACCGCATCTGGTAGCCCCGTACCATAATCTCCTATAATGACCACTTTGGCATTTGCTGGCAATTTATAATCTATTAATCCATAATTGATATCGTTCTTCCCTTGAACCTGCCAATCATTGTACTGCTGATGTTTTGTACTCCCTTTTAACCCATGATTTAGATAATAATTGAAAATCGCTATAGCCCAAAATTCATAGGTGAAATCACTAAATGGAAAAAAGTCTACCAATGAAGGAATCCGTGTCTTAATTTGGCCAACTGTCATCTCTCGCACTTCTATTGTGCTATCTAACAGATCTTTAGATGCTTGGGAAAAGAACTCATATGATAGAATGGATTGAATAGAAGGATCTCCATCAACATCCTCTGCTAATTTACCTATCAACACGCCTTTGTCAAAAACATCTGAATCATCACAGTTATGAGCATCGACATGAAGATTAGTCCCCAGTATCATTGGATGAAATTTCACTTTAGCGTCATTATAGCCGATATTAGGGTTCTCCTTATGAAGTAAAATGTAGACGGCTTTTTGAACGGCCGATTGCCAAATAGAATGAGGGATGCTACTACTACGAGTGAAAGGTTTTAAAGGTGTCATGATTTAGTTTTTAGAGGTATTCAATTACTAGATGAGCCAGAGCGCATTCAGCATTGCTGTTTTAGGAAATCATAATCAGTGGTAAATTACTTTACTAGGCTACAGGAACTTTTGCTTGATCTTATTTCTAACTCAAAGTATGGATAATCCCAAATCAATGATTGCTAAATATATGCAAAAATAAATCTAAATGCTTAAAATAGACTGGATTAAAGTGTTTTGAGTTCGTACACTAGTTCGACACTATCGATAGGTAACTTTGGCACCGTCAAACAATTTTCTCCGCAGTCGCATTCCCTATTTTTGATCTCAAAGCACTCCCCCTTTTCATTCAGGATGATTATTTGAAAATCTGATTCCTCTAAAACAACATTCAATTCTTTAAATTTGGTTTCTTGTATGTCGTACGGGACAGCACTTCCGATTTTTTCTCCATCCTTGTAGGCAATAGTCAACCAAGCAAATTTAATGTGGGCTTGTTCAAATGAGTCATTAACTTCTTTTCGATTGCCATACACCATGCATTGCGGAGGATCATAACCTGTACTTGTTGAATAAAAACAGAAATATCAAACAAAACTCCACTTTTATTCTCTTCAAATGATTGATCCTTCTCATTGACAAACACGTAGGTAAAGAACTGTTGAAATTCCTTGAGTTGATAAAAGTAGATGCAGATTCTGTAATGGCTGAAGCGGTTCTATTAATAATTCGTAATGATATTCTATATAGTTTGGTTCAGTAAGAATTTTAGATGTGGTAAACTAATTAAGTTCAAATTTATCTCTTGTACAAGCAAAGCGATTTGTCTGACGGTGCTTCAATTTCTATGGAACAAGAATACTTCTTTAATTTATCTTTTGAGTTGAAGGAGTTTCAAAAATAACAAACCTATTTCAATTTTATGATCAATTCAATTTACCTGTGAATCTCCCTATTGGATAAGAGACAGTAGTAAATAATCGTTGTTTATGGATCAGTTTTCAGTTTTACAGTATAATTCACATCTAGCGTTTCGTAGATTATAAAAATAAGCGAATCCTTATTCATCTTATCAATTTCAATTTCATAATATGCACCTGCTATTGTTGCTAAGTAACCGACATTAATAAAATCCAAATCGAATAAATACTCACTATTAAGTTCTTTTGGTAATTGTCCATCGAAAATCATTCTTGAAGTATCAATTGTGACATTGAGTTTGGATTTTAGAATATTTGAAGATCCCCTAATTTCTCCACTATACGTCCCAATCATTTCTATTCTTTGTTTTTTCACTTTCTTTTCATCAAGCTCGCATGTCATCTTAGAGAACCAAGGGAGAGCAAAAAAATAGATTTTAACACAAACTAATATTGCCGAAATAATGAGTGCTTTTATCATTTTCATTTTCACTCCAGAAACCAGTGTGAATAACAAGATAATTCTAAGAGAGAGAGCAAAGAAATCATACCCCAAAGATTTAAACAACCTATCAGACCATTCATTCCTTTTACAATCAATGACAAGATGGACACGATTAGTTTGACCTTCATTGGCAACACTATGAGGAAGATTAACATTAGTATACCATACTTCTCCATACTTCATATATAGGTCGTGATTGTCTAGAGTAAAACAAACGCTCTCATTTGTTATGATAGGAACGTGGACTCGGAACACCCCATCTTCATAACCACAATTAAGATCAGTATGTGTATTAACTGACCGTCCCGCAGGAAGATCCATTAGTCGAATCGCCTCTTTTTCACATTTGAATGTATCAATTACTTCCTTAAAATAAGAACACTGTTTAAGTGCATCTGTATCTTTAAACTGTTCATCATTAAATGGACTTGCCGCAGGAAAATCTATCCTTCCTTCAATAGATCTTAACGGTAAAATATAATCTTTCCCATCGTAATTGGCGGGTACATAGTTTTTCAAGAAATCATAGGATTCACAATTCTTTAGATCGTTTTTAGTGCTACAGGATCGAACTGAAATGGAAATAAAAATGAGGCATTTTGGGTCATACTATTTCATTTGTTTTGTCTTATGAAAATTGGCACTTTATAATGTGAATCAATCTGAAGCTTTTGTCAAAAAACAGCTTTGAAGACAGAGACCTGTATCGCCATAATTCTTTACCTCAAGCATAAGTTAAAGATTTAATTCATGTCCATCAATCGATCATAAAATTTATTTCTACAAGCATTGTCAGGCAAACCAGCAACTTGCGCATCTCCAAGCTCTACGATTATCCAATCTCCATCTTTTTCTTTGCAATATCCATAGTGAAAAATTTGCTCCTTATTTTAGGTAATATTTTTTCAAAATGTTCCATTACTGGCTTGACATTATGGTAGTTTCCTTCATCCCAATATTGATATATTGTCATTATGTTTCCATCTTTCACAAACACTCTGAATTCTTTTGTGAGTGGCATTCCGCTTGCCGAATGATGTCCTATTTCTTCTAATTGCAAATATTCTCTGAAGACCAACCCCTCGTTTAGATCAGCCCCTTGTAGCTCAATAAACCGTTTGATGACTGAATTTACTTTTTCATATTCTGATGCGTTTGGTATAAAACATGCTTCATCCCAAAAATGCTTTTGGGATTTTACATAATCTTTGATAATAATGGGTTTATCTCCAAATTCATCAATTTGAACCTTGAAGTTCTCAATCTTAAATTCAGACTTCAACTCTTTAAAAGTTGTTTGGGGCGTAAACTCTTTTATTGTTTCATAACTCTCAGGTAGATAATGACAAAATCGATACTCCTTTGGACTATTAATTAATTCTATATTCTTTTTTTGTAGTAAATCATATAACTGTTCATACTGACTTGGCTTAAGCATCCATCCACGATAAATCCCCATCACTTTTTCATCGCTTGGTAATACCCTTTTCAAAGCAGACTCAAAATTCCCTCTGTTAAATTCCTCAAAACTTATTAATGACGTTTGTATATTTCTTTGCTTTGCCGACTCATATTCTTCGGCATACATATATTCAATCTCTTTTGGATCGAATCCACTGTCACAGTATATTATTCTCATTATTCGATATTGATCAAACCGTAAGTCCCATTCACATCCCTGCCATCTCACCACCTATCAGACCCATTTTTAAGCCATTAATCTAATTTATTTTCCAACATGTCAGTAAGTCGCAAATTTCTATCCCAATCCACAACTTAGAACTTATTCTTATTCTTAAAACTTGAACTTAAAATTGATTCTTCATATCCAAACATAATCCTCAAAATCCCCGATACCCCATACTCTTAACCTTCTCAACCTTCCCCATCACAGCATCTGTAAGACTCTTCTTATAATCCACAATCTTAGCACGTACCTCTTCATCTGCACTCCCCAAAATGGTCGCAGCCAATATCCCAGCATTCTTCCCACCATTAAGTGCTACCGTAGCAACTGGTATCCCAGACGGCATTTGAAGAATAGACAAGATAGAATCCCAGCCATCAATACTATTTGAGCTTTTAACTGGCACTCCGATAACTGGCAATGGCGTAATAGAAGCAACCATACCAGGTAGATGTGCTGCTCCACCAGCCCCTGCAACTATGACTTGTATTCCCCTCTTGTGGGCATTCTGTGCAAACTCAATCATTCGGTCTGGCGTACGATGGGCAGATACAATAGTGAGCTCGTAGTCAATTCCAATACTATCTAAAAATTCTGCAGCCGGTTTCATGACTGGCAGATCAGAATCGGATCCCATTATGATGCTTACTCTTGGATTAGACATAGTTTGTTTTATTTAGTGATGACTTTAAGGGTCGATTTTAGCTTTTTTGCTTTGATGATTGCACTTACCAGACCTGTGTCTACGATGGTCGCATGTCCCATTTTACGAAACGGTTTAGTTTCAGCTTTACCATATAGATGAATATTTGCTCCAGAGATACGTAGGCATTCTGATAATCCTTCATAGTGAACTGGTCCTTTGTAGTTATCCTCACCTAGAATATTAACCATGACGGATGCTCCTCTCTCCGCAGTATCGCCCAGTGGAAGATCTAATATAGCTCTAAGGTGCTGTGCATACTGAGAAGTAATATTCCCTTCGATGGTTTGGTGTCCACTATTATGTGGTCGAGGAGCAACTTCATTGATCCAGATACTACCATCTTTATTCAGGAATAATTCCACCGCTAATAGTCCCACGATTTCCATTTTGGTGGCTATCGTTTCGGCAATATTTTTTGCTTCCTCCTTTTGTTCATTAGAAATATTAGATGGAGAAAATAGAAATTCTACCAAGTTGGCCGTAGGATGAAATTCCATTTCAACCACTGGAAAGCTCTTCACCTCTCCTGACACACTTCTAGCTACGATCACTGCGATCTCTTTATTAATATCCGCCAAAGATTCAATCAAACAAGGTGCATCCAACAAGTTATCCAAATCAGATTTTGACCTTACCACTTTGACTCCTTGTCCATCATATCCATCTTTTCTTGTCTTTTGAACAAATGGAATCGACCATCGACCATCATCCAGAGCTTGTTTGACACCATTCGCATCATCGAACAACTCGAATGGAGATGTCGGTAGATTCTGATCTGCATACCAAGATTTCTGAGTTCCTTTGTCCTTAATTAAATCTAATAGATGTGGCTGCGGATAGACTTGTTTCCCTTCTTTTTCCAATTGGTAAAGCGCCTTTGTATTTACAGCTTCAATCTCTACGGTAATGACATCCATCTGCCTTCCAAAAGCAAGTACATCATCATAATTTTTAAAGTCGCCATAAGTAAAATCAGGACACACTCCTGCCGCCGGAAAAGAATCATTTTTCTCAAGCACATTAAGCCTAACTCCTAGTTTACTTGCTTCTTGACAAAGCATCTTGCCGAGTTGTCCACCACCTAAGATTCCTACTTTTTTATCGATCATCACATATCATTTGGAACTGCGAAAATAGCATGATTCTGTTTGAATTACGAATTACCAAGGAGAGAAATTTCGAATGGTGATTTTCGAATGTAGAATTTCCATCGAAAAGCAGACACTGTGATCATTGTGCTGAAGCGCAGCGCAGATCGGTGAGCACATTTCCAACTACAAGTCAAGATATGCTAGAAGGTAAATGCACTCGAAACCAAGCTCTGATCAGATGCACTCGATGATCTTTAAATCCCTGTCCAAAACATCACATTCGTAACCAATTCCATTTTTGATTGTTATCACCAACAAATAAAAATACCTATGAATCGAGATGAAGTTTTATTAAAGATCAGACCAAAAGTAGCAACAAAAATAAATTACGAAATTTCTTCAAGCGAAGCATTTCAAAACAAGACTCTTCGTCCCATTCTAAAGTTCCAAAACGATCTTATTGTTTATCTATTTTGGAATTCTAAAACTCTTGCTAAAATCAATTTTGACAAAAAGGACGTAATTGAAAAAAAATCAATTATTGCAGATTTGATGAAAAATGATCAGAAATTGAAAGATCAGATTGAAGCGTGTGTTTATTCGTTCATGACGAGTTCTGAGCTCGATTACTATTTCGAGAACCGATCGGAGATGAAACGAAGGTCTAATACGATGGTGATAGAGAGGTTGATTGATAATTTGGCTTGATGGTAATCTACTCTGTGATCATTGAGCTGAAAGGAAGCGAAGATGTGTGTGTGTGTGTGTGTGTGTGTGTGTGCACCTAATCACACAATGGTATTCCCTGAGAAGTCTTTCACAAAATAGTCTTAATAACTCTTCGCTGTCTCAAAAAAATCTAGCCTCTGCTGCTCTTCCCAAACTTCATCATATCCTTTCAATTTAGCCAATAATCGAATCGTTTGATCTAAAACATCCAAAGTGGCTTGCTTGTGCAACAAAATACATCTTGTTCTTCTGCAAAGAAGGTCTTCTGCCGTTTCTACCAACTCTTCATTAGCGTATTTCTCCAATTCTGCCCAAGTATAAGGAAGTCTAGGATGAATATTTTCACCTTTAGATTTAGGACTGCCATTATATATTTTAGTTGACTCAGATTTAGATTCTCTATCAGGTAATGCCTCATTATTGATGATTTTATCAACAGCATCCTCACCCATCTTACGGAAGGTCGTCCATTTACCTCCGAGTACACTAACCAGTCCAGCTTTCGACACTACTATCTTATGACTCCTTGATATTTCTTTGGATTTCTTTCCCTCTTTCTTTGGTGCAGCAAGCGGTCTTAAACCTGCGAATGTGGACAATATGTCTTTTTTTGTTGGTTTCTTTTCTAGGTAATGTGCAGCATTAGTCAAAATAAAACTGATTTCTTTTGCAGTAGCTTTAGGCTCCATAGTTAACTTAGGGGACACTACATCCGTAGTACCCACTATAACTACATTGTGCCAAGGGACTAAAAATAATACCCTACCATCACTCGTTTTAGGAATCATAATCGCTTCATCTGACTGGAGAAATGATCTATCTAAAACGATATGAGACCCCCTCGCTGGCACGATTTTGATATCCGTATCTTCTGATTCTAATGCCATCGTTTGCTCAGCGAATACTCCTGTCGCATTGACTACACTTTTACTTTTGATTTCGAAAGAATCGCCTGTCATTTCATCTTTGGCTATGCCACCATTGATCTTGCCAGATTCATCATAAGTAAACGAATCAAGAGCGCAATAATTAAGGCATGTCCCACCCATGAGGTTAATCGTTGAAACCAAATCTATACATAACCTAGTATCATCAAACTGACCGTCTGTATATTCTATGCCTCCTTTGAGACCTTTCTTTTTTAAGTTTGGGAGAATTTCTAGTGTTTCATCGCACGAAATCTTACGAGTGGTGCCAAGACTCCGAGTTCCTGATAATATATCATAGGTTTTGAGTCCTGCCCAATAATACCATCCCTGCCAGTGAGAATAGTGGGGTATCACAAACTTTTGGATGTGAGATAAATGAGGAGCCTGCGTCAGAACAAATTCTCTTTCTCTCAATGCTTCTATCACAAGACCTACATCACCATTTTGGAGATAGCGTACTCCGCCATGAAGTAACTTAGTAGCCTTACTCGATGTTCCCTTTCCAAAATCAACTTTCTCAACAAGTGCAACTTTGAATCCTCTAGACACAGCATCAAGTGCTACTCCTAAACCTGTCGCTCCTCCACCTATAACTAGAACATCGTATTCTTCTCCAGATTCCAACTGGTTCAGTAGCCGTCTCCTGTTCATAACTTGTAATTATTAAGTATTGTACTGGTAAAAAAATCATCTCTATGCAATCTATTACAATAACCTGTAAGATGCCTATTAGTTTCATTCCCCCCTTCCTTTCGCTACTACATATTCTAATAATTTAGCAAATAGGAAAGATATGGATTATTCCAATTCTAAGCGTACTCCAATCACTAAAAATTATTGCGTGCATTAAATGACTTTTACAGAAATAAATTTTGATTAAATGTACTATTTACACCATAAAAAAAATATACCTTCGCAATGCTAATATCAAGCTTAACCTAATCAAACTAACTAAAATGATAATAGGCGTTCCAATTGAAATAAAGAATAACGAAAACAGAGTTGCACTTACACCTGCAGGTGCAAAAGAATTAGTAAAGAGAGGACATACCGTATATATCCAAGCATCAGCTGGAAATGGAAGTGGATTCACTGACCAAGAATACAAAGATGCAGACGCAAATATTCTTCCTAATATTGAAGATGTTTATGCGATCGCTGAAATGATAATGAAAGTCAAAGAGCCTATCGCATCAGAATATGGATTAATTAAAAAAGACCAGTTGGTTTTTACTTATTTTCATTTTGCTAGCGGAGAAGCTCTGACTCACGCAATGATAGATAGTGGCTCAATATGCCTTGCTTACGAAACGGTAGAAAAAAGCGACAGAAGTCTGCCACTTTTGGTTCCGATGAGTGAAGTAGCAGGTAGAATGTCAATCCAAGAAGGAGCAAAATATCTTGAAAAGCCAATGGGAGGAAGAGGAATCTTACTTGGTGGAGTACCTGGTGTTCGTCCCGCGAAAGTACTTATACTAGGCGGTGGCGTAGTTGGAACTAATGCTGCAAAAATGGCGGCAGGTATGGGTGCTGATGTTACAATGATGGACGTCTCTCTTCCAAGACTCAGATACTTGGATGATGTTATGCCAGCAAACGTAAATACTTTCATGTCAAATGAATATAATATCAGAGAATTACTTCCGACTCACGATCTTATCATAGGAGCAGTATTGATCCCAGGAGCTAAAGCACCTCACCTTATAACTAAGGAGATGCTAAAAGAGATGAGACCTGGTGCTGTTGTAGTTGATGTAGCTGTAGATCAGGGTGGTTGTATAGAAACATGTAAGCCGACAACACATGAAGACCCTACTTATGTAGTTGATGGTATTCTTCACTACTGTGTGGCGAATATGCCAGGAGCAGTGCCTTATACTTCAACTCTAGCATTGACCAACGCTACACTTCCATATGCTATACAATTGGCAAATAAAGGATGGAAAACAGCATGTAGAGAGAACAAAGAATTAGAACTTGGACTAAATGTAGTCGAAGGAAAAATATGTTATAAAGGTGTCTCTGATGCATTTGGATTGGAATATACTGATGTGAGCGAGATATTGGCGTAAGCGGATAAATTTTGCTTTTTAAGAAAATATTGCCCTGATAAGATCTTTGGATTTTGTTGGGGCTTTTTTATAAATCTGGGGTCTTGAATCTGGGGTCTTGGGTCCTGAACTAGATAATGAATTTAGAAAATATTGACCACTCGACGACCTGTCCAGCATTTATCAGGATCTTCCTTAATCAGTTCAACGATTGATCAACAGTTTAAGCAAACTTCACCAATTCGTCATACACTAGACCTGTTGGTAAGCCCATAATATTTGTATATGTTCCTTTGATCCATTCTATCTTGGCGTGACCATACCATTCTTGAATTCCGTATGCACCCGCTTTATCGATAGGCATGTATTGTTTGACATAATAGTTGAGCTCTTTTTCAGTGATTGGTTTAAGTTTCACCTCCGCTGTTTCAGAGAAGCTCACCATTTTCTTAGCATCCATCAGACAGACGCCTGTTACTACTTGGTGAATATTGTTCGAAATAATGTTCAGGAACTCCTTGGCTTCCTTTGCATCTTTTGGTTTACCGTAAATGATGCCATCACATATCACAACACTATCCGCTGTGAGTATGATGTCCCTGTCTTTCAACCTAGATCTAAGTGCTTCTGCCTTGACTCTAGCAATAAATTCTGCAACCTCTAACACTGGCATTTCCGCGGGAAAAGACTCATCGGTATCTTCGACTTTTTTGACAAATGGGATATCGAGCTCCTTAAGCAACTGGCTCCTCCTAGGAGATTTTGATCCGAGTATTAATCTTCTTTTTTTAAGGATCGATTTCATATTTCTGAAAAGTACTTATGTGAAAAACGGAATGCAAAGAAAGACAAAAAGTGATAAAACCATTAATATTTTGAGCCATTTACTGATTGTTGAGAAATCTTGTTTTTCATTTGCATGTATCATTCGATGAAGAATAAATAAGGAGAAGAAAAATATAGCACTGATAAGCCCTACGATTATGCCAAGAAAGTCAGCAGCAATAAAAGGCAAAAACCATAATCCATAACTGATAATTAGGACAAGACATACGTTTATACATAACACCTTGGCTTTCTTTTCACCATAAACAACTGGATAAGTTTTATATCCAACTAATTTATCACCCTCTATATCTTCAATATCTTTCACTAATTCTCTTATTAATGAGGAGAGAAAAGCAAATGTCAAATATGATAAAAACATACCAAAAATAAATTCATACTCACTTGGAGAGGACACTTTAGCTACTTCGAGCACATCCCATTCCGCATATAAAATTATGCCAGGGACAAATGCACAGAAAATAGCCACCACCAAATTCCCAATCAAAGGAAGCTTTTTAAAGGATTTGGAATACAAATACAATAGACCAACAGCTGTAGGGTAAATTAGCAAAAGATGAATTTTTTCTATAGAGTAAGCAATATATAATGCGATCATAAACCCAACCAAAACCAAAAAACCAAAATAAAACCATACTGATTTTTCAGATAGATGAGAGGGACCAAGATACAATCTTGTAGGCTTGTTTAATTGATCCGCTTTTTGGTCAATAATGTCATTGATAACATAACCTGCCGCTGCAATCAATACAGTATCTATAATAAATAACCACCAAAGGCTTCCACTAAGCACAATATCTTGCCCATCAAATAATGGTATGATATATACCCAATAAATAAGGAATTGCGAAATCGCCACAATTGCTAAATTCTTAGGTCTGATGATATGGAAGTAATTGCTGATAAGATCACTCTTTGATGAAATGCCAAAATTACAAAACTAAATGAGGAGTCTGCTAATAGTTGAATTGATCAAATATTTATGTCCCGAAATATATTGTCAGAACCTTATTTGCACAGAAAATACTGAATACGACTATCATTATTGTTAAATATCACAGTGGCCATTGATATCGCCCAAAAGACACATAGAAATATTTGAAATATAAAAAATAAATATATTAAGAAATATTTATATATGTTGAACTAAGATTATCAACAATATGTATACATATTGTAAATTATTTTAATTAATAATACATATTATTCTTTTCTATATATATAATTTTATACATTTGACTAATATTAGAAAACTACACACATCTCTACTACTATGCCGAATCAAGTAACTGAACGATTTATTGCCTGTCACAATAGATTGAAAGAAGAGAAGAAGATTGCTTCCTCTCGCCAATTTGCACTTGCACTGGATACTGCCCCGCAGAGTCTAAACCAAGTCCTCAAAGGAAAACGCGATGTCACCGTCGTGAATGCTATGACATTGATTGAAAAATTCAATATCAACAGCGAGTACTTAATGGCTGGTTATGGTCCCATGTTCAAGGAAGAAATAGAAGTAAAAGCTGTCAGGAACGACAAAATAATGTACGTTCCTATGGCCGCTCATGCTGGATACTGCGAACAATTTCATGAAACGATTTCAAGAGAAGAGCTTGATTATTTTTCTCTTCCTGGCTACCAACCCAATTATGGAGAACATAGATGTTTTGACGTTACAGGTGACAGTATGGAACCTACTATTTTTAGCGGTGACAAAATCATTTGTTCTCTTGTATCTTCTGATAATCTGTACTCAAGCATAAGAGATAATTATGTATATGTGGTAATTACCAACGGAGATGTTCTCGTCAAAAGAGTTACCAATAGAATCCGAAAAGATGGAATTTTATATCTAAACTCAGATAATGGTGGCTACTATAAAACCATGGAAGTACCTGCCAATGAAATTCAAGAAGTTTGGTTGGTGAATTTAAAGATATCACCTTTCATGCCTAATCCTTCGAATATGAGAAATGCATTTCACGAAGAGATCGATGCACTTAGATCTACAATTAAAATACAGGCAGAAAGCATTACAGTGATGAATAAATCACTAGAGAGCCTGCTAAAAAGAAGTAGATAGTACATAAGTAATCATCCAGAATTATACAGGTGTAAACTTATCAACAGATACAATCCGCTACCTCTGTAAGGTAAAGTAGTGATTATTGATACTTTTCTAGAAAGAGGTGATCTCTCTGAGTTAGGTGCATTGCAGCTTGTCGTTTTTAATAATCGCAGAATTGCTTTATTATGAGGACTATTAGAATAGATAACAAGGAAATCCATAACTTTAATACATTAAGGGTTTCCTTGTTATACAATGAGCTCAAAGATATCTACTTTACCTCGACTAGATCACTGGAAGTATACACTTCTCAAAACGCTTATTGATTGAGAGCATTTGCCTCTTCCAATTTTTCATTTACTATCGCTCTCTACTGCCAGTCTTAGGCATTTCATTGTTGCCTATGGTGCTACTTTAATTAAGATATTTCGTCCATACAGACTGTACTAGGTAGCAAACTTCTGATTGGAGACACTCCAATGTCAGGTCCTCTACGGGATATTGCTGGCATTAGTAAAAAAGATCCTTAATTTTGACTACCCCACCGCAAGCGGATGGAGCATTAGACAAAATTTTCCCAACCGAAAGGTCGAAAATCGGATCTTTTTTGTGATAAGGCGTTTTTATGCAAAAACAGCCTTTTTATGACCCCGACACAAGCATCGGAGAATTTAAGTATTAAATTGACATCCTAAAATGTATCCTACTCTACCCAATCCGCTACAAATAAGTTAGTATCTCTAGTCCCGCCATTATTCCTGTTACTAGAAAATATTAGTCTTTTACCATCATTGGAAAACATAGGAAAGGCATCGAATACATCGTCATGTGTAATTTGTTCCAGTCCCGTACCATCTACATTTATCATGAACAAATTAAAGGTTGGTCTTCCTCCTTCTTCAGCTTTATGATTCGTAGAAAAAATCACTTTCTCACCACTTGGGTGAAAAAATGGTGCCCAATTCGCTTGACCAAGATCCGTTATCTTTTTAAGTTCGCTACCATCAACATTACATATGTATAGCTCCATATTACTTGGCATTACAAGTCCTTTTGCAAGCAGTCCTTTGTATTTCTTTACGTCTGCATCTGTTTTTGGTCTCGATGATCTAAAGATTAGCTTCTTACCATCAGGGGAGAAAAATGCTCCTCCGTCATAACCTAATTCTTTCGTTACTTGCTTAACATTGCCACCATCTATATCCATCGTATATAATTCAAGATCACCTGACCTCATAGACGTAAATACAATCTTATCACCTTGTCTTGATACTGTAGCTTCTGCATCATACCCATTGAAATCAGTCAATTTACTTAAGATATTGCCTTCTAGATCCGCAGTGTAGATGTCAAATGTTTCATAGATCGGCCATACGTATCCTTCCGCTCTTGATGGCTCAGGAGGACAAGCATCTCCTCCTTCATGGGTAGATGCATATATTACACTCTTATCACCTGGCAAGAAGTAACTACACGTAGTTCTCCCCTTCCCTGTACTCACCAATTGAGGAACATCTCTTAATTCATCCCCTACATTAGCTATGTATATCTGGTCACAAGGTGCTCCCCACGCTTTATTCTTTGCTTGGAAGACGATCTGCTTATCATCAAAACTCCAGTATGCCTCTGCATTATCACCACCAAAAGTGAGTTGTTTCACGTTTTTAAGATGAACTTCCTTCTCATATCTTAGGGTATCCAAGTCATCGGCAATATCCAATGAAGTATTAAATGTATGCTGAGATTTATCTTGTTTGTTTACGTCACAGGCGGTAAAACCAATAACAACTACAAAGGATAGTAGAGTGATATTTTTCATGTATAAATTGATTTTTATTAGATCGCGCAAAACTAGACGAATAAGTATATTTTTTACAATAATTGGTTGCATCTATTCATCTTGGATTCAAAATCTTACAAAACTTAAACTTTATTAATCTTTCAGAGGCTATAATAAAAGAAATAAAGATATTTGCCGCCAGGACCTAATTGATGGATCTAAAATCGAAACTTCTATGAAAACATATAAATCATACACGATACAAAGCACATCAGAGATCATTATTGGACTGCTATCTATTTATCCGTTCGAGTCGTTTGAAGAGCATGATACCTATATGATCGCTTACATACCAGAAGACGAACTTTCAACAGATGTGGCAAAAGAAGTAGAGGCTGTGCTCAATCGACTCAAAACCACTTTCACAATAGAAACGATAGAACCGCAGAACTGGAATGCATTGTGGGAATCTAGTTTTGAGCCAGTGGTTGTAGATGACTTTTGTGTTGTAAGAGCAGACTTTCATGATAAAATGGAAAATGTAAAGCATGATATTATCATCAATCCGAAGATGGCATTTGGTACAGGCCACCATGAAACGACCTATATGATGATGTCTGCGATGAGAAATATGATCATCACAGATAAGACGATTTTTGACTATGGTTGTGGCACTGGAATATTGGCCATTCTTGCATCAAAACTTAATAGTGGAGCTATAGACGCGATCGATATAGAGCAAGAATCTTATGATAATACATTAGAAAATGCACAAATAAATAGTGTTTCAAACATCAATGTTGACTGTGCTACTTTGGAGACTTTTGATGCTAAAGTCTACGATGTCATCCTTGCCAATATCAATAGAAACGTGCTATTAAACTCAAGTAAAGAATTGTATAGTCGACTTGCTTCCGATGGTGTTCTTTTGCTCTCTGGAATTCTAGAAGATGATGAAGTTTTAGTGACTGATAAGTATACTGCGTCTGGATTTAAAGTAAAGGAGATTTATTCTAGAGGATATTGGAAGTGTATTCAGTTGTCGAAATAGAGTTTCATTTTAAGCACTAGCTTATTTATTCTTAGGTGTATTTGTGCGATCCCCACTGGATCGATTGGATTTTCATCTTCAATGCTAAAATAGTTGGACTTCTCTGAAGTCTTCAGCATGCCTTTAAGTTGATACCAGTATTTATGATCCCTGGTCATCATTTAACTCTTGAGTACATCGTCGCAGGACTATTCTAACCAAATTACAACAAATTTATGATGATCTAGTAAGTATAATGTAGGCAACATCTAACCCCTCGCTCCGCGACCTTCAACACACCCTCCTTCCTCACTCCACGATCTTCATCTTTTTTTCCTTCCCCTCACTCTGCGAGCCCTGCGCCTCTGCGCGACATTCACCTTCTTTTCCTTCCCCTCTCCGCTATCAACTGTATTCTCATCCTATGTTGTCTCTGTAAAACGATGGGATACAAATTAAAAATAACATTAATTAGAGTAGTCACAAAAGCAACCTCCCATTTACCCAATACAAACCAATAAATACTTAGGGCCAACAGAATGACAGACGGAAGTAGGTGCCCAAAATCTGATTTCTTTGATTGCACGATTAAATTATCAATCCCATCTTTAGTTCCATCAAAGAATTTTTTTTGAGCTTCTTTTTTCCTCCAAAAGGTGACTAATAGAAATCTACGAAAAACATCGACCTTAAGAAACTTATACATCTTCTTTTGAAGGGAGACATTCGTTACTTTATAATAAGAATCAGGTAGTAGTCTCTCAGTAGGATAGATAAACCCAGAAAAAGCAAAAACTCCAGTGACAAACAAGTTAATCAAAGCTGCTAATAATATTATGACGCCCAACGATTCAATTTGCCTTGCAGAAATTACACCAGCTAATTTGACAGATTGAAATATCAGAAAAATCGATAGGAACGTAAAGAGTAGCTTTTTAGCCATATTCGGAGTATCTAGTGGTGGTTAATCAAGTGATAGAATTAAGGATTGAGTCAGTAAACATTCGATCATTAAAACATTCAACCACCGAACAAATTCTTCTATTCCTTCTGCATCACTTCTTCCAAAATTTCTTGAAATGCATTCTCTAAGAAGTCTCTTTTTTCATCATCCATCTGCTCTGCAGACAATCGTTTTTCAAAAACTTCTCTGGGCTGTAAGTCTTCTATGTTTACGCCTTGTTCAAATAGATCAGAGGTATCGTTTGCCCCATTCACAAACTGCGTTCTACTTTTCAGTATGTGGAATCGCTCATGAGAGGCATATTCTGAAACTAAGTCTTCCACATTAGCCAATGTCGTTGAACTGAAATTGTCTTCCGTCACTTCTATCTCCACAAAAGACACTAATTCATACTCAGGATCATAGTTTTCTAATTTAGATCTGACATCGTCGAATGTCCCTGAAAATTTGGACAATCCTCGCTTTTTAGGCACGTCAACAATTCTAGGCTTGCTAAATTTACCGTCTTCTAACCCTATGATTAACACACATTTGTTGTCAGTTTTTTCGGAAAAACTCAGTGCTATCGGCGAACCAGAATATCGAATCATATTACTTCCACCAATTATTTGAGGTGTATGGATATGCCCCAATGCCACATAGCCAAATACAGGAGGAAAAACATCTGACTCTACCGCTGCCGCATTCCCGATATGAATATCCCTTTCACTATCAGAAGTAGACACTCCTTTAGCATATAGATGGCCCATGGCCAATGCTGGGAGATGTTCATAATTTGCAACACAGATCTCTCCTACGTTGGTATAATGATTAGCTATGCCTTCTTTCAGCACCGTAGATCTATCTTTGCCATCACTATTCTCTACACTAGTTCGTAAATCCTTGTCTCTTAAAAATGGCACTGCCGCTACCACCAACTCCACCTGGCCATCCTTTCCTTTGACTTCTATCACTTCATCTTCGGGGTTCTCTTTTGCACCTCCTACCACTGATATATTTATATGCTCAAGTATTTCTTGCGGCGCATCTAACAAAGCAATAGAATCATGGTTCCCGCCTGTTATGATCACCTGTGTTTTGCTTCCAATAAGTTTACTCAGAAAATTATAATAGACTTTCCTATCCTTGACAGCTGGGTTAGCGACATCAAATATATCACCAGAAACAAGAAGTAGATCTATATCTTCAGATTCCAATAGCTCCAGTAGCCACTGTAGGAAAAGACCCATTTCATCTTGGAGACTTTGCTTGTGAAGTACCTTTCCTATATGCCAATCCGCTGTATGTAATATTTTCATTGCTGTAAATATAGTGGTTAGTCTTTGATTTAGTGAGTTGATGAGTTATTGAGTTGTTCCATTTCAAATGATGCCTCATAAAAATAGCTGATCAAAATTGAGAAAACAACCAAACTAGATCTCTTTTCAAGACTAATTTTGCAATGTTTGCAAATATCTGGTAAATCACTAACGCAATATGCTTTCGATGATTATTTGGAGAGATAGGTGGAGAGAATATTTAGACACACACCTTCTTAAAGTTTTCTATAGCTGACAGAATCCATTCATACTCCCTTAGCTCAGAAAGTTTAGTTTTTAAGTTTTTAGGCATACCAACTTTACCTATTAAGGTTCCCGCTATTTGCCCAGCAATTGAACAATTGGTATCAGTATCTCCTCCTATTTTAATTAATTGTAAATACATTTCCTCTATTCCTATCTCTTTGACCTTATTCACCGCTGCTAATGCCAATGGAACTGAATTCACTACATAGCCATCATTGCCCAAATTCCCAATTGCCTGCAAACTATCTAGCTCATCGATTTCAATTAATCGATCCCGTACTCTTGTATCCGGAATTTGATCAATTATCAATTCGATTAAATCATTTCTGCCATTCCAATTTCCTTTAATTATTTCTTTGATTGCAATCACAACGCATTTAGCACCAATATAAGCGTCATCATTTTGATGGGTAATCCTACATAAATCTCTCATCTCAGAATCCGAGCAACTCTCTACAAATGCAATTGGAGCTATCCGCATGGCAGCACCATTTCCTGCGGCGTATTCACCTTTTCGGCCAACTTGACCCCAATGTCCTCCTAGTTCTAATTCTCTTAGTGCTTTTAAGGTCCTTCCGCCAAGACCTTTTAATTTCTTTTCTTTAAATAGTTTTAGAAAGTGATTTGCTATTACTTCAGTATTAGCTTTCCCTTCTATAGAAATGGCTTCTATAGTAGCTAGAGTTAATAGAGTATCATCAGTAATTTTCCAAATAGGGACTTTCCTAATCGGTTTTCCAAATGGATAAAAGATATCATCACGCTCCTCCTTTTGATTTTCATAACCACTACCAAAAGCATCACCAATAGCACCTCCAACTATACAACCTTAAAATCTACTAAAGTTAGACATTGAGCTCATTAATTCCCTTTCTTAACAGGACGACTCTCTGAACTAATCTCATTAATATTACTCCTATATTCTAATAAGAATTTCTCTCTTTCTGATTTATAATGTGCAACTTGTTTATCTATGTCAAGTTCTCTTCCATTTTTGTACCGATGATAAGATACTATAGTAAACTGTATCATGTGATCAGGATCAGTAATACCTAAATTCCTCAGATATTCAACATACCGAGATCCTTCTTCAAAATTCCAAAAAACAGAAATCCATCGTCCTAGTCCGAAATGCAGCTTTGTGGCGATCACCTCTTCTGGAGCATTGGTAAATTTAACTTTTGCTCCATCAGGTGACAATGCATCTAGCTCCTGGATTGCTTCATGAATGTCCTTCGGGATGTAAACACCAGCAATTCTAGACTTCTTTATATTCCTATTGTACGTCTCTTCATAGCCTTTTTTTCCTTTTGGATATTGGGCTTCATTCTGAGCAAATGCTGTAAAAATTAATAGAAAAGAAAAAATGGCTGATAATAGTAACTTCATGTTCATTTTTAAGGTCAAGTGTAAAGATCTCACAAATATCGTTCTTGATACATCTATAGTACGTAAATACGACACAAATAATTACTTTTGAAAATGTTAAGTTTTATAAAAAATATTGGATTACTAGAAATATGCTTGATTCAAGTGGTACTCTATAGCACAATTTGGTTTATCGATGATTATTTTGCCATCTTGATTACAGTGATTTTGACTTCGATATTTTTTGCTGTCCTGATTATCTCACTAATTACAGAATTGATAGAGAAGTCTAGAGTACCTAGATCTTATTTCACTTGGATGATCGCTTCTACTATCATTCCATTGCTCGTGGCAGCATTTTTTGTGTTGGTTTTAGGTGTTAAGGAATTTTAATAATAATTGAGAGAGGAATCTCCGCTGATTTTGATGTGGATGGTAATTTTGATTTATCTAAGATGGTAATTTGATTTTCCATTGATCACGGTTTTATCTTGACTTCCCGAAATTCCTCCCTCTGCGCTCCATCCAAAATGTGATATTTAAAGTACCACACACAGTTATCCCTAATTCTTCAACTGAAAACTAACTTCTTCAACTGAAACTTATCCACATTAAGAAAAAAGTTCAACATAAAACCTAATTCTCAAACTTATGACCTTACTCTTAAAACTTTATCTTAAAATTTAGTTCTTCAACTTACATCTTAAAATTCAAACCTCTCTCCTTATAAATCATAAGTAATATACAAAGACACCTGATGCACAAACGTATTCACAGAATCATCACCTGAAAACTCAAATATATTTTCTACTGAGATATCTGTGATATCAGTCAGCTGTTTCCCTCCAGTTTTGAATCCGAAACCATAATCTAGACCAACGCTAAATTGAGACTTCCTATAAGTATAGGCACCTCCCGTCGATAGGTGATAAATATTGGGTGTGCTGGCTAAAAAAGTAATCCCTTCACCTAAATCGAATAGACTTCTTGGGCTAAAATCTGTTCTAAAACCATAAAACCAAGAATATTTCTCTTTCCACATTCGCTCTATCCCGATACCTACGTTTAGAACTCTATCATTTGCTTGTCCAATTTTTACACTAGTAGGTACAGGATTGGCTGCCAAACCATCTAGTGGATCATCTACATCATCGATCAAATTGTACTTCTCTACTTTGGTAAAATACTCTCCAGATATTGACAACACACTGCCATCCAATGGGATTTCAACTCCAAGACCTATCGACCAAGGTGTATGATATTCACTAAGATCAATTGTTCTATCATTGGATGACGAAGTGTTTCCTCCCTT
Source organism: uncultured Saprospirales bacterium (assembly GCA_963975265.1). Classification (GTDB taxonomy): domain Bacteria; phylum Bacteroidota; class Bacteroidia; order Chitinophagales; family Saprospiraceae; genus CAJXUU01. The sequence goes on from CAXBGT010000024.1 coordinate 33,391, forward strand.
GAAAGCTATTTTCTGATCATCAAAAGCATAGTTTGCTTTTCTATTAATAACACTGTAAGTATGAGAAGTAAAAGTAACCCCAACTTTGACGAAACTTGGAGCCCAGCAAATCCCACCTTTAGTAAGCATCCCTCCATTTGCAGAATATCCATAGTCAAAATTTGATCTCCAACCAGCAATTAAATTCGCAGGATTGTTCTTATCTAATATTTCTTTCTTAAAATTGAGTCCGACTCGCTCATTACGAAAAGTAAAAAATTGAGTAAATCCGATCGCTAACTTGCTAGACAATCTCGCGGACAACCCCAATCCGAACCAATTTTCAGAAAGTCTTCTATGAAAATCAAGATCACCCAAAAAGATCTGATCCGTATTTGATTCCACATTTCTTACTGCTCTATCTTCAACGTTAATTTCGGATTTAAATCTCTTGAAAGTGGTGAGACCCAAAGTGATTCTATCAGTTCCAAATGGCTTGAACATTGCTGCCACTAGCCCAGGGGAAAGATCTAGGCCTTGATTAGCAAATGAGGTTCCTTCTCCTAAAAAATCAGTTGTTTTGAGCAAAGAATAAGTAGGTGTAATTAATGATAGCGATATACCAAACTCCTCTGTGAGTGCCATAGAACCTGGATTATAGAAGATCGCCGTCTCATCATTCACTGAAGCTATTATGGAACCATTTAATAGAAGCCCCCTAGCTCCATACTGATGAGACCAATAGTGTGAATTCACTTGACTGACAGCAAGTTGGCTTATACTAAAGATGAAAAATAACACTAAACAACTTGATGACAATTTCATATATATTTGGTTTCTACACTTGCAATATAATGAGAAACAAATAGGCCAGTTGCCAGATTTAAGAGAATTTTCAAATAATATTTCAATAAAACTCTAAACTCTGTGCCATAACAGTTAATCATCCATTCTTACAAACATCCAAAACATGGCAATCTTTAAACACCAACAATTTTCAGAATTAACAGCCTCTGCAAAATACCAAGTTGTCCGATCTATCCAACCATAAATCTTCTAAAAACCCATATTACTCCAGCCGCGTTGCATTTTTTCAATTTCGGCATTGATCCATTGCTCACAATCATCCGCTAATTTGGCACCATCTTCCATTTTCATCGGATTTCCAAAAGATAACTTTGCCTCTGTTTTCCACTTTCCAAAAGCATTCAGATATTGTCCAACAATATTCGGAATCAACCAGAGATCTTTTTTACTCCTATATTCTAAAGCTACTGGAACGACAGTTAATCCTTCTTTAGCAGCTTCGATAAATGTTCCTTTTTTGAATGGCAATGTGTTTTTGGTCGTTGAGATTGTCCCTTCAGGATAAACGAGAATATTATGCCCTCCTTTTACAACATCAACAAATGCTTTTCGTGCATTAGTTCGACTGTCCTTATCTGTTCGCTGCACCCAAATGATCCCTGTAGCTTCTGCCCCTTTGTTTATTATGGGATATTTGGCAATTTCTGCTTTTGCAATTACAAAGGCATTCAAATACTTAGAAATGACAATAGGATCAGAAAAAGATCTGTGATTGCATACATAAAGGGCTGGACCATCGAATGGTTTGCCCTCTATCTTTACTTTCATATTTAATATTGGGAAAGCCATTTGACTGATATAAGCTTTCCTTAGTCTCAACCCAGATGAACGGGTGTGATTCCAAAACATCCTAGTCACAGCATATCCTAATAAGTAGAATGCCATCATTAGGATAAGAAGAAAGCCTCTTATCGTAGCTAAGATATTTCGGAATAAACGCATTAACTAATCTTCACCTTTTTCTCCCGGAGCATTATTATTTTCTGGCTTCATCTGAGGGAAGAATAATACATCTTGGATACTATCGGAATTAGTCATAATCATTGCTAATCTGTCCATTCCTATGCCCAATCCTGCCGTTGGTGGCATTCCATATTCTAGTGATCTCAAAAAATCTTCATCAAGAACCATAGCTTCATCATCTCCTCTCTTCCCTAGTTCAAGTTGCGCTTCAAAACGTTCTCTTTGGTCAATTGGATCATTCAACTCGGTGAATGAATTGCAGATTTCCTTAGCATTACATACAGCTTCGAATCGTTCTACTAGTCCTGGCTTACTTCTGTGTTTTTTAGCTAAAGGAGACATCTCTATCGGATAGTCTGTGATGAATGTAGGCTGAATCAAAAGATGCTCACATTTCTCACCGAAAATTTCGTCAATCAGTTTTCCCTTGCCCATACTTTCATCAACCGGTACATGCAGCTCTTTTGCTGTTTTGAATATATCGGCTTCACTCATTTCTGAAATATCAATGCCTGTAAAGTGTTCGATTGCTTCATACATTGTATAACGTTTCCAAGGTCTTTGGAAATTGATTACATTTTCACCTACTTGCACCTCAGTAGTTCCATGGATATCCATGGCGACTTTCTCTACCATTTCTTCTACGAGATTCATCATCCATTCGTAGTCTTTGTAGGCAACATATAACTCAATCTGAGTAAATTCTGGATTGTGGAATCGGGACATTCCTTCATTTCTAAAATCCTTACTAAACTCATATACGCCATCATATCCGCCTACGATCAATCTCTTGAGATACAGCTCATTAGCTATCCTCATATACAGTGTCATGTCCAATGTGTTATGATGCGTCTTAAATGGACGAGCCGCAGCACCACCATATATAGGTTGTAAGATTGGTGTTTCTACTTCGAGGTATCCTTTTACATCAAGGTACTCTCTCATCGATCGATACATTTGTGTTCGCTGACGGAAAGTCTCTCTTACATGAGGATTCACAACCATATCGACATATCTCTGACGGTATCTTTGTTCCGGATCAGTAAATGCATCAAATACATTTCCATCTTCATCTTTCTTAACAACAGGAAGAGGCCTCAAAGATTTCGACAATACTGTAAGTTCTGTCACATGTATAGAACACTCTCCTACTTGTGTATAGAACGCATATCCTTTCACGCCTATAAAATCACCTAGATCCAATAATTTTTTGAATACTTTATTGTAAAACTCAGTATTATCAGGAGGACAGATGTCATCTCTGGAAACATACAATTGGATACGACCTTCAGAATCTTGCAATTCAGCAAACGAAGCTTTGCCCATAATCCTACGACTCATCAATCTTCCTGCAATACTTATCTCTCTGTAAGTGGTATCACCTTCCTTAAAGTTCTGTTTTATTTCTTGTGAACTTGCATTGATATCAAATGTAGCTGCGGGATATGGGTCGATGCCCAAGTCACGCATACCTTGTAGGTTATTTCGTCTTACGATTTCTTGTTCGCTCAAGTGATTTTGCATTATTATTCTTCCTTAATTATAAAATGAAGACAAAAATAGATTTTTAAAGTTTATATATGATATTATGTAGTGTATTTCTACATGTCGCTAATCTGCCATTTAACTTTACATCATTATTTTAAGAAATGTTTAGCATTTAAATAAAGTGATTTATAACCCCTATAAGTTACCCTTCGACTGAAAGTTACATCCATTAGTCAGTTTTATTGTGACTTTTCGTCGAATGACGTGCAACTAATTAAAAGTCACTTCGTCTTTCCTGTACAATCTTCAAATGACAATATTTATTTCCAATTAACGAAGAAACATAAAGATGAATCTCAGGAAATAATGGCCAAATGAAGGTCATTTACAATATTTAAGAATTACAATATTACTAACGCTCTTATTACTAAAGAGCAAAAAACAGCAAGTTAAATTGCTGATTATTAACTTTTTAAACTATAAAGATTATGAGAATTACAAAAAGCCTATTGTTTTCGATCCTATTTGCATTTGTACTTGGAACTGCTTCAGCGAGCACTGACCCTACTGTTAAATCTGCAAGAACTGAGATTAAAGAAATGATCGTTAAAGCTGAAATTACTAAAGATCTTAAAGCTGAAACTACAGTGAATGTTACATTCCAAGTAAATGCCAAAAATGAGATAATTGTAATTTCTACTGATAGTGATGATTTAGATGCAAGTCTCAAGGCAGTATTGAATTACAAAAAACTAAAGTCATCAGATATTAGTATTGGTATAACATACACATTACCAATAAAACTAACGAAGTAGTGAGCGTTTTTTCATAGTTACACTAGTGAATTATGAATAATTGCCGACTAAAGTGCTAATCCACTTTTTGTCGGCTTTTTTTTTGAAAATTTAAACCCCAAGTAAAACTTATGTTTGCATTTGTATAACTCCTGGGTAATACGGCTATTTATTATACTATTTAGAAAAATTCACTCAAAAACGCTCAACATATATTGAAGAATATTGAAAACAATATTCTAATTTAGCTTCCTTAATATATTATAAAAATTATGATCCATATCCTTACTTATAACTTCTCAATTAATTATCTAGAAGAACGAACCCCTCATAGGATGAATCATTTTGAACACTTAAAACCATATATAAGCAGAAAAGAACTTCTCCTAGGAGGAGCAACAGAATCTGGCTCACCGGAAGGTATATTAATCTTTGATAAACTGAGTAGACAAGAGCTCGAAACATTTGCAAAGTCTGATCCTTATATCATAAATAGAGTAGCCACATCTTATAAAATAGAAAAATGGAATGTAGTGGTGGGTAGTTTGATTGATCATATAAAAGTAGCATAAAATTACCCCTAATATGTGGACATGTTCAGAGTGTGAAAGAAAATTCAAAACTTCCAATCAGTCTCATTCTTGTACAAAGGTGGAGCTAGATGATCTTTTTGCTGGTAAGCCTCCAGAATTATTGCTTGCATTTGATGGGATATTGTACAGAGTTATGGAGTGGGAACCCAATGATGTAGGTACTGCAACAAAAGCAATAGTATTCACCAATAAAAAAGCATGGTTAATCGTAAAACCGATGAGCAAAGAATTGGACGTTAAGTTTTATTATTCTGAAAATATCCACAGTCCTTACATTAAAAAATCTACTCTTTGGGGAAAGAAGTGGGCTCATCAAATAAGGATCAAAGATGCGGATGAGATTGATGAAGAGTTGCTGAGGTTATTGAAGATTGGGTTTGATTATGCGATGAAGTGATTGGTAATTCATTATGGTGAAATGACTAACTTCTTTATTACTTCTCTATTACTTCTCTATTTTCAAAAGTAGCCATCATCATTTGTAGTATTAAATAGGGATACTCACCTAAGGCTACAGCTCAGACATAGGTCTGTTTTTAACGGAAATTTCATCCTAAAAAACTATGCTGACTAAGGACCTCTTTTAAACTGTAAGTAAATATTTAGAAAATATTCGAGAGAATTTTAAAATAGAGCTTACTTCTGAAAACCCCTAAATAGAGTCACCATCTGAGTCATTAGAAACCAATAATGTCCCATTTCCATCTTTTGCGAATGAAAGTGTTTATAATCCATGCTCACAAAAACATCTTAGACAACTCCTTTTTAACATTCCATGAAACTCAACGATATGAGGTCTTGTAGATCGCAATATCAACGACACGGTATCCTTCATACTCCATGAAAAACGAAATATTTAGTATCACTTCGGCTCACTAATATTCCACTTTATCCCAGGTTTAAATATTCGATCGTACATCCTCGTTACCTCATCCACCTTGTAAGAAAATGAAGCATAAACCACCACGTTTTTAATCTTATAATATTCTATCAAACCAGCAGCTTCGAATCCATCCAGGACAGAATTATAGGTCATTTCCGCATTGATAATAAGATTATCTCGATATTGCCTCAAAGCTAATCCAGCTATAGTAGCATGGGTAGTTTCGATGATCACATCACTCTTTTCGTACATCAACATTCCTGTCATACTTAGCCCGCTAACACCAAAATCGTACTGACCTGACAACCAGACCTGAGATTTGTCACTGGTGAGACTATCTACTACCAATGCTTGACCTTTTGCTCTAGTAGCTATGGCAGCACCAATTGACATAGAACCTCCTGCTGTATTTTTATACTTCTTTTTTGAGGCAGCATAGGCTGGAGTAAAATCCAATTCTATGATCTTAGATTCTTCATCTGAGAAATCCTCCGTAGTAACGTCACCGCTATTTGCATCGCCTAAAATTTTATCTATTTCTTGACCAAGCGTTTTATCATAAAGCGGATCTTTGGTATCAAATAATGTAACCCGTAAACCACTAGCCATCAATAGATCATTGGGAAATGTTTTGTCATTCACCGTTCCAAAGGACAATTGGGTGTTCGCTAAAATTCGCTTAAGAGCGCTTTCTCTATATTCAGAAACAGACTTCAATCGTCCGCCAAATACAAAATAAGGATTAAAATCAAAACCAACTCCAGAATCAGCTTTGTCTCCACTCAGAAACTCAGATGCAAGATTAACTACCACTTCTTGAGATGCACTTCCCCGCATGACAGAAGTTGGGTTAGCCCCGAGAACAGAGAATGCTGGGCTTTCTGGCACATTATAATCAAGCTTATATATAAAGGCTGGCATGTCCTCAGCTGACCCTAATTGCCCATAGACACCAACGCAGACTATTGATGCCCATATTGTTATGATAATACGTCCCATATGTCTACATTTTCGTCTTTGTCAGAATGAAATTTGAATGCTATCATACTTTTGAATTGTACTGCCTTGTTTTGTTGGCACTGAGGAACTTTTCTCTCCGATTTCTTTTCAAACAATTCAACATCATCCTGAAATATTACAAGTAAGAACCTAGCTTTTTCAGCCCCTAAGATAGAGGCACAAGCGGTAACTTTCCATAGCAAAGAAGTCTCATCAAACGCCTTGACATCAGCAGTTAATACATGCTCAGTAGTGCCATCATCGCCTGAGTTCAGTTTGAAAGCCTCAATCGCTTTCCAATTATTGTCGTCTTCCTTGTTTGCATGAGCACAGTTCCAATTGGACCGCGCACCATTATCTACGGTTATTTTTACCTTAATCGGCCCGCCATCCGGAT
>CAXBGT010000025.1:0-39362 GCA_963975265.1 uncultured Saprospirales bacterium
GTAAAGTGATGGGAACTTTTAATCTATAAGGGTTTTCGCTATTTGCGAATATCCCGAGTTAGAATCAAAAGATGCCACTTTTTTAGAGTTGCGCGCTTTTGATATATACGATGGGCTGAAACCCATCGCTGTGAAAATGACACCTTATTAGGGTTTTTTGGTATGGAGTAGACGATGAGAAACCTGAAGAATGTCATTATTAGACCTCGTTTGTCTTTTTAATTATGTTATAAAATGATCTATAAGTAATGTTACGTTCAGTCGGTAATTAGATAACTATTCCGTAATTGTTAATGTAATACTGTTATATTGCCATACTTCGTAATTCGCTTTATATCAACACAATAAGTGTATTCCAACTCCATCAGATACACAAATACGCCAGCTCTTACATTTTTATTATTGTACGTGCCATCCCAGCAATGTGTAAGTTCGGTGGTTTCAAAGTATTTGTTTCCCCATCTATCAAAAATAATTAGTCTATAACTGATAATCTGAGTCTCTGGATTAAGGGCAGGGACAAAACAATCATTTCTCCCATTGTCGTTAGGAGAGAAGATATTTGGGAAGTAAATTGGTTGTTCCTCTATGATCTCATTTAGTTCTATTTCGTAGCTGTATGATCTGGTTGTACATTTATCATTTACTTCTACTTCGTATGTTCCGTTTTCTGAAGTTGTAATTGTTGGCTCTTCGGAGCCACTAGCCCATAAGAAAGTAAGGTCACCCACTGTATTTGTTACTGCAGGAGCTAATGTCACCTCTGTTATGGTACAATCTATAAGCGGATCATCAAAATCAACATCCATTTCTGCTGATTCCTCAATTTCCACATCAAAAGGATGGATACAATTATCATCACCTCTCACGAATATTTCATAGATACCCGCTGGTAGATCAACCAATATACTATCGTTGATAAAGGAATTTTGATCCAAAGAATATTCTAGATTTTGAAACGTACTGTTTATTATGATCTGTCCATTAGGAACACCTTTACAAGCATCTTCTGTATCGAATGCAACAAGCGGTTCTGGTTCTTCTCCTATGTAGACAGACATGGTTTGTACACAAGAACCATCTTCCATAATAAATACAGTTTGATTTCCTGTTGCCAATGATCCAAAGTATAAATCATTGGTAAATGCTATGCCATCTAAGGAGTATTGATAATTACCCGAAGTGATAGGGGAGATAGTGAAGCTTCCATCCATCACGCCTACACAAGTATTGGTTGGGGTTAGGTTTATTTCAGGAGTGGGGTTTGCTTCGATTTCTATTGTATATGTATGCAGACAACCTGTATTATTGTCTACTGCATAGATATTAATCATTCCCTCTACTAAGCCATCAAAGTATCCAGTTTGATAGAAGGTGACTCCATCTAATGAAAAGCCATAATTCCCTGCAATTAATGGTGTTATTTGAACAGATCCAGAATTTCCACCTGCGCAAGTGTTTTGCAATAGTGAAGTCATATCAGGCACGGCTATCTCATCAATAAAAAATGCATATGAGAAAGAGCATCCATTAGCATCAAAAAGCCAAAGCGTATGACTGCCAGCCGATAGGTTGTCATATGTAAGATTGGACGAAAATGAAGTCGGACTATCTATGGCAAACTGCAGTGAACTACCGCTCATTATGCTTATCTCTAGTTGTCCTGCATCTTGATTTTTACAAGTAGGCTGTGGAGCTAGATTAACAACAGGGGTAGAATGAGCCAACACTTGGATGTTAGTAATAGAATCACATCCTTGAGCGTTTGTATCCAAAAATGGCCATGTGTCACCTTCTGCGAGGATTATATTATTTATGGTCACAGTTTCTCCTATACAAACCAATATATCTTCGAATACTTCGACTGGAGAGCAGGTTTTTATCAATGGAAAGTCCTGTGATTTATCTTCGACACAACTTAGAAAATCGATATTAGCCTCAAACAATCCACCGTTTAAGTTCAGGTTTAACCCTGTAGTATCAATCCTAACTACAGGATTTATAAAAGTAATTGGATCAAAAAGATAAGAACCGTTTGCATCAGTCGTAGTCGTATTTTCAATCGAGTTCCCACTATAAATATTGACTGTTACACCAGATAGAAGTTGTTCTCCAGCGTCCCAGATTCCGTTCATGTTGTCATCAATAAATACAAGTCCTGTGATAGATTGATCGCTAGGTTCAGCATCTATTGTAAAGACTTCACTTGTATCCAAACAACCATTAAAGTTATCTACAACCAATTGATAATCACCTGCTTGATTTACAATGAGGTCATTTCCAAAAACATCGTTTATTGGCAAACCATCCAGTAACCATTGGTATGTAGAAGCTCCATCAATGTATGGCGTGCATATAGTATCAGGAAAACAAGCTGTCGTACAACCAACATTAATCCTATTGGCATCAGGACGTTTGCTTACCCATATAGCAGGACTTTCTCTTTCGCATCCTTTATCATTAACTGCAGTCACTGAATATCTACCCGCAGCGCTCGTAGTAATCGATGTTCCAACCTCTCCTGTATTCCAATAGTATTTCAAATTACTGACTGGGCTGTCAACGGCTAGTACATGTAATTCTCCTTCACAGAGGTTGCTGGTAGTTCCACTTAATGTAATCTGGTTTGGAAGTGCATTTACTATGATTCTAAATGGTTCACTTTCTACTGGGCAACCAGAGATAGGATCAGTTATGGTTACATATAGGTCATGCTTACCTGGAGCTAATTGTGGAAATGTTGAGGAGTTCAAGTACCAATTTGTTGAGGATCCCATGGACCAAGCATAAGTTGCACTGTTTATGTAAGTTGCATTAAATGAGAATAACTGTCCTTGACAAATGACAATACTATCAAAATATTGCTGGCCAAAATAATCATAGGCATGTTCTACAACTGTTGCTGTAATTTTTCTGTTTATGACACCTTCTACAGATACATTTATATCATCTGGAATATATTGGCATCCGCCTGGGGTAGATATCGTAACAGCATAAATACCTGGTCTATCAGTTGAAATACTCTCAGTTGTTTCTCCATTTGACCAAAAGTAAGCTAAACCTCCACTTGGAGCGTCCAACATTACTTCCTCTCCGAAACACATAGGGAAAGATTGGTTGGCAGTGATTTGTCCAGTGAGAGAGGTGGAAGTTATGTTTATCAGTTTGATGATCGTTCTAGAACATCCATTTATATCAGTAATAGTTAGACTTGCACTATAAAATCCACTTGCACTAAATGTATGAATAGGACTACTTGCGGTCGACGAATTTGCAGCACCAGATGTTGGGTCATCAAAATCCCATTGATAACTTAATATTTCACTAGATTCATATCCTATAAATAGAAGTCCTTCGTCACTACATGTAGATTGGGGCAATACAAAATCACCAAATGGTCCTTGCAATACTTCTACATTCAATTGAAATACTGAAGTACATCCATCGCTGCCTGTTATTTCTAAAGTTGCGGTATAATTTCCAGCTCCAGCGTATATGTGAATTGGGTCTTTATCCGTAGAAGTGTTATCTAAACCGCTTATCGGATCACCGAAATTCCAAGAATATTGGCTAATTGGATATCCAGGGATGAAGGTAGAATGATTATTGAACTGTACACCACTGTTAGCGCATGCTACATCATAGTCAAATCTCGGAGCAGCTGGAACAGCGAATATATCAACTGCTCTTTCTCCTGGAATGTTTCCTTGCAAAAAGACATAGTAGAAACCTGCATTAGAAAATGAATGAATTGGATTTGTGCCAGTCGCTGTATTGTCTATTCCAGAATCGGGATCACCAAAATTCCAAATGAAAGAAGTCGAATTATAGAGGGATCCCTTTATGTTAAATTCTAAATCGTTACACGTAAGTGATGTTGCACCTAATTGCAATATTCCAGCATTTCCGCCCCCACTGCAAGTTCCCGGCGGTTGATCACCTGTGCACCATTCATATAAAGTATGTAAATTAGAGGTAGCCACGCAGCCATTTTGATCTGTCACTACAACGTGATAGTCTCCGTAAGCTGTAGTTGTTATTTGATCTGTAGTAATTCCAAGTGAAGATCCGTTATAGTACCATTCGTAAGTGTAACCATCGTCCGTATTTAGTGCAACTATATTAATTCCAGGATGCGGAATACAAAATGCATTCTCATCTGGAGAAGATACTCTCACACTAGGAGGAATAAATGTATCAATTACAATAGGTATGATCTCTTCACAACCCCCAGTGGTTGTTATTATAGCCTTATATTTCCCAGGTGCAACTACTGAAACATTACTATTGCTTACTAGATTGTCTAGTTCGTCAGTAATCATAATTGTTGAGGAAGTAACTGGAATATTAATAGTTGCTAATTCTCCTGAGCATACTTTTTCTGGGAAATCAACTAGTGTAGAAGGAATAGGGTTAACGGTTACATTATACGCTAGTGATGCACTACAAAAATCAAGACTAATCTGGTGTGCACCAGCAAGGTGCCAAGTAATATCAACGGTGTTGTCATTGTTCTTTTTTATACTTCCTGCATCAGAAGGGGTAATTGTCCAATCAGCTGAGTTGCCAGATGCAATCCCTGAATTGTAAGTTGTTGTTTCATCTATGCACGTTTCATCGGATCCAGTTATTGTGGCATTTGCAACTTGTAATAGGGATTCAGTAAGACTTTCTGAAGAACAAGATCCTTCAAGATGATATAAGTTTACTGTGATTTCATAAGGTCCATTACTTATCCACTGAATATTTATTTGATTTCCTAGTTGGACAGTTGTGGTAGATCCATCTTGTATTATCCATCGAGCACTGTAACTTGAGTTTGGAGCTATGATCGAATATGAATAAAATTCATTTTTGCAGATTGATAAAGGTCCATTTATTGACAACGGAGCATCAGGTTTTTCTAAAACTGTAAATTTTCTTTCTACTCTATTGTTGCAATACAACCCTGATGCATCAGTAGCTATTACGTGATACTCACCAGGTATATTAAGTATCTCAGAAATGAATTGAGTATTCGGATAAATCGTTGATATTAACATCGGATTTATAACCTCAAAATCAACTGTTGCAGAATTCCATCCCTCGATCGCATTGATATAAGTTGTTTGCTCTGTGCAAGAAATCTCATCAACTATTATGTCAAATTTTGGCAGTAAATCAACAATTTTACTCACTTGACCTCCACACTCTAGATGACAATTATCGTATGAAACCTCAATAGTAGATTGGTTAGGCGAAAATGGACTATCATTCCATTGTACAGTAATCTGATTTGTGCCATATCCATTTATTATCTGTCCATTTCCGCTAATGGTCCATAGGTAGTCAGTACCATTGTAATATTGAATAGAATAACTAGAATAACCATCTTTACATACAACTGCCGGACCTTCTATTATTGCATTGTTATCAATTATTGGTATTTGAACTGTCGTAGTAAGAGCACATAAAGGAGTGTTACACCCTGAAGTACCTAAATTGATCTCTCCAACTGGACCACTTCCCCATACTACTGTAATGAAATCGTCATTAGTTCCACCACCATCTATCACGCTTCCGTTACCACTGATACTCCAAGTATAACTTGAACAGCTTTCCGAAGCAAAGTAAGTTTGTTCATCACCTCCACAGACTGTTCCTGTACACATAATCTCAGGACCTGGATTACTATCAACTATTACTATATAAGTATTTGTGGTTTGACAACCACATCCAGTACTCCCAATTAGTGTAACTGTAAAAGTTCCAGATTGATCAAATGTTGCTGTCACGCCGGAACCAGATCCATAGGTACTGTTTCCAAAATCCCAATGATACTGTGTCACATCTGCACTTCCTATCCCTTGAAAATATACTTCCTGACCAAGACAAATTGTAATATCATTGATTCCACCATTAAGAGCAATAATACTTACATCTAGTGGTTTTAAAATTTCAATACAATAATTTTGACTTCCTATGCATCCATTATTTGACTCTGTGATTTTAATATTTCCTGAACCTGTAATATTCCACTCAATTGTTATGTCTTCTTGCGATTGGCTTAATATTGTGCCCCCATCAACTTCCCAAGAAACAGTTGAAGTGCTCCCAACTAATGACGAGTAAGTTGCTATTGAACCAGAGCATACAGTTCGGCAATCAACAGTCAACATTTTATCTTGCCCCGGTTCTTCGTAAATTGAATCTCTAACAATACAATCAGGATACAGAGGGAAAATTACTTCTGGATTAGGGTTTGCACTAATAGTAACTGATTGAAAAGTAGACTGACTAGTAGATGGGGCAGCAAAATCAACTAATTGTATTTCATTATTTCCTATGACATTCCAACATATTATTGCCTCATTATCATTATTACTTCCTTGGATTGACCCTGTTGTAACCCAAAAATATGGGCCGCCTAAACCATTTTCTAACATGTAAGTAACACATGCTCCGTCACAAGCCGAATCTAAGTTAGCTGCATCACTGGAAATAGAGTGTTGAGAAGTTAAATGAGAAAAGATCAAGAAGCTGCAAATAAAAGTTGAAAGTAGTCTTGTGGTATAATTCATGATCCGTTGATTTTAGATGTTCTACTATATAGATTTTCTTATTCGCTATTTCGTTGCACTTGGATGCAAATTAATTGCTAGTTTTCTATTTCTTAACTTCAAAAGTTTACCATATTAACTGATTATGCGAACATTAATAGTAGGAGGTGCCGGCACTGTTGGAAGAAAGATTGTTGATCATTTTGTGAAAGATCATGAAGTAATTGTTGCTGGAAGAACATCTGGACAAGTTACTGTCGATCTGACTTCTGCCGATTCTATAAAACGATTGTTGGATGATAATGGGATGGTATAGATGCTATTGTATGCAAAGCTGGGGAAGTAAGATGGGCTGATTTTAAGGACTTGACGGAGGAAGATTATTATGTAGGAATAAAGAGTAAATTAATGGGACAAGTAAATCTTGCAAGGATAGGACAAAATTATCTCAATGATCTAGGATCTATCACCTTATCAACGGGGATACTCGCAGATGATCCAGTGGTCAAAACGGCAAGTGCATCAATGGTCAATGGAGGAATCCACAGTTTTGTGCAAGCAGCTTCACTTGAATTAGAAAAGGGCAGAAGGCTCAATGCTGTTTCTTTAGGAATGGTAGCAGATGCTTATGAAAAATATAAAAGTTATTTTCCTGGACACAATCCCATCCCGATGGATAGAGTTGTCAATGCATATGTGAAAAGCATCTGTGGAAAAGGAAAAGGAAATGGATTAATTATTAGAGACTATTAAGGATTCTCCTCACAATGAATCCCTAGGGATAATAGCGGACTCATAAAAGTCAATACCCATTTCTCTAAGTCGATTTTCATGTTTAGCAAGTCTGACTTTATATTCATCCCAACTCCTACTTTTTTGAGGAGACCATCCAATTTCAGCATGACCGATTATTCTAGGGAATGCCATGTATTCAATTTCATCTAACTTATCAATAGTCTCAGACCATAATGGTGCTTCTATACCTATAATATTGTCTTCATATATACCACTTACAATCGTTGCAGGATCCCAAATGTAAGCACTGTCTAATTCTATATAAGCGGCCCAATGCAATCCAAATGGAGTCGTGCTGTCATATTGCATGTCAAGGTAAGTTTTTGCTGCTGGAGTCATCAAAATTTTTGCATTTTGTGCAACGCCATTTTGGGCATTTTCTATTCCATCCCAATGCTGTACAATCGAGCCTAATTCTAATGTTGCTGCTGAGATATCCGCCCAGCCAAGTACTTTTTTACCGTGCTTAGTTACTATTTTTTGCACTTTATTAATGAAGTAAATATAATCTGTCTTTTTGGTGACCAAGGATTCATCTCCGCCAATATGTATATATTCACCAGGTGTCATTTCTACTAACTCTCTTATGACATCATCTATGAAGTTATATACTTCCGGATTCCTAGTACACAGTGTACTAAATCCAACTGCCATACCTGTATAAGCTTTTGGGTTTGGATCTTTTTTATTACAGTTTAATTCAGGATACGCAACCAGTGCAGCATTGGTATGACCTGGCATATCAATCTCCGGAACAATAGTTACAAACTTACTTCGAGCATATCTTACTATCTCTTTATAATCTTCTTGTGTATAGAACCCACCTTTCTCGCCACCAACCTGTGTAAGCCCACCAATTTCTGTCAGTTTTGGCCATGACTTGATTTCTATTCTCCAGCCTTGGTCATCAGATAAATGAAGATGGAGCCTATTCATCTTATAGCTTGCTATGTAATCAATATATTTTTTTACTACATCTACACCAAAGAAATGTCTAGATACGTCAAGCATAGCTCCTCTGTATTCGAATCTAGGTGAATCAATTATTTTTCCCGAAGCTATGAGCAACGGCGATAAGTTAATAATGCTACTCTCTATCTCCTTAGGCATCATCTGCCTTATGGTTTGAATACCATAAAATAAACCTTGTTCTGTATTTGCTTTTAGAATCAGATGGTCATTTGAAATTTCTAGTTCGTATGCTTCGGGATCTTTGTTAGATAAATTTTCAATAATGAAATACATATTCCCCGCACTTGGAGCGGACCCAATAGGAGAAATATCTAATGGACGATCACTAAATGCTCTGACTTGTTGAGCAAAATCTTCAATAAAATAAAAGTCACCGGAAGTGAAAATTACTGTTTTATCAGTAATCTCAAAAGATTCACCGGTTGCCGTTGTAGAAACAGGAATTGGAATCAAAACTTCATTATTAAGATCTTTTGGTACTATTTCTTTCGAAGCACATGAGAAAATAACAATAGAAACCAGTATCAAAAGCGCAAATTGAAAATGCGTTAGAATCCTTCTGTTTTCGAACATATGTAAGTAGATTTAATTTATTAATTCGAAAAGTAAGGTAGAACTTAAAGTGAGTTTATCAAAATGAAGTACCAATCAAATTGTTATGAAGATCATACTTTTTCAATCACCATGGCATAACCCTGACCAACACCAATACACATAGTTGCCAGCCCGTACTGTTGATTCTTTTCATGAAGCTCGATTGCAAGACTGTGGGAGATTCTGGTTCCGGAAACTCCAAGAGGATGACCGATAGCTATTGCTCCACCATTAGGATTTATTCTAGGATCGCCGTCAGCAAGTCCTAATTCTCTGATACATGCCAAGCTTTGAGCTGAAAATGCTTCATTTAATTCTATTACACCAATTTGATCTAGTGTAAGCCCCGCTTTAGCCAAAGCTTTTTGGCTGGCTTTGACAGGGCCTATTCCCATGATTCTTGGCTCTACGCCTACTACCGCAGACGATACTATTCTAGCCAATGGTTTTAGATTGTATTTTGCTACGGCATCTTCTGACGCGATGATTACCGCTGCAGCCCCATCATTTAATCCACTAGCATTACCAGCGGTTACAGTTCCACCTTCTTTGAATACAGTTCTGAGTTTACCTAGTGCTTCCATGTTTGTTTCCGCTCGGATAAATTCATCTTGATCAAAGATCAATGCATCTTGTTTTCTTCTTGGGATTTCAACGGCCACTATTTCTTTTGCTAATCTACCAGAATCTCTAGCTTGTGCAGCCTTCTTCTGAGAATTCATAGCAAACTTGTCTTGATCTTCTCGACTAATATTATACATTTCGGCAAGGTTCTCAGCGGTGTTACCCATAGCTTCTGTACCGTATAATTTTGCCATCTTAGGATTGACAAATCTCCATCCGAAACTACTGTCATGTACCTTCATGTCACCTCCGTATGCACTTGCAGACTTTGACATCACTAAAGGTGCGCGTGTCATGTGTTCAATTCCTCCTGATATAAATATATCGCCATCACCAGCTTTGATAGCACGATTCGCATGTACGATAGCTGACATACCTGAAGCACATAATCTATTGATCGTTTCACCGGGGACTGACCATGGCAGACCAGCTAGTAAAGCACTCATACGAGCGATGTTTCTATTGTCCTCTCCAGCTTGGTTTGCACAACCCATGATTACATCTTCATAGGCTTCGAGAGGGATGTTAGGATTCTTTTCTACCAATGATTTGATTACGTGAGCCAGAAGATCATCTGTTCTATAAGATGATAATGTACCTCTAAATTTTCCGAATGCTGTACGTACTCCGTCTACTATATATGCTCGTTTCACTTGATTTTGTTTTATTGATTAGGATATACAAATGTAGTAAATGATATGCAACGATACTATCTACAATTTGACAACATTTCCTGTCTCGATTAATGACAATTGTTCTAACTGATCTGCTTCATATAATTTTGGCAAATCAATTAATGGAGTTCCTACTGTTGCTTTAAAATTGATATAGTCCTGAAATATGATTCCATCGATTCTTCGAGTATTATATGCGGAACGGAATCTTACTCCGCCTTTATTGACTGTGTAGTTATAAGCTAGGTAATCAATAAGGTGAGTCTCAGTATTAATCCAGTAATGATATTGGTCATCATGATCTTTTCCTCCACCTGCTTCATCGAAAGTAACTTGCACTACTTCGTAGTTTTTTCCTTTAATGCTTGTCTTTCCAATGTGATTTTTGTTTACAGATTTGTCTTTTAATTTATGTGGAAGAGTTGCAAAATAAATAACAGAATTGACACCTTGTGAAAATCGATATTGCTCATCTTTGGTTAAAGGAATGGATTGTCCATCAATTTGACGAGTCATTCCGTCATTGTCCATTACATCCTTAGTAGTCTTACCATCTTTTTTACCTATTACTGAGTATTCATATTGATTACCATTATTTCGAAAGGTGTATTGCTTTTTTCTAAAAGTGAAACTATAATGTGCAGTTTCATATTTTTTGCCTCCATGTGCTTCAATTGCTTGTTGTATTATAGATTCACCCTTGTTCTGCGGAGCAACGACGGTACTAGCTTTCTTTGTCTTGCAAGACGATAAACTAATTACGGCAAAAAGTATAAATAGTGTTCTTTTCATTTTTTAATTTTGAATGATGAATCCTTTAGGTCTTCCGATGCTAACAGTTATTTCAGAAGTAATAGTATTGCAAATGATATTATTAAGACCTAGTTCACCAAATACTTGATTATGTATGTCGGGGGCATTACTTGCAAACCTGATTACTTGGAGGGAGCTGCATACTGAAACTAGTCAGAATCCCTTCTTTATGGGGGCGATGAGGTCTTAAATATGGCATCGAGAGTCATTTGTAGGCAGGATGGATGGATTCTTAATCCTGATAACTTTGATGCTTCAGATTTTAGTTTCTCCAGGAATTTCAATTTGAGTCTGATTTTGAAGGAGTATTTACTACAGATGTAGAAGATAAAGTTGGCGCATATGTAAATGGAGTTATCCTTAAGTACTTTTTCATGATTACAATTATCACTTCCTTTCAGATGAGATACATGTTTATTTGCGAAATTTTGCTAGAACTTTTTGACTAGTCAGTAATGCGCTATACACAGCACCTTCCATATATCCAGAATAGTAGCTAGATGTTTCAGTTCCAGCCAACATGAGTCGTCCGTCTAAATAGGTTTCTTGATATACATCATCTCCATTTGATTGATGAGGCAGCACGTTTGATTCATAAGGAGTGAATGTTTCGGCTTCTGTTCGCCAAATTCTTTCTTCATAACTTATATAGGATTCGGCCAATTTTCCATAGTACTTTTTCAGTTGCTTCATAATTATATCCAATCTTTCTTCCTTGGTCAATTGAAAGTAGCTGCCGTTGAGAAAGCCCATAAGTGCATATTTATTGTCTTCTATGTTGCTATGGTCATACATTTCTGGAATAGGACCTACATTACTCATGATCGTGCCTGATAGCTCCACACTTCGCCAAAATGGCGTAGGGTAGGAAAGTGCTATTTTTATTGATTCACCCATCCAAGTGTGTGTGTTCTTGGCAACAGACACCAGACTTTGTGGTAGAGCACTATCAAAATTAATAGTGTTAACTAGGAGATTGGGAGGTAGGGTTGAGATGACAATCTTAGATTTGAAAATAGAATGGATGCAATCCGCAAATGCTCCAGCTTCATTTTGCTTTATACTTACCACCTTTGTATCAAGAAAAATAGTTTCTGAGCTTATGAAGCTCGATAATTTCTTGATTAAAACTTCTGAACCACCGACAATACGAAGCGAAGGTTCAGGATTTGGTGGAATCCTTGCGAGATAGTGAGGGCTTGTTGATATTTCCTCATATATTGCTGTCTCTCCAATAATTTGTTCAAAAGTTTCTATTCCCAATTCAGACAAAAGCCTCGCTAGATAAGTATGTTTACTTCCAAGCCAAGTGGCACCCATTTCTACTTTGACACCATCATTAGTTCTTACTGTTTCTATCCCACCAAGACGACTCCTTGCTTCGACAATTTTGATAGACAACCCAGAATTCTTAAGTGCATAGGCGATCGTCAGCCCAGTGAGCCCAGCTCCGATAATTAGTATATCACTCTCAATTGTTTCTTTTATCATTTTGCAAAGATGAGATTATTCTTTCTTCTGGATATTTATTTTTCAATTTAATAAAGTAGATCACCAGACATTTGTGATGGCTTAAAGTTGATTTCAACTATTATATTCTTTGTTTATAGTTCAGGATTGTGTTTTGATCGATTAGATAAAATTTGGACTAAGTAAATTGTATACTTTTGCACGAAATCAGTAGCATTATGACAAATAATAAACGCCCACTTATAGAAAGAGAAATATTCTTTGGCAATCCGGTAATAACTGCTGGACAATTATCGCCAGATGGAAAGATGATCGCTTTCATGAAACCCTACGAAGGAATCATAAATCTCTACGTCAAAGAAGTAAGTCAGGAATTTGATGAAGCCAAGGTATTAACTAAAAGTAGGTCTCCAATTCTTGGATATTTTTGGACTAAAGATTCTAAATATATCTTATTCGTCAATGATAACGATGGTGATGAAAACATGAATGTATTTAGTGTTGATCCTTTTGAGGAGGAGGCTCAATGTCATAATTTAACCCCATTAAATGAAGTGAATGTCCAGATAATTGATGTTAGTCGATCGAATCCAGATGTCCTTTGGATAGGAATAAATGACAGGGATAAAGCTTGGCATGACTTATATGAATTGCGAATTAGTACTAGAAAACTGGAACTCCTCTATGAAAATAATGAGAGAATAACGGGGTGGGAATTTGATTGGTCTGAGACAATACGAATGGCATATAGAACCGATGAAAATGGCTTCTCAGAGATATTGTCGGTTACTGATCTTAAAGATTTTAAACTTATATACAAGACTAACTTACAGGAGTCAGCTCAAATACTTGGCTGGACCGCGGATAATCGTAAGGCCTACCTAGAGTCCAATAAAGGGGACGTTGACTTATCTACCTTATATGAATTTGATCCGATAACATTATCCTTAAAAATAATAGAAAGTGATCCTGAACACAAAGTAGATTTTGGTGATCTATTTCTTCATAGACATAGTAAAAAGATCCTTTGTACATCATACATAGATGATAAACAAAGAAAATACTGGAAAGATAAAGAATGGGAATCTCTATTTGCTGGTTTCGAATCAAAATTTCCTGGTAGAGAAGTTGGAATAGTGTCAACAACGGATGATTATAAGCAGATGCTTATTGCAACTGGTGGTGATATATATGCCAGTGAAGTTTGGTCATATGATTGGAATACAAATGAATATAAGCATCAATATACAGCGAGACCTGATCTGAAGGAGGTAGAGGATAGACTGTCAGCAATGAAGCCGATCTCTTTTACAAGTAGTGATGGATTGAATATTCCTGGATATTTAACATTGCCAATTTCTGTTGATAGAAATGAGAATTTACCATGTGTGATCTTAGTGCATGGAGGTCCAAAAGGACCAAGAGACCACTGGGGTTATAACGGGACAGTCCAATTTCTCGCGGATCGTGGTTATGCCGTCTTGCAACCTAACTTTAGAGCAAGTGGAGGATATGGTAAATCGTTCCTTAATGCAGGTGATAGACAATGGGGGAAACTTATGCAAGATGATATCACATGGGGAGCTAAGTACTTGATCGATCTAGGAATAGCCAATCCCCAAAAAATAGCAATCATGGGAGGAAGTTATGGTGGATATGCTACATTAGCTGGTCTTGCTTTTACACCAGAAGTATATGCTTGTGGTGTGGATATCGTAGGACCTAGTAATTTATTCACTTTATTGGAGAGCATACCTCCTTACTGGGAAGCTGGAAGAAAATGGCTCTATGAAATGACTGGCGATCCAGATACAGAAGAAGGACAAAGGTTAATCAAAGAATCAAGTCCGCTTTTTCATGCAGATAAAATCAAAAAGCCTCTGATGATCGTGCAAGGAGCAAATGATCCTAGAGTAAAACAAGCGGAATCAGATCAGATCGTAGAAGTACTCAAAAAGAATGGACACGATGTTACCTACCTGCTAGCTACCGATGAAGGGCATGGATTCCGAAAGCCTTTAAATAGAGTAGCCATGCATGTGGAAGTGGAGCGATTTTTTGCGAAGCATTTGGGCGGGGATGTTCAAAGTGCGGTAGGGGAGGAAGTTAAGGAGACTTGTGTAAGATTACTCGTAGTTTGAGACCCCAGTGAAGTGATGTAAGGAATGTAGGATAATCTTTTTTATGATCCAGTATTAATTTACATCGTTACCGTGTCAGGTGAAAATTGATTCCCGGCACTTAGCTTTAGGCTAAGTACCGGGAATAGAACTTCATCTTAAAAAGTGCTAAATATGCAATTTAGCTTTAGATATAAACAAAACCATTCAATTTTTGTAACCACTCAGGTAGATGCTCCTTAATTAAGCCCTGCGAGCTCAACAGTAGAAACAACTACTGCCCGGCTGAGTAGTTACTAATTTTTAAATATCAATCTACTATCTGTATTGTTATTATTAATTATTGTGACTATGTAAATTCCATTGGCATACTCACTCATGTCGTAGTTCATTTGCTTTGTTTCTGAATTAAACTTATTATTATATATCAATTGATGATGAGAATTATAGATTTTAATAGTAGTCTCAGCATTTGTTGTATTGCCAATGGTTAGATTGAGAATATCAACAAATGGATTAGGGGCAATTTCTACGTAAAAACTAGATTTTCTAAATATTGACTTTATTTCTGAATAATCAAATTGTCCATCTAGATCTTGCGACCTTAATCTATAATAGATTGTACCTGTAGTTTTCTCCTCATCGATAAATGAGTAATCATGGTAAGTTGCGGATTGATTTTCGGAATGCTGCGTATGTACATTGATAAATTTTGTCCCATCAAATGATTTTTCAACATAGTATGCGTCAAGATATGTTTCGTCTGTAGTTTGCCATTCGATTTCTATATTTTCGCCCAAAAATTTCACCTCAAAGCTTAATAGTTCAATCGGTAATATTTGCTCCTCAATAAAATAATCCTCCACTTCACCATCCCTTGCAAAACCGTTTGGGCTGGCGAGGCTTGGATCAAAGAAATTTGGATCAGAACTTAATCTAAATCGAGCAAATCTACCTTCAAGTAAAGTGCCTTCTGGAATGTTGTCCCATATTACTACCACTGATCCTGAATAGTTTTTGTCGACATTAGCGAGCGAACTCATAACTGATCTTTCATAATTATTTTCGAATACCCCGTTATTATTAAAATCTATCCATCCTACAAGTTGAGCTGAATCTTGGCTGGTATTTGTGACTGTCACATCGACAACATAAACACCCTGGTCTATTATATAATCAAAATTGGCTATTCCATCATCTTTTGTATCATAATCTGCATAAATGCTAGGATGACCATCACTGTCGCTATCGGGTACAATTGGACCCAAATACAGTGAGTTATCCATGACATGACTTGGGCCATTGTCTGCAAAATATGTATTATACATATTAGGGGCATCGTCCATATCAAGACATGTTTCAATAAGTTGATCAGCTACCACAATAATTTCACCAATGCCAATACCCAAACTGCTCAAAATAGGGTCAACCACTAAACTCAATATGTTGTATATGATCGCATCCTCTGGAAATAATAGTGTATTGACACTCGCTACAAGATCATCCATAACAGTTTCTAAAACAGTTGCGACTAATGGTGATAGAGGTACATCGCTGGTAATTTGTATTTCAGTATCAG
The DNA here is from genome assembly GCA_963975265.1 of uncultured Saprospirales bacterium. Lineage (GTDB taxonomy): Bacteria > Bacteroidota > Bacteroidia > Chitinophagales > Saprospiraceae > CAJXUU01. Next base: position 16,181 of record CAXBGT010000025.1, read on the forward strand.
CCAAAAGCTTATTGATAAGTTCCGAGATTGTTGCACTACTATTACCAGCGGTATATTCAAATGGAAGTGTCAGACCATTCTGTACATTGAGAATACTTGCTGCATCTCCAGATCCTTTCGCTGAAACAATTAAAGTTTGATCAACGAGTGGTGCCGTAACTTGTAGTTGGCCAATAATACCAAAAGTCAAACTGTCAATTGGGTCTTTTGTTCAATCAAAGAAATGACTTTCATCAATAGATCCTAAAAATGCCCTTGCTAGGCCTGCTTGAATCTCTATATTTACTTGATTGTTCGGCCCGTTGGCTGCATTGACAGTTGTTAATCCACTGGCAATGTCTATATACAGTTCCAATTCTGTCAATGTCAGTTCTAAGTCCGCTATTCATTCTGAACTGGAGACAGCAACATCAACTATGTCAACGATTAATCTTAGTCTTATTCCCGCGCTAAATAACTGCATACCAGTGTCAGCGCATGTGATATTTGGAGGTTCTACCACTTGGGCCTGCATTGAAATATCACCAACTATCGGAATGTTAAAATCTATTGGTGCATTCGTGACAAGTACGTTTTCATAATTATAAAGTTGAATTGCAGTGTTTATAAAATTGAAAAAATTTAGATCTATATTTGCTAAGCTTTGATTAATAGTTTCAACATTTAGCATATCACCTAACTGAATAGTTCCTGTTGTCATGTTGGTATCTATAATTTTATTTAAAGCTGCTACTGTTCCTTCATTACTAGCAATGGTAACTAGAGCACTTAATACTTGATTGATCGTTAGTTCCTGCTCTAGTACTGCCTGCGGAGATGATAAATTTAAATCTTGAGAAAGGGTAAATATTAATTTTTCTAATTCGAAGTGGTATTGAGTTAATCCCATCCAATTTAGAGCGGTCAAATTTACATCTGTTCCCAATAATTGATTAAATATTATTTGAGAAAAGAAACCATCGCCACTATCTAGACTCGCTAATTGAGGATATGAGGTTATACTTGCACATATCTCACAGTCCGCATCGTTTGGCGTATTCTGAGATATACATGGAAATCCAACCAGGCAGAGAATAGCGATTAACGAGATGAATGCAGTGTTTTTGCAATGATTTCTAAAGGGCTTTACTTTTAAATTTTCGTCGAACATAATCTTAAGTTTTTATTAGAAATTAGTCAAAAAAAATCCATGGCGATGCCTGCTAGTGATTTTTCACATAGTAAATTATGGGCATAATTTGCCCAATTCGTTACTTCCCTTTTTATATTGCTATGGAGTATCTGCTTCTCTAGGTTTTTTAATTGGTATCTGAGAAGTTAATATTTAGAATGTTTTCTATTCTGTTGTAATGATTGTGTCTAAACTATGAGATACTGTTGGCTTCTACTAATATTTCTATATAGTTTCTATCGGATTTGTTGGATAATTGTAAAGTAGTATGCAAATAATACCATGTCTGTTAAAACAATTGATATTTCTGTTAAAACAAATATATATGTCTGTTAAAACAAATATATATTACAAATATCTACTCGCTTGGATTGTAGAATAGTAGTGGCTTGATCTTCAAATTTACAATCCGCTTCATCTAGCTAAGATTATCGCTGCAGATTTCGAACTGATTACAAAAGCCGATTAACTGTATAAATCGTTCGTAAACCAAATACACGCTATTGTAGATAATTACTATTGTTGGATATAGATGATTTTGTGTTCAAAGGATGAATTGAGATTTCCATTTAATGACAGCTTATGTAAGACTTTTACGCAGCGAAAAGCAATAGTACTAAATTTACTATTTAGACATTCGTGTTCTCATTGACCAATAGTAGTTCCAATTTAATTTTCTTTAGAATAAAATTTGGAGCTATCTCCACAATTTAATAACAAAAAAGGCACGCCAAACGACGTGCCTTCCTCTTCTTAAAATAAGTTAAATAATCTTACTTATACACTTTCTCTTGCTTCAGTTCTTTTACTAATAAAAAGTAAAATACAGCTCTGTATTTTGACTTATTAGCTTTGCCCATGATATCTATCACCTTAGCTATGGCGTCATCAAGTTTTTTACCATCTTTTAAGCCTAATTTTTTGATCAAGAAGTTATTTTTAACTCTTGCCATTTCATCTGGATCAGAACTTGATACTTTACTAGCATCCGCTTTATAGATGTTTGGTCCCACACCTTTAGTCACCTTAGTAAGGAGTTCTTTATCAACTCCTTTTACTCCTAATTTTACTGTAAGGTTTTCGTAGTACGAATCTACTTTTTCTAAGAATTTAGACATAATTCAATTTGTTTTTATTAATTAATCAACATGCAACTAACGATTGCTCAGATTGCATTGTTTTACTAAGGTATACAAATAATTTATTTGCGTAATACGTAAAGCACACATTTAACATATTTTAAGTTAAAATTACGGAATCACTCAGCTATCGTTTTCCCGTAGACAAATACACCCAATAGTGCAGAGAACAACACAATGAGGTATATGAAATCAGTATGACCTATTAACGAAAATATAGGGCCAGGGCATGCACCAGTAATTGACCAACCTAGACCAAATAAAACGCCCCCGATTATGGTGCCTCTATTTAGATCCTTGCGTTTGAAGATAAGAGCTTCCTTGTCAAAAGAATATGGATGATGTTTTTTGAGGAAAAATAGAAATATAGCTGCTGAAACTATTGCGGTACCTATTACCCCGTACATATGAAAGTTGTCGAAAAGAAACATTTCTTGGATTCGATACCAACTTACCACTTGACTGTTGACTAAGGTGAATCCAAATACAGATCCCGTAATTATATAAAATAGATTCTTCATTGGCTTATAATATTATTGGTAAAATAAAATAGGTCATTGTCAAACCACCTGCAAAGAATGCTATGGTCGCAATAATGGAAGAAATTTGCAAATTAGCTATTCCAAAGATAGAATGACCCGATGTGCAGCCATTTGCATATCGAGTACCGAAGCCAACTAAAAAACCACCCACAATCAATAGTATTAACCCCTTAGTGTTTTGTAGACTAAATAAATCACCAGGGTACAGGCCCGCTGTATTTTTTACATTGTTTTGTAACAAAAATGTAGAAGTTTTTTCACCAACGGACAAAGTTGGGTCTGGGTTGTAGAAGTGAGCAATAAGACCACCTAATGCAATGCCAATTATGAATATTAGGCTCCAATAATGTGGTTTGAGATCATAACTAAAAAAGCCCTTCCTTTTTGAAGGTAAGACTATAGTGCACAGATGTCTTAATGTTGACGACACGCCAAAGTTTTTATTGCCAATAAGAAGTAAAGCGGGTACAACCAAACCAATAATGAGGCCTGCAATAGCCCAGTGCATGGGCTCGCCAGTATTTGATATGAAAAACATTAATTTCATTAAGAAGCTTTTTCTATATTTGTGAAAATTGAATTATTATGCAAGACCCGTGCAATGATTCTACTGACATTGACACTTTCTGTCAAAAAACCATCATGTCCAAGCATAGAAGAAAGTTCTTCATATTGTGCATCGGGTATTTTTTCGCAAAGAAGTTTTTGTTCAGTTGTGGGAAACAAAACATCAGAATCAATGCCAATTATTGTAGTCTTTGACTTTATACCAGCCAATGCCAAATCTAGCCCTCCTCTGCTCCTTCCTACATTATGACTATCCATTGCTTTGGATAATGTCCAATAGGAAAAAGCATCGAACCGTTTGATTAGTTTCTCACCTTGATATTTTTGATAGCTAGTAGCTCTGTAATTCTCTAAATCTTCACTAGTATCTTGTTGGGTGAGATCATAGCCAGTTGCAGTTCTATAACTGAGTAGGGCTATTGATCTGGCTGCCAAGAGTCCTCGTTCTCCTGCATTGTCTTTTCTTTCTGTCCATGACTGATCTGCTTGTATCGCTAGTCGTTGGCTTTCATTAAAAGCAATACCGTATGGAGAATGTTTAGCATTTGTCGCTATTAATATTAGATTTTTTATGGTGTCAGGTGCTTTGATAGCCCATTCTACAGCTTGTTGTCCACCAAGACTAGCTCCAATTAGAAGCTTTATCCCAGGTAAATCCAACTCTTTTTGTAAACGGATAAACCCGTCAACAATATCCCTATTTGTCAATAATGGAAAGTCATGATAATATTTGTCGCAGGTATCTGGATTGATATCTAGAGCATTTGTACTACCATAATGGGATCCAAGTGCATTGGCACAAATAACAAAGTGTTCATCTGGATTAATCACTTGGTCCTTGCCAACTACTCCAGGCCACCATTCAAACGGATCTGAATTTGCGGTCAAAGCATGTAGAATCCATATAACATTTGATTTGTCAGCATTCAAAGTACCAAAGGTCTGATAGGCCAAACGGAATCTGGAGAGTTGTTCTCCAGATTCCAATTCCAATGGCTCGTCAAATTCACAGTATTTAATTTCAGATATTATCTTCATTCTTTGCTGGACTATTTTTTACTAAGCTGATTGAGGTGTAGCTCGAGTATCTTCCCTATCTTCAGTAATTCGTAACTTTTCAAACGCATATTGCAGATCTGTTTTTATATCATCAATATGTTCTATCCCAACAGACAATCTAAGTTGACTTGGCAGTACACCTGCTTTCAACTGTTCTTCTTCTGTCAATTGCTGATGAGTAGTGGCTGATGGCTGAATGATTAGTGTTTTTGCATCACCAACATTGGCAAGGTGGCTTATCAGTTCTAGATTGTTGATAAACTCTTGAGCATCTTCTCTGCCACCTTTTAATGTGAAAGAAAGTACTCCTCCATATCCATTTTTTAAGTATTTTTTGGCTAAATGATAATAAGGACTTGACGATAATCCTGGATAATTTACGCTCTCTACTTGTGGATGAATTGATAGCCAGTGTGCTATTTCAAATGCATTATCAACTGTTCGCTGCACTCTTAAGGAAAGTGTTTCTAATCCTTGCAATAATTGGAAAGAGTTAAACGGACTGAGTGCAGCCCCAAAATCTCTCAATCCTTCAACTCTTGCTCTTATTGCAAATGCAATATTTGGTAAACCCAACGGATTATCTACTCCGAATACATCTGAAAACACCAATCCATGATATCCTTCTGACGGTTCTGAGAAATCAGGGAACTTACCATTTCCAAAATTGTATTTTCCTCCATCGACCACAACTCCTCCAATGCTTGTTCCATGTCCACCGATCCATTTGGTGGCGGAAGCCGTAACTATATGAGCTCCATGCTCTAAAGGCTTAAATAGAAATCCTGCAGCTCCAAAAGTATTGTCAACAATCAATGGAATGTCAAATTCATCTGCCAATGCAGCTATTGCCTCAAAATCAGGAACGTTGAATTTCGGATTACCGATTGTCTCCAGATATAGTGCCTTTGTATTCTCATCAATCAATGATCTAAAGCTTGCTGGGTTATCTCCCTCTGCAAATCTTGTTTCTATTCCTAATCTCTTAAACGCGACTTTAAATTGATTGTGAGATCCTCCATAAAGGTAAGATGTGCTCACAAAGTTGTCTCCCGCTCTTAAGATATTGTTCAGTGCTAAGAATTGTGCAGACAATCCAGACGCTGTTGCTACTGCAGCCACTCCGCCTTCTAGAGCCGCTAATCTCTTCTCGAATACATCTGTGGTAGGATTCATAATTCTAGTGTAGATGTTTCCAAACTCTTTGAGAGCAAATAAGTTAGCTCCATGCTCAGCACTCTTAAATACAAAAGAAGTTGTCTGATGAATGGGCACTGCCCTAGAACCTGTCACTGGATCTGGTTCCTGTCCTGCATGAAGTTGTAATGTTTCGTACTTGTAATTTCTAATCTGATCTGACATGGTATTGTAATTTATGTATGTAAAGTAATTGTAATATATAGTAATGATAAAGTAGGGTATGAGCGAGTGTAAATTCGCATTCATCTATTATTAAAACCAAACTTGTAGTAGGTAGAAAATAGGATACGCGTTTTGCTTAGCAACTGCAACAGCAGCAACAACACGTCATCATAGGCATAAGAATGGCCTTTGTATAATTAGTCCTAAATCTTGTGGATGGTGTCTCGAATGTTGAAGTAATAATCATTTTCCTTTTCATTAATAATCTATATTTCCCAAAATTGGGTAGGAGTTGGCACCTTGCTTTTAGTAGGTTGCCTGAAGGTCATTGAGCCTATTCTCTCGCTTCATCTGTATAAAGTATTACGATAATCGAAAACTAAATTCGAGTATTGAGTCGCAATCTTTCGACGCTGTAAATGTATGGTATTAAAAGTGACATTACCAAATAGATGGGAAGGTTTTATGATTTTGATAAGAGATGGTGCTGAGCTAATTAGGGATAATTAGTTATGTAAGTAATTGATAAATAGGGGTGTAGGTTGTCGTGTTTCAATATGGATTTATGATAGTATTTCGAGAATAAATTTAAATTGCCACATCTAAATTATCAGCTACCGATTGCAAGCACTCAACCATTTTTATTACTTGTGCTCAACTTCATGATCATTGAATTGGTGCATTGGCAGAGATCTCGTTAGACACCAAACTAAGTGAGAGCATATATACGATCAGAGAATTATATACACTAAATGCAGGTCACTAAAAAAGGATGTTCTAAATCAATAGAACACCCTTTAAATATTTGTCAAATGCGAAATGGAAATTTACTCCCCAATTAATTCTTGTACTATTCTATCTGCTTTATAGATATACTTCATTGCGGCTATAATTCCACCTGCATGAACACTTACCGTTCTGTTTTTTGCTGGATCAAAGATGAAGTTTCCTGGGAGTGATTCGATATTTCCATCAAAGATCAAACCAACTGCTTCTTTGTTTTTATTGATCAATGGGCTACCTGAGTTGCCACCGATAATATCATTTGTAGATACAGTGTTCAAAGGAGATTTCATAAGCTCATATGGAGGATTGTCAGTCCATCTTTTTGGAAGCGACCATGGAAACACTTGCTTATGAGAGTAGTGTCTGTCATACAGTCCGAAGTAAGTTGTGTTTACAGGTGCTGTCGTACCATTATAGTCATATGCTTTGATTACACCATCAGATATCCTCAAAGTAAATGTAGCATCTGGAGGTAAGTTATCACCGAACACATTAAATACTTGATTCGCAATTTTAGTTTCTAATGCTTTTCTAGCTGGTGTTGATCCTTGGAATGTAGTAGCTGCCTCAAAGTATCTAGGAACAAATGTTCTTGCTGCCTTTAACATGATATCATCATCTTTTTTGATCCTATCTCCTTTAAGGCACTTTTCTGTTTTCGTGAGGTTTTTGAATCTTGTTTTATCGATCATTTTAGATACATAGGTATCTATGTCCATACCATCCAGAACCTTATTCAGTGTCTCGTCACCAGGATAGATATCTGATTGGATTTCATTCAATAGTAATTTAAATTTAGCTATCTCAGCAGGATCTTCTACGGTCGGGACCATTTGTATGATCGCTTCTCTTAATTTTGTTTTTTGAGCTTCTATTTCTTCGGATTCACCACCCGTTTTTATAAGTTGATCATACTGAAATAATTGGTGCATTAATAAGAAGATATTTCCTCTTAATCCACTAGGACTTAAGTGCGTTATCGCCCATCCATGAGGGTTAAGTGACTCATATTCCTTCTTCAAATCATCCCAATAAGTAATACCTGGAGATTTTGATTTTACGTAATTTTCCATAGCTACCTTTCTACCAAATAACTCTGGGTTATTTAGGCCGCCAACTATGCCACCATATGCTTTCATTCCGTTGGCTACACCTGCTATTGTATTTAACAATGATTGCGCTTCGAACTCTTTAGCGGGATCATCTTTCATGGTATTATAGTCAGCCATCATCATATCATTTCTATTTTTAAGAAATCTATATGTCATTGGGTATCTATAGTCTCTATCATATTCTAATTGTGCTACGGTTCTGTATCTTTCGGTAGATCCTGGATTACCAACAACGAATACGGGTTCACCTTCTTCGGCTCCTTCAGCTTTGAACTTGAAGTAGTGTTCAGATGTATTAAGAGGTTTTCCATCCTCATCATATGCTCTCCAGAAAGTACAATCCAGGTTGTACCTTGGATACGTAAAGTTATCCGGATCACCACCGTAAAAGCCAAGATCTAATTCTGGAATCAATACAAGTCTGATATCGTCAAACTTTTTATGACCATAAAGCGAATACTTACCGCCACTGTAGTATGTAACGGTTTGTAGTCTCAGCCCTTCCCATCCTTCTTTAGATGCATACTCTTCTTCAATTGCTTTCAATGCCCCCTGCACCATCTCCATAGCTTGACCTTCATTTTCTGCACTTGATATTTTGTCTTTTACCATATCTGTAATATCCGCAACTTGGTAAAGTTGCTCTACGAATAGTCCATCAGCTCTTCTCTCGTCAACCAATGTCTTTGCATAAAATCCTTGTTTGTCAAAGTTTTCTCCTTCCTGTTGTAGCGCTCCAACTACATCTCTAGAACAGTGGTGGTTTGTCATGATCAATCCATCAGCAGAAACAAACGATGCACTACACCAAGTAGCAAATTTTAAGGATGATTTTCTTACATCATCGAACCACTTGTCTTCCGGTTCGAAATTATATGCTTCTTTGAACCACTCTTTAGGTGGATTTTCGAACGTCCACATCTTTCCATAATCAAACGGATCAGGCGTTTCTGTTTGTTGTTGTCCAAATGATATGGTACACACAAAGGCTAGTAGCCAAACCAATAATAGATTTTTCATTTAGGTAGGTATTTAGTATTTTAATAAAGGCATTAGAAGCCTCAACAATTGTTGTTAATCAGGACGAAATTACGGAATTTTTATCAGTCTTTTGATTTGTCTAATATTTAGGTGTAATTCACACTTTCTGTTTTTTACGAAAGCCACATAAATTGATAGGTTTTTGACATAACTGCTTGAATTGCGAAGTCGCCAAACTGGTGCGAAATATTTTCTGTCAACATTATAAAGCAGTTTTGCGATTCAAGCGATTCAAGCGATTCAAGCGATTCAAGCGATTCTACAATTGTACGATTCTGCAATATCAATATAAAGAGAGCTATCTTATCCATTGAATAACGAGAAACTGAATACTCCTTTTTCATTAGTCCAAAAGATATTGAAAATCAGTTTTTTCTAAGCTCAATTTTTCTTCATCAAAATGAATGATATCATTCGATAAATCCGTTTTTCTTTTTTGCAATTTGAGGATCTTTTCTTCTATGGTTTCCTTTGCTATATACCTTATCACTGTGACTGGTTTTTCTTGGCCGATTCTATGAGCTCTGGCAATAGCCTGCTTTTCTGCGAATGGATTCCACCACGGATCAAGAATAAATACATAATCGGCTGCGGTAAGGTTTAGTCCAGTGCCCCCCGCCTTGAGTGAAATAAAGAAAAAGGAAACCTTTTCGTCAGTTTGAAATGCATCAACAGAGGCTTTTCGTTGCTTTTGATTGTCCTTTCCAGTAAGGCTGACATAATTCCATCCATTTGTTTCGCACTCATTTTGGAAGATTGTAATTAATTTTGTGAATGCACTAAATATCAGAACCTTGTGCCCTGACTTTTTCACTTCTTCCATCTTTGAAAGGATATGTTTCTTTTTCTCAGAACCCCCTTTATATTCGATATCGACCATGAATGGATCATTCGCAATCTGTCTAAGTTTAGTCAGCGCTGCAAATACATGAAATTTGTAAGCTCTATCTGAATCATCCAATCCCAGTAAGTAATTCCTTGTCGCACTTTTTACCTTATCATAAACGTCGAGTTGCGCTTTCTCTAGACTTATATATTCTATTTGTTCAGTCAATGGAGGTAGATCAGGAGCAACTTCTTCCTTTGTTCTACGAAGAATAAAAGGTTTTATCAGATTAGCCAGTTGCGCCAGTGCGTCAGTGTCTTGATGTTTCTCTATGGGGTTGAGATAATGTGCTTTGAAGAATGAAAAACTACCCAACATTTCGGGATTGATAAATTGCATCTGAGACCATAAATCCGAAAGTGAATTTTCTATAGGTGTACCAGATAGGGAAAGTCTATTCTCTGCAGGTATCTCATTGATCGCCTTGAACATCTTAGATTCTTTATTTTTGATCATTTGACTTTCATCCAATATCACATATTCCCAATTTAAGGTTTTTAGTTTATCTATATCTCTCAGGACTGTATGATAAGTAGTGAGAATCACATCAAATTTATCTAAACTGTCCCATGATTTTCGTCTTTTAGTACCAATGAACTCTAATACATGTAGTGTTTTGTTGAATTTCTTGATTTCTTCTTTCCAGTTGAACACTAAAGAAGATGGCAGAATGATCAAAGCTTGCAGAGGATTTACTTCTTCCTTCATTTCTGCAGCAAACATGGTCAATTGACCAGCACTACTTTTTTTGTTCTTTGGCTTGTTGTCTCTGTTTTTATCTTTTGTATAAGAAAGTAGTGCTATGGTTTGCAATGTTTTACCCAATCCCATGTCATCTGCTAAACATGCACCAAGACCATTTTCTTGATGATTAATGAGCCATCTTACTCCAGCTTCTTGATATGGTCGGAGCTTAGCATTTAGGTTTGGGGATTGTTTATATTCTACTTCTTTTTGTTCAGAAATGGACTGCTTTATTGTAGATGATAATTCTTCTATTTCTTCAAGAAAACTGTATTGTGATTTTCGGATCTTAACATGATCTCCATCTTTAATTCCAAATTTAGCCAACTCTTCATACTTAGCCATCCAAGACTTTGGTATTAAGAAGAATGTCCCATTTTCCAGAGGGTAATATCTGTCAGTATTCTTGATATATTGTAAAAGATGAGCAAATGGGACACTGTCGTCCCCAATTTTCACTACACCGTGAATATCAAACCAATCTGCATTTTGACTTGATCTTAGTGAAATGGATTGCTTTTCAAGCGATACTTCTTTGCCATTTATGACAGGTGCATCAACCTCAAATCCACTTTCAGCTATAGCGTCCTTATTTCTTATCAAGAATTGAATTAAACCAAGATTTTCCTCATCTTCTAATTTTATTTTTTTTGTATGATTAACCTTCAGACCTTTTTTTAGAAGCTTCTGTAGCCATCTTTCTTCATGAGGTCTGTTTCTTTTTACTTGAGAAATGGTGATTTGCTTGTCATCAGATATGTTGAGTTTTGTTCTGTTCTGCGCAGGGTTTCCTAGACTGAATTCAGCACCATCATATTTATATATCAGATCCAACACCATTTCGTCAGATATGAAATCATAGCTTGTGGAAATAGTGCAATCTTTTATCTCATCAGTCTGCATTACCTCAAATCCAATAGCTTCAATTTCTGATTTTTTTGCCACTTCAATTATAAACTTCTCGAAGTAAGTTATTACCATGTCATTTTTTATGAAAATATGATTGTTTTTGAGAAATGGCTTGAGCTTATTGCCATTAATCTCTTTCAGTTGATAAATAACATAGTTAACAATGATCCAGCAATTGTGATTGGTAAGGATATGTACATCTCGAGTATTTGGAGACCATGGAGCACTATGTTGATTGTTTAGTTTGAGCGCATACTTTATCCCTGTCTGTGTCTTTTCGAACCTTAGTAGTGGGATGATTGGATTTGGCGCTGCTACAATCTTAAGATTTTCAAGCCTAGTCTTCCTTACAATGTCAACGATTAGAGGAATACATCGCTCTCTCAAGTATACAAATAGCTCACTCGACAACCGGTCATAGTATTTCAAGAGCAAGTCTCTTACTTCTGGTACTAACATTACTTTTGCAAGCGTATTCTGATTTCTTTTCTTTGTTGTGAATTTTTCTTCGATTGCAGTAAGAGCTAGTAAATCAGTTAGTTTCACGACCTTTTCTGATGAGGATTGATCTATAATTATATTGTAAGAAGGAATAGTAATTGTGGTTGCCTTCGCTCTTAGGCTGCCAAGTGTGTGCCCATAATCAACCTTTACTATGTAGGGTTCAGGAAGATACCTTGTCAATAGCTCATTATATTCCAAGTTTATAATGATGGCGTATGATTTAGTTTCTGAATGCATATCAATTCGGATGAAGGAAGACCTTCGTTTTGTTTATTCTATTGCTTCGCAAATGTAGATTTATTTTTGAAGAAGAATAGTATGTTAGTCATTTTGATATGCTTGAATTGTATCGACGTTAAAGCTGAAGCAACTATACACTAAAGTATGCTCTTTCTCTATTCAGAGAAAGAACTAATATGCCAATAAACCCTCACCACGAAGGTTTGATATCGAAAATACTACTAAAGACAGGAGAATGAGTTCATTTAGGTACGAATTGTCGTTCCAGTTAAAGCATTGAATAAGATTTGGCAACAATTGGTTCAGACTACCACTTTCGTAAAACATGAACTTTGAGGGAATTCATATTATAGTTTTTGCAATTACTCTATTTTTGCTATCCTTGATGTCTGTGGCCATGCAGATTGCTTTGGCTTTTATACTTTGTTGACTTTCAATTTTGTAGAATAACTATTGATTTTTGTGAACCACTATGTTGGGATAGGACAGACCATTGGTTCAGCAAAATCCATATTGAATTCTGGATAATGTGAAAAATAGAACATAGAATATCCTACCTAATTCTTCTTAAGTTCCTTTATGTCACCTTTATGGTCCTTCAGATCTTCGATTGTCTTTTCTACAGCCTTAGCTCCAGTAATATAAAATTCAGAAAGGTAAGCAGTTATGTACTGAAAAACTATGGATTCGAGTTCCTTGAATTCGTAAGGAAATAATTTCTTAATAATAAAATCTCCGTTTTTAAACTTGGCAAAAACATGAAAACTTGTTGCATCTGCGGCGGTTTCATCCACTTTTACAATGAGATCTATTTTCCTAGAACTAATCTCTGGTATCACAACTCCATTAGCTTTCATGAACTCTTTGTCAAAGAATAACAATGATTTACCATCTAAATCTACATCATATTTATCTTCCATCCATTTTTGAAACGACTCTTTGATAATGTCTGGTTTACCGTTCAGTTTAATATTAATGGTCTGTACTAATATCTCTTCGTAGTCAATGCGACCTTCTGAATAATACAGGCTCTGTTCATCCATTGAGAAAAAGCAAATCACACTGATAGCAACAATTAAGTATCTCATAATATCATATTTTGAGTGCATTAAACTAATCTAATACTTACTATACGTTGATAATGTTCGGTTTGAATTTTTAAAAATATAGAAATGCTTCGGACCTATTTACAATCCTAGCATCTCGTCCATCAAAGCGATCTAGTGAATACGACACCAATAATCAAAGATAACTTTGCAGGGAGTCAATATAATAATCGCTAATGAATAAAATTGCTATTGTAGGAGAGACTATTGGAGATTAGGACAAAGGTTTAAATGGTTACTATAGTAGGAAGTGACCAGGCATATAGGGAATCTATAAAAAAAAGACTTTCTCTCGAAAGCCTTTTTTTAAGATTATGCCATCAACCAGTTGTTTAATGTAAAGATAGATGGACTTTGATTTTATAATATTACAAAAAAGTCAATAATTGTCATTATTTAAGAGTAAAATAAAAAAACTCAATTATGCATCTGCAAATTGAGCTTGATGTAATATTTTTTTAGCTGCGGCAAGAATGGTGTCATCTTCTAAGTTCACAATACCTCCATTTGGGCCAGGTTGAATATGCTTTCCAACATAATCACCATGATTAAATTTGTTTGCCCCAAAGTAATTTCGAACTGTTTGCTCTTCCATATTTAATTCTTGAGCAATTTTACTGATACTACCTGTTGGCAATTCGTGCTTAATTCTTCTTAATTCTTCAAAAGTGATATTCATATTAGGAATTTTGATGAGTAATATAGTAGCAATTTATTATTGTAAGATAATTGCAATATACATAAATAAATTATTCAAGAACAAATAATAATAATATAAAATCACGTGAAGTGTTTTTGTTTCGAAATTCTATTTAATTAGAAGTTAATTGTTTGATAAACGGAATGATTAGTTCTGGATTTTTTATTCCAGGAACAGACTCAAATTTACTGTTAATATCTATTCCTTTGTATAGAGGATGAATATATGACCGGACAATTTTGGCGTCGGTTGGACCTATACCTCCACTTAAGAGGAATGGAATCTCACCTTTATATTCATCCAGTTTTGACCAATCGAACTTTTTGCCACTGCCTCCAAAGTTTTTAGTCGCTGTGTCAAATAAGTAATAATCAGCAAATGCATACTCTGGAATTTTTGTAAGGTCAGTTTGATTATCAACTCTAAAAACTTTTATGATTTTATGTTTTGAAGCGACTGATTTGCAAAATGATACACTTTCATCACCGTGAAGTTGAATATAGTCAAGGCTGAATTTCAATGCAATACTATCTATGTTTTCCATTGTCTCGTTCACAAAAACTCCAACTCTTTTGATCTCAATTGGCAGCATATCAAAGTGCTCTGCAGGAATATCACGAGTAATATATCTCACACTAGACGGATAGAAATTAAGTCCTACCATATCAATCTTCATTGTGGAAATCAGTTCTACATTCTCTTTAGTTTTGATGCCACAGACCTTGATTACCATAACTCAGCTGCTTCTATTTGCTGGATAAATGATTGACAAGCTTCGCCAGGGTTGGCCGTAGACATAAAGCGTTCTCCTATCAAGAAACCATCGTACCCAATTGTCTTTAATTCATGGATATCTTCTATAGTATGGATACCACTTTCAGAGATCTTAGTCACTTCATTTGGTAACTTATCAAAGAGGTCTTTTGAAGATTGGATGTCAGTAACAAAAGTGTCAAGGTTTCGGTTATTGACTCCGATTAGATTGATATTTCCATCGTACTTACCTAACTGTCTTTCACTGTGAATTTCCATAAGAACCTCGAGATTAAGACTATGAGCAACGGCAGTCAACGATTTTACTTCTTCTTTAGTTAATATCTCACTGATCAAAAGTATTGCGTCTGCGCCCATACTTCGAGCTTCTATAATTTGGTATTCGTCAATAATAAAGTCTTTTCTAAGAATAGGGCAAAAGTTGTATCGTCGAGCTATAGTCAGGTCCTCAGATTTGCCACCAAAGAAGTGATTATCAGTCAAAATAGAGAGTGCGGAGGCACCCGCTTGCATATATGATACACTCACTTCCTCTACGTCGGCATATAGATTGATATATGGTTTCGATGGTGATCTTCTTTTAAACTCTGCAATAATACCACTTTTGTCCTCTCGTTTGATATATCTACTCATTGATACCACAGGACTCTCAAAAAACGTACTTTTTTCCAATAATGGAGTAGGGTAAAGCTCTTTGCGCGAGATCACCTCTTTCTTCTTGTGACTTACTATCTTGTCTAATATATTCATCTTCCTTGATTTGGTATTCAATAATTTCGTAATTCAATATTCTAAATTCGTAATTTATGCTATAATTCCTGACAGAGCCATCTTGGCTTTTCCGCTTCTAAGAGACTCTCTTGCTTCAGATACACACTCTACTATTGATTTATTTGCATCAAAGCACTGAATAGCCGAAGCGGAATTCGCTAATACAACATCCTCTTGTGCTTGTGTTCCTTTGCCATCTAAAAGGTCAACAAAGATCTTCGCTGCCAATTCTATAGTGTCCCCTCCAAAAATATCTTCCGCTGTGTATGTAGGAAGTCCAAAATAGGAAGGACTTGCTAAGAACTCTTCACTTTGATTTATAATTTTAGTTTTTCCAGTAAGTGAGATCTCATCATAACCATCCAGTGCATGTATTATTGAATATTTCTTATCCAGGTCTTCATGAAGATATTGATATAATCTAGCAATTTTCAAATTGAATACACCTACACTTTGATGATTAGGCTGTGCTGGGTTTACCAAAGGGCCTAACATATTAAAAAAGGTTTTTACCCCCAATTGTCGTCGAATTGGACCTACCGATGCTAGAGCAGGATGAAACAACGGAGCATGAAGAAAACAAATGTTCGATTTATCTAATTGCTTCTTCAGAATATCGGACTCTTTCGTGAAATTATATCCTAAGTGCTCTAGGACATTAGAACTTCCACACACAGATGAAACACCATAGTTACCGTGTTTAGTCACTTTATATCCAGCGCCTGCTACAACAAAAGAGGACAGGGTAGAGATGTTAAATGTATTCTTCCCATCTCCTCCCGTGCCACAAAGGTCAATCGCATCCTGACCTTCGATATCTATCGGGATACACAAATCTAATAGTGCTTCTCTAAAACCCCTTAATTCCTCTACAGAGATGCCTCTCATTAAGTAAACTGATATAAAGGCAGCCACTTGCGAATCATTGTAAACACTCTTAGAAATATTAATCAAGACTTCTTTCGCTTGATCTTTCGTCAACTTCTCATGCTCGAACAACTGGTTAAGTACTCTTTTCATTTGATTTCAATTATATATTTAAGAAGTTTTCTATCATCAAATTACCTTCATCAGTCATAATTGACTCTGGGTGAAATTGGACTCCATATACTTGGTGGGATTTATGTTGAGCTGCCATAATCTCACCATTTTCTCCGATAGCGGTAACATCTAGTGCTGAGGTATCAGAAGACTTGTCTATCACCCAACTGTGATATCGACCTGCATAAAAGTCTTCTGGAACGTCTTCAAATATTGGACTTTTTTTGTCCGTTAAATACATGATGGTTCTTTGTCCATGTTGTACCTTATCTAGATTCCTTAGTTGCGCGCCATAGACTTCTGCAATAGCCTGCAAGCCAAGACATACCCCTAATATCTTCTTAGAACTACCGTATGTTTTGATCAGCTCTTTGAGCAGACCTGCTTCGTCGGGGACTCCAGGTCCTGGTGAAAGAATGATATAATCATATGCTTCTATTTCCTTTAGATCAAATTCATCATTCCGAACGACTCGAACTTTTTCATCAAGAATCTCTTCAACAATATGCACTAGATTATAAGTGAATGAATCGTAGTTATCAATTATTATTACTTTCTTACTCATAAATAGATTATTGTGAAATTGATTCCGCTAAAGTGAGCGCCTTTTTCAATGCTGCCAATTTATTATTCACTTCTTGTAATTCGCTTTCTTCTTGAGAATCAATTACGATTCCTGCTCCAGCTTGATAATGAAGTTTACCTTCATAACTTAAGAATGATCGGATCATGATCGCATGATTTATCTCTCCATCAAAACCTAACATACCTATACCACCACCATAGAATCCACGTTTAGTCGGCTCTAGATCATCTATTAATTCTAAGTCACGATATTTTGGTGCTCCAGAAAGTGTACCTGCTGGAAATGTATCTGCAAATATCTGATACGGATGTACACCTTCATTCAGCGTACCTTTTACGACTGAAGTAAGGTGAATCACATGACTGAAATATTGCACTTCTTTGTACTTCTCGACATGGACCCCATTGGTGTTTTTACTCAGGTCATTTCTAGCTAAATCTACCAGCATAGTATGCTCGGCATTCTCTTTAGGATCATCGGATAAGGCCTGTGCAGCTAAAGCGTCAGCTTCTTTATCTCCCGTTCGTTTGAATGTACCTGCGATTGGATGTATCTCTGCTTCTCGACCTTTTATGACCATCTGTGCTTCTGGGCTAGAGCCAAATATCTTGTATGATCCATAATCGAAGTAAAATAAATACGGACTCGGATTGATAGAACGCAATGCTCGATACACGTTAAACTCATCACCCGAAAATGCTTGAGCATACCTTCTTGACGGCACAATTTGAAAGATGTCACCTCGTTGAGCAAACCCCTTACATCTCGTCACATTATCCATAAATGCTTGATCTGTCATATTCGCCTCTTCGCTTCCTTTTGTTTGGAAGGAGAATGCTTGATGATCTTGCTTCCTAATGATAGTCAAGAACCGATCTAATTGCGAATCTCCACCTTTAGGTACATTTTCTATTACATACATTTCACCATAGAAATGGTCGAAAACAATTACGTATCGAAACATATCATATCGAATATCTGGAATATTGTAACCTTCCTTTAGATCATCAAACACCAAGGAATCAAAATATTGAACAGCATCAAAACCAGTGTAACCAAATAATCCTGAGAAAGCACGGATCTCATCAGGAGTATTGACTTCAAATTCATCCAAAAATGCGGTGACTTCAGCCACTGCATCCTTAACTTCGGACTCTCTAGGTCCTCTTGAGCTGAATTCATTTCTAGTTACCTTACCACCTTGAATTTCTAAAGTGGCCAATGAATCTACACATATGAAAGAAAGACTATTTTCTTTGCTACTATAGTCCGAACTCTCAAGCAAAAGAACTTCTGCATAGGTTTCTCTCAACTTCAAAAACGTGCTAACCGGTGTCGAAAGGTCGGAAAGTAATTTTTTATGTTTTGTGTTTATCTTCATAAAGTATTCAATTTTGAGGGCATTAAAAAAACGGCTTGTCGGGTTTAATCGACAAGCCGTTTTACAAAACAAAATGTAGGCTAGATCAATTCCCTGTCGAGAGCTGATAATTATGCCACCATGTTGTGTTTTGTTTTTTCATGCTTTTCTTCTTTTTAAATGTCTCAAGTTATTGTTTCAATTTTTCAAAATCCATAGAATACAGACCTCGAAGATATTTATGCTACGCTACTCATTAAACATTTACTGTTGCGAAGTAAAGACTTTTTTTTGAATGTCAAAAGACTTTATATTTGTTTTTATATTTAATTTTGACATTTCACCCAACTAAAGCTTCGGTTATGTCCGTCTAAAAGAGAAAGGATCCATGAAGAATGTAAACTTAGCTTTAAGCATTTTCTGTTTTTTAGTCGTGTTATCATGTTCTAAATCAAATAGATGTGATGAAATAGTATGTGTAAATGATTGTGTTTTTGTAGAAATTGATAAGTCAGCAACTGTCCACTTTTATGGATGTTATATTACTTGGGGTATACAATTTACAAATGAAGCTAATGATGTAATTATTGGCCTTGCTCCTGATATGCCAATTGAATATAAAGAGGAGGGGAAGGAAATTACATTCAGTGGAACGTTCTATGAAAATGATTTGCCGCTCGCAATTCCAGATCCTATGCCAGGAAATTTTTATAGAATGGAGATTTGTAGTATGAATGGTGACAG
Organism: uncultured Saprospirales bacterium; assembly: GCA_963975265.1. Taxonomy (GTDB): domain Bacteria; phylum Bacteroidota; class Bacteroidia; order Chitinophagales; family Saprospiraceae; genus CAJXUU01. The sequence continues at coordinate 35,325 of CAXBGT010000025.1, forward strand.
TAATTAGTTGATGTTATAGATTATCAGATTCCCAAGCTTGAAATATTGGGAAGCCGATTTTTAGTGAAATTTAGTCAATAGGATAATAATATTTAAATAGAATCTGAGCTTTCCATTTCTAAGGACTTGGCAATCTCAATGCGTTTACCAAAATTTCCTGAGCCGCTTGCATTTTTCCTTTTTAGAAAAGATACCGTTTTAGGTGAATTCTTACAAACGGCTACCACTTTGTATACGACCAAAACCAAATCAAACGAGAACTTCCTCCTTTTTAATTCTCTCATAAGAAGAACATCAATCAAGACTAGGGAATTTTTTATGTTGAGTTAATAAGGAGAATCAGAAATAAGCTAATAAAAGAATCTCGACCTGTTTTTTTATTTGACCGTAAAGAAGCAATTAAGGTCTATCGTTTATTGCTTCGTTTTTTAACCAATGCAAAAAAAAGTAAAGTCTAGTCGTTGCTAACGACAACACTTCTATGAAAACTTGTACATTAATATTAGGTAAATCAATATTGATTCTTCTGAAATTTAGCTAATATCTGAAGTCTGCCTTGGACATCCCAAATAGATTAATCCTTACTTAACCAATTCTCTTGCCTTCCCTATCTTCCCTATCAAGTTTTTAGATTGCCCATAATCAAGCGTCTGCTGCCCGTCAGAAAATGCCTTTTGAGGGCATTCGTGAACTTCCATAATGACTCCGTCGGCTCCTGCCATGATAGATGCAAGTGCGATTTTGTCGACGTACTTTCTGACACCGACACCATGAGAAGGATCAGCAACTACTGGTAGATGTGATTTATCTTTTAGGATAGTAATGGCATTAATGTCCATAGTATTTCTGTATGCTGTTTCATATGTTCTGATTCCACGCTCGCATAGGATAATCTTTTCATTACCATTAGAAAATACGTACTCGGCTGATTGAAGCAGTTCTTCGATGGTGCCTGACATTCCTCTTTTTAAGAGAATCGGTTTATCTATTTTACCTAATTCATCTAATAGATTGAAGTTTTGGCTATTTCTCGCACCTACTTGGAAAATATCTACATAATCATGCATTTCGGCTATCTGAGAGACTTGCATAACTTCTGTGATGATTTTGATATTGTTTTCTTTGGCAAGTTGGTACCAGAGCTTCAGGCCATCCATCCCTAATCCCCGAAAGCTATATGGGGAAGATCTAGGTTTATAGACACCACCACGCATGATTTTGATTCCGTTTGCCTTAAGGTGCTCAATTGTTGATACGATCTGCTCTTCTGATTCTATACTACATGGTCCTGCCATGATCTGGAATTCTCCATTGCCAATTCTGATTCCATCACCAATATCAACGGCCGTTTTTCCTACTTTCCATTTGGTCGAGGTCAGTTTATAGGCATCACTTACCTTGAATACATCGGCAACTCCTGCTAAAAAACCAATTTCCCTTAGATCAATTTCCTTTTTTCCTATACAGATTAAATACCTAGCAAATTGAGTATTGATATCATTGAATGTATACCCTATGGATTGCACAGATTCTGAAATGTTTTGTACTTCTTTATCAGTAGCACCTTTTTGTATTTGAATAATCATATATTATTAGACTTATAGAATTTGAGAATTCGAGATGTCGAGACTTTTGAGTTTTCGACAATTCATTTTTAACAATTATTATAAACAATCTTAAACAGTATTGTAAACAATTTTATAACACTAGAAATCAATTGCCTCTAATTGACGACACAAATTTCTTTGTAACTGCAACCACATCATCACAATCTTTCAAAGCACGAATATAAGCACTACCAATAATTGCTCCGTGGCTATAATCACAAGCTGTACGATAGGTCTTATTATCGTGAATTCCGAAACCTATTAGTCGAGGAGATTTTAGATTCATCTTCTCGATCCGCTCGAAATATTCTGTTTGCTTGGTCGAGATCTCTCCTTTTTTGCCTGTGATGCTTGATTGACTGACCATGTATATGAATGCGTCGCTCAGTTCATCTGCGAGTTGGATTCTAGCGTCAGAGGTCATGGGAGTGATCAAAAAGGACATGCTCATGTTGTACTTTGCAAAAAGCGTTTGATAGTCTCTTTTGTATATCTCCATCGGCAGGTCAGGGATGATCATTCCATCCACTCCATTCTCTTGTGCTATTTTTAAAAAATCCTCAACACCATATTGTAACAACTGATTAAAATATCCCATCATGATGACTGGAATGGAACACGTCTTTCGTGCTTCTGCTATGCTCTCAAATAGATTCTTCAAATTCAGACCATTGGCCAGTGCTTGTTCGCTACTTTGTTGGATTGTGACCCCATCTGCCAATGGATCAGAATAGGGCATGCCTAATTCTATAATATCGACTCCAGAATCTTCCATGCTCCTAATGATAGGGACAATACTGTCCAGAGTAGGGTAACCAGCGGTGAAGTATACGTTAAGTATATTTTTTCCCTTTGTTTTTATAATTTGTCTTATTCTATTCAATGTAATCTTTTGTTTTTACTCTTTGCTTTCCTTACCACTGGGAAAGAAAAATTCATAGATCCCTCTTGGGTTTTTCTTTTTTTTTGGCTAAGCCAAAAGAGTTTTTTTTTAAAAACTACTTTTGGTTTCTACTAAAATCATGACGTCTTTTAAAGTGAAGTCATGATTAATACTAATTCAGATCACTTTTGTTCCTTATTCAAATAATCAATAAACGTATTCAAATCCTTATCTCCTCTTCCGGATAAGCAGATCACAACATTGTCATCTTTCTTAAACTTGATTCTTTCTAAAATGGCAAGAGCGTGGGCCGTTTCCAGTGCAGGAATAATTCCTTCATCTTTGGAAAGAGCTATGACCGCTTGCATGGCCTCGTCATCAGTGGCTGCATGTACGGTAGCTCTGCCTGTTTTTATTAGGTGGGCGTGCATAGGCCCAATTCCAGGATAGTCAAGTCCAGCGGATAGAGAATAGGGCTCTACAATCTGTCCATCGTCTGTTTGCATAAGGAGTGTCATACAACCATGGATGATTCCTTGGGTGCCTAGAATGCTCGTTGCGGCGGATTCCCCACTATGTATTCCTTTTCCTGCAGCTTCGGCAAGTACAAGTTTTACTCTTTCGTCATCAAGGAAGTGATAGAAAGCTCCTGCTGCGTTGCTTCCACCCCCTACACAAGCAACTACATAGTCGGGATGATCTTTGCCTGTTTTTTCTTTGAGTTGGTATTTGATCTCTTCGCTGATTACACTTTGGAATTTGGTGACCATATCTGGATATGGGTGCGGTCCGATGGCAGATCCAATAATGTAGTGCGTATCTTCTGCATTATTGATCCAGTCTCTTATCGCCTCATTGGTTGCATCTTTGAGCGTTTTACTGCCACTTTCTGCTGGTACTACTTTAGCACCAAGCATTTGCATTCTTGCTACATTAGGGGCTTGCCTCTTAATATCTACTGAGCCCATGTAAACAATGCATTCTAGCCCCATCAGGGCGCATACCGTAGCTGTGGCTACTCCATGTTGTCCAGCACCCGTTTCAGCTATGATCCTTTTTTTATTCAGCCTTTTGGCAAGTAGGATCTGACCAATCGTGTTATTGATTTTGTGCGCTCCGGTATGATTTAAGTCTTCACGCTTAAGGTAAATATTACACTTATGAATTTCCGACAGCTTCTTAGCTAAATACAATGGAGAAGGTCGTCCAACATAATCTCTAAGTAACTGATTGAACTCTGCTTTGAACTCAGGTTCATCCATAATTTGCTGATACACTTCCTGAAGTTGTGCCACATTCGCATTGAGCATCTCTGGCACATATGCACCACCAAATTCACCATAAAACCCATCAACAGTAGGATGGTATGTATTATTCATAACTCAATATTAAGAGGATATTCGAAATTCGAAATTCAATTTACTCGTGTGTCCTTCCGCTTCTATCTATGAAGTTTGAACTTGCTTGTTGGGTCCCCATCACAAGAACATCTTGTATATTAATGTGTCTCTTTCTAGTTACTATGAAGTTGATGATTTCCGCTACATC
>CAXBGT010000026.1:0-38704 GCA_963975265.1 uncultured Saprospirales bacterium
CGACTTAGAAAATGATCTTAGCAAAAAAGCAGGTTACCAATTTAGTAAAGCTTCTATCCAATATAGAAAGTTAAAAAGTTATGGAGCTGCAAGAGCAACGGCTCTTGAAGCTGCAGATAATAGACCAGGATGGGGAAGGCCTTATATGCTTATAGGTGATATGTACGGGTCAGGCGCAAGGTCTTGTGGAAATTCATGGAATCAAAGGCTTGCAATCCTTGCGGCAATGGACAAATATAGGTATGCAAAATCTGTAGACCCATCAGTTGCCGGAGATGCTAATTCTAGATTATCAAAATATAGTGCATCTATGCCATCTAAAGAGGACGGATTCCAAAGAGGAATTAAAGAGGGGTCAACTGAAACTGTTGGTTGCTGGATAGGTGAAAGAGTGAAAGTACAATACGCTAAATAACAAGTTTATAATAACATATTAAGGGAGGAGCCAGAAACGGTTCTTCCCTTTTTTATGAAAAAATCTAGCTATCTTTTTATACACTCAAATACCCATTACTATCAAAAAAATTGCAATCTATAGATGGCCTCTTACAGGGAAACAGTAGTTAGATATCTCGACTTTCAATTAAAGCCGCTTACTGCGTACGAGTGTTTACTTCTAGTCAAGTGCTTGTTTACATGATTCACCTTCATTATCCATCTCCCTCTGACATCTTGTTAACTTCAGCAATACACCAATGCTATTTACGTTATTTTGAAACAAAGTTGATTTAACAAAAGTAGCATTCAATAGAAAAATTGAACACTGTCAGCCTGCCAATCGTTACCTTTACAATAAATTGAAAAATATGACCAAATATATTAGACTGGTTGCAATATTAATGATTGCATTTACTTTCGCAATTACATCTTGTAAAACTACAAAAGATGGATTATCGCAAAAGATAGAAAATCAGGATTATAAACCATTAACGAATGCTCTTCTATGGAAGATTGAGGGTAATGGAATAACAGAAGCTTCATATCTCTACGGTACAATCCATCTAATTGATTCTGAATCTTACTTTTTGCCAAGTGGTACGCTTGCGGCTATTGATAATACCAAAAAAATGGTGTTCGAAATAGACATGAATGAGATGAGTGACATGGGTAATATGATGAGTATTATGAATCAAGCATTCATGAGTGATGGAAAAACATTGAAAGATCTAATCAGTGAAGATGACTATAAAATGGTAGACGCCCACTTCGCTAAAATAGGCATGCCATTGATGATGCTAGAAAGAATGAAACCAATGTTTCTTACAGTTTTTGCGTCGGGGGACATGGATCCTTCGGGGTTACAAAATGGCAGTATGAAGTCATATGAAATGGAATTCATGGATATAGCTAAAAGCTCAAGCAAGCCAATGGCAGGTTTAGAAACAATAGAATTTCAAATGAGTGTTTTTGATTCTATTCCTTATCTAGCTCAAGCGGAAATGCTTATTGAAACCATAAAATTAGGAGACTCTGGAAGTGATCAGATGAAGGAAATGGTAGAAATGTATAAGGCACAGAATATCAATGCTATGATTTCCATGATTACTGATGAAGACGAGCAAATGTCAGAGTATGAAGATATACTGCTCAGTAAAAGAAATAAAGCATGGATAAGTGGCATGAGGAAAATGATGTCAGAGATGCCAACATTTTTTGCTGTAGGTGCTGGTCACTTAGCAGGTGATAAGGGTGTAATAAATTTACTGAAAAACGAAGGATACACGCTTACTCCAATATCTCATAAAAAGTCATAAACAAATGTCTATAATTTCGGTAAATGGCATTACTCCAAAAATTGATACCAGCTGCTGGGTAGCTGATAATGCTACTATTACCGGCGATGTAGAAATCGGTAGTGAATCCAGTATATGGTTTCAATCCGTTATAAGAGGTGATGTAAATAAAATAAGAATAGGTAATAGAGTTAATATTCAAGATGCCGCTATCGTTCATGGTTCTACTGGAAAACAAGACACTGTGATAGGTGATGATGTGTCCGTTGGCCATAGAGCAATTATACATGGATGTACGATTCATAATAATGTGCTGATCGGAATGGGTGCTATAATACTGGACGGAGCTATCGTACAATCTAATGTGATAGTAGGAGCAGGAGCCGTTGTCACCGTTGGTGCAGTTCTTGAATCTGGATATTTATATGCTGGTGTTCCCGCTAAGAAGATTAAACCTCTTGAAGAAGGTAAGCATGATTTTTTTATCGAAGCCACAGCAGCAGGATATGTTGAAAATAAGAAGCTTTACATGTAGATGCTTTTCAGATTCCAGGTTTTTTTGAGATTCGTATTATTGTGTAATAGGAAAATAAATAATAAACTAAATGCAAAAACTAACTGCAGTAATTATTGATGATATGGAATTGGCTAGAACATCTCTTAAAGCTGATCTTGCGGATTATTGTAGCCATGTAGAAGTTATCGGTGAAGCAGACGGTGTGCTTTCTGGAGCTAAGTTGCTTAAACAGAATGTGCCCGATATTTTGTTTCTGGATATCGAAATGGAGGATGGAAATGGATTTGATCTATTAGACATTGTTCCCAATAATTTAGATACTGTGATATTCGTCACGGCACGCCAGGATTATGCACTGAAGGCATTTCAGTACTCTGCGTTAGACTATTTGCTCAAACCAGTTAATCCAGAACTTCTTATTAATGCTGTAGCAAAGCTTTCACAAAAAAAACAATCGGCTAAGACACAATTAGACTTACTTAGAGGAAATATAGCCCCTGATTCCAAATTAGAAAAAATAGCCCTTCATACTTCTGAAAAAATTGAAGTAGCTGAAATTAAAAATATTGTTCGACTTGAATCTCTGACGAATTATACATACTTCTATTTTGCAGATGGTAGTAAACTTCTCATCACTCGTACACTCAAAGATTTTGACAAAATGCTACATGATTCAGGGTTTGAGAGAGTACATCAGTCACATCTTATAAATATGGCTTATGTAAAAGCATATGTCAAAACAGAAGGAGGATACATATCTATGAAAGATGGCAGTATGGTTCCTGTTTCTGTGAGAAAAAAGAGTTATGTGATGAGTCTTTTGGGGTAATATATTTCTCATTTTTTTCTACATCTAGTTCTATGCCCAGAGATTTCATTATCTTAAGTGAATTTAGAATAATGCCTAGCTGAATACTTTTTAATCAAATCGACTATTTATATACCATCTGACTAACATTAAAATAATAGACATTGCGGTAAAAACACCAATTACCGATTCTTCACTTTTTATTTCCGCAATAACGCGCAATTCTTTGGAATTTATTGCTTTATCGATCAATTTCAATGCATCATCATCTGAAAGCCCTCGACTTATTAAATTACTTTTAATTTCAGCTATCGATTCATTGATTTTGAGTCGTTCCTGAACCTCCATAATTTCATCTCTTCTAAAAACTCCCGCAACTTTCTCTCTTGCAGTGCTTAAGTTTCTACTTTGGACTTCCATTTTGCATGCAGCCATTAATTTAGGCGGACACTCAATCCCACCAAGGATCATTGAAATCAGTTTTGCATCACTATAACCTTTCACATCATCACAAAATGAATTGTCAACAAATAGAACATTGCTGATTTTTAGATTTCTGTTTTCGGCTTCTCTTCTACAGCGATTAACAAGCTGTGCTGCATAATCATTAGAGTTTTGAATAATTTCTAATATTCTATTATCAGAATAATGTGAAATCTCTTTGGCAAAAGGATTATTTCCCGTGATCATATCGTGAAGATTAATAAAAACTTGGTTTACAACATCAATTGTAAATATCAGAGTGCAAAAGACATCTCAATATAAAAACAATTATAAACTTTATTTCTTCTCTTTCCTTCGCAACAATCAATTTTAATCAGAAAGAAAGATCTCATGATAATATTAAGCTCAAAATATACAAATTAGCTTTTCATATTACAACTATCTTTAATATTACTATCTTTGCACCAATTAAAGATCTCCGAGAGCACTATCTTGTTGTTGCGGGAGATAAATCAAATCACTCATAATGACATTTAAAGAATTAAATATTATTGAGCCTATCATGAAGGCTCTTACAGAAAAAGGATATTCAGAACCAACACCAATTCAGGAAAAAGCGATACCGTTGGTATTAGCTGAGAAGGATGTACTTGGTGTAGCTCAGACAGGTACAGGTAAGACTGCCGCCTTTGCCATTCCAATTATTCAGTTGATCAGTAAGGACAATGAAAATCACCAAGGTAAGCCAATAATAAAGGCACTGATCGTCACTCCTACTAGAGAATTGGCTATTCAAATTGATGAAAATATAAGTGCTTACAGTAAAAACACTACTCTTAGCCACACCGTAATTTTTGGTGGAGTAAAACAACACAGCCAAGTCAAAAAACTAAAACAAGGTGTGGATATTCTCACTGCCACTCCAGGGCGTTTGCTTGATTTAATTGATCAGGGTCACATAAAAATCGATCAAATTAAAATGTTTATTCTTGATGAAGCAGATCGAATGCTAGACATGGGATTCATCAATGATATTAAGAAACTTCTGAAAATTATTCCTGAGAAAAGACAATCCCTATTCTTCTCAGCTACAATGCCACAGAATATCATAGAATTGTCGAATAAAATATTGGATAATCCTATAAAGGTCGAAGTAACTCCTGAAAACACTACAGCCGAGACCATACAGCAAGTGATGTATTACACCAATAGATCTGACAAAGGTGCTCTACTGATTGAAATACTAAAAGAGAGAAATATTGATCAGGCATTAGTGTTTACAAGAACAAAACATGGAGCAGATAGGGTAGCTAAAAACCTAACCAAAAAAGGTATAAATGCGTATTCTATCCATGGTGATAAGGCTCAAAACCAGCGACAAAAATCTCTGAAGTTATTCAAAGATGGAAAAATTCAAGTGTTAGTAGCTACTGATATAGCTGCGAGAGGTATAGATATAGATAAACTAAGATATGTAATCAATTATGAAATCCCGAACACTCCAGAGACATACGTGCATAGAATTGGCAGATCAGGGAGGGCAGGAGAAGAAGGAATTGCAATAGGAATATCAGAGCCAGAAGAAAACCAATTTGTAAAGGATATTGAGAAACTAATTGGTATAAAAATAGATGTAGCAACTAGTGCTAATTATCCTCAGACGGAAAAGCCAATGACTGCCGCTGAGAAAAAGGAATGGGAGAAAGAAAAACAGAAAAGAAAACAAGAATTTTTTGCTAACAGGAAAGCAAATAAAAGCGGACAGAAAGGAGAAAAATCTAGAAATAAGTCTGATAAGCCTAAAGGTGAAAAGAAATCTAAAAGAAGCACCAACGATAGACGCACTGAAGACAGAAATGCTGATAGATCAAATCAAAAACGAAATGAACCTCGTGCCGAAAGATCAGAATCAAGAGATAGAAGAGAAAACAATCAAAGTAATAGCTCAAAATCTTCTGAGGACAAGAATTCTCAAAATTCAAAGAATTCCAATCGTAAAAAGAATACCAAAAGAGGTGGTTATAAATCTACTGAAGCCTCTTCGAAATTGAAAGGTAAATTCAAATGGCCTTTAGAAAAATAGGCTTAAATCTATTTGCCTAATGTAAAAAGATAACATAGAATGAATATTTCAAGAGATTTGGAGAAAAGGAGTGAGTCTAAGTGCGAGCTTTGCGGAAATGAAGAAAGATTGACAGCTTACATAGTAGCTCCTAAAACAGGAGAAAATCTAGAGGATCAAGTAAGCACCTGTAGTACTTGTAATGATCAATTAGAGAACAGTGACAATATAGACCCAAATCACTGGAGATGTATCAATGATAGCATGTGGAGTCAAGAGCCCGCCGTACAAGTTGTTGCTTATAGAATGCTCCACAAACTAAAATCTACAGACTGGGCGAATGATCTTATTGATATGATGTACCTTGATGATGACACTAAATCTTGGGCGAAAGAAGGGATTGTAGACGAATCAGAAACGGTAGTGCATCAAGATAGTAATGGTACAATCCTAGAAGCTGGTGATACCGTTACATTAATCAAAGACTTGAAGGTAAAAGGCGCGAGTTTAGTGGCTAAAAGAGGTACAGCTGTGCGGAGAATAAGACTTGTAAGAGACAATGCAAATCATATAGAAGGTAAAGTAGAAGGACAAACTGTTGTTATTTTGACTCAGTATGTAAAAAAATAATATCATCTAACTTTCTTCTTAGATGTAATTAGTATATTCCAAATAGTACGATTGAATTGATCTTCATTCAATCGTACTTCATAGATTCCTGGGATAATTTGCTCATTGCTAATTATTTTTCCTCTATTTACGACCTACTAAGATTACTACCATAACAGTAATATCTTAGAGCACATCTTAGAAATATGACAAATCAAGTCGATATCCATCCATCATTTTTGCTAACTTTGTAAAGTAATAGAATTTTGTAGTTTTATGTACAAATTCAAAAAACCGAACTTATGGTATTCTTAGAATTCGAAAAGCCACTGGAAAAACTGTACGAACAGCTTGAAAAAATAAAGCAGGTAGGCGAAGAAGGCGATATTGATGTTTCTGATAATATAAAAGAATTAGAAAATAAAATAAAATCTGAAACAAAAGAGATTTACTCTAACCTGTCTGGTTGGCAAAAAGTACAACTATCTCGTCATCCAGAGCGGCCGTATACTCTATACTACATCGATCAGATCTGTAAAAAATTCGTTGAACTGCACGGAGATAGGTACTTTAAGGATGATAAAGCTATTGTGGGTGGTATCGGTAAGATAAATGGTCAATCAGTAGTAATAATCGGCCACCAAAAGGGTTTAAATACCAAACTGAGACAATATAGAAATTTCGGAATGGCGAATCCAGAAGGGTACCGAAAGGCGCTTAGATTAATGAAGCTGGCCGAACGATTCAACTATCCTGTGGTCTGCCTTATCGATACTCCAGGAGCGTATCCTGGATTAGAAGCTGAAGAAAGAGGGCAAGCAGAAGCCATTGCTAGGAACCTATTTGAAATGGCTCAGCTAAAAGTACCAATTGTCTGTTATGTCATTGGTGAAGGAGCCTCAGGTGGAGCACTAGGGATAGGTGTTGGAGATAAAGTTTTCATGTTTGAAAACACATGGTACTCAGTCATAAGCCCAGAATCATGTTCTTCTATACTTTGGAGGAGTTGGGATCATAAAGAAAAAGCAGCCGAAGCGTTGAAGTTGACTGCAGATGACATGTTAGGCTTCGGTTTGATTGACGAAATCATCAAAGAACCAGTTGGAGGAGCGCATAACGATCCTGAAAAAATGGCTAAAACCCTTCGCTTACATATCAAAAATGAATTAGCGGCACTCATGAACCTCACACCCGATCAACGAATCGAAAATAGACTTGAAAAGTACAGTAACATGGGTGAATTCATACAACTTACTGAGGAAGAAATTGCAATTAGTGATCGTGATGAAAGCGAGCCAAAGAAAAAGGCTAAAAAATGATCTCATCGATCCGTACATGGCTATTTAATAAATCTCTGAGAGGGCACCAAAACTTCACCCACCCATTGGGATATTCTGGTATAAACATGTGTAAATCAATATGTATTGTGGCAAATGGTAGTGATGACAGCAGTAAATCCGCTACAGAAAACTATAAATCCAAGCTAGAATCACATAATAAATCAGTGGACATTCTATATTTCATAGATAACAAATCAGAAACTGAAATAGGTTACTCTAGGCAAGCGATAAAATGGAACGGTGTTCCGCAGAATGAAATTATTGACAGCATCTTGAGTAAAAAGTATGATCTACTAATTTTTCTCTATCCTATAATGGAGGATCACCTTAGGTATTTAGCAATACTATGTAATGCTAAGTTCAAAATAGGCCCTGGTTTCCAAGAGCACAATCATATATTTGATCTTATGGTGGATATTACAGACTATTCTGACACAAAATCCCTTATTAAGAATATAGATAATCAGCTTAGACAGCTTAGTACATAAATAAATACTATGGTACAACAATCTCAATTTACAGGAACTGGAGTAGCTATGATTACTCCTTTTAAAAATAACGAGGTAGACTACCCTACCATTGAAAGAATCATAGAGCATCTAATTGACGGTGGTATAAACTATCTTGTTGCGCTAGGAAGCACTGGTGAAACTGCGACACTAAATGAGGAAGAGTCTCGAAAAGTACTAGACACCGTTATTTCTGTTGTGAATAAACGTATTCCAATTGTCGCAGGAAACTTTGGTGGTAACAATACACTAGAACTATGTAAAAAAATAAAATCTTATGATTTTAAAGGACTCGATGCAATACTTTCATCAAGTCCTGCCTACGTTAAACCGTCGCAAGAAGGCATATACCATCACTATATGGAGATGGCTAAAGCAAGTGAAGTGCCAATAATATTATACAATGTACCAGGTCGTACAAAAAGTAATATGGAATGGACTACTACTATTCGATTAGCAGAAGCAAGCAAAAAATTCATTGGAATAAAAGAAGCAACTGGGGATCTTATCCAAGCAACTAGAATCATAAAAAATAGACCCGATAACTTTTTTGTTACGTCTGGAGATGATGAGGTAGCACTTCCTATGGTGGCTTGTGGTGGAGAAGGTGTGATTTCTGTAATAGGCAATGCATTTCCAAAAGAATTCTCAGGAATGATCAATGCCGCTCTTAAGAACAACTATCCTGAGGCAAGAAGGCTCAATCTGCAAACATATGACCTACATAAATGGTTGTATATAGAAGGAAACCCAGTAGGTATTAAATCAGCAATGAAAATCCTAGGTTTCGGAACAAATGATGTACGACTACCCCTCCATAATATGTCAGAGTCCAACTATACTCAATTAGAAAAGGCATTAAGGAAGGTAATGCAGACAATTGCTGAATAAAAAAGATAACTAACACTCCCATTATCACTCACTATGAATGTTAATACAAATTGAAGGAGAAACACATACTAATCACAGGAGGCACAGGTGTTTTGGGCATTTATATAGTTGAAGCACCCCTTGCCGATGGATTTAAGAGTATTGAAGTGTTTAGTAGGGGTGGAGGCAAAGATTCATTGTCATTTTTTGACCATCCAAATATTACTTTCACAAAAGGAGATATCGCGGAATTACATCCTCTAACTGAGGCAATACAACGCTCTGATTATGTCATCCATGCCGCAGCTATGGTATCATTTCATGCAAAGAAGTTCGACATGATGCATTCAATAAATGTAGAAGGAACTACAAACGTAGTGAATTTAGCGCTTGAGGCAAACGTCAAAAAAGTAGTACATATTAGCTCAATAGCCGCTATTGGGAGAAGTGAAAAAAGTGATATGATATCAGAAACAACCACTTGGACTAATAGCAAATATAATTCATATTACGGGATCACAAAATATCTAGCGGAAAGAGAAGTTTGGAGAGCACATCATGAAGGCTTAAATATGGCTATCGTCAATCCATCACTAGTCATAGGTGGTAAAACTTGGGATCAAAGTTCGCTGCAAATATTCAAAAAAGTATATGATGGCCTTCCTTATTATACCTCTGGATCAACAGGGATAGTAGATGTTCAGGATATTGCCAAAATGACTCTTTTTCTACTTAAATCTGATATAAACGGAGAAAGGTATATCGCTTCAGGTGGTAACATTAGCTATAAAGACCTATTTCAAAATATGGCATCTTTTATGGGCAGAAAGGCTCCACAAAAGCCTGCACCAAAATGGATGATGTCACTCTTTTGGAAATTAGAAAAAGTGAGAAGTTTTCTATCAGGAAAAGAGCCAATTATCACGCGTGAAACGGTAAGAAGTACAACACATAATTCTAGATATGACAATCAGAAATCTACTGATTTAGGTTGGGGTGATTACACTGATTTGGATATTACCTTAGAAAAATACTCCAAGGAATATGTTGAATATCGGAACAATAGCAAATAAATACAAAGTGAGTTTCAACGACTCCGCCAAAATGCCAGTTAGAATCGTCCTACATTTTGCCAAAACTACAATCTACCGACATTATCAATGACATAATGACCCAAATTATCAATGGCGCAACTATTGTTAACATATAGGAGTGTTACAAAAACTAAAAAATATAATGAGCAAAGATAAAGCTACCGATGCAAAAGCATCTGAAGAGCAAGTAGATGCAGAAAAGGCATCAATGTCAAAAAAGCCAAAAATTGCTGATCTACAAGCTGAGATAGAAGAGTTAAATATTCAATTGACAGAGTCAAAAGATAAGCACCTTAGATTATTCGCCGAGTTCGATAATTTCAAGAAAAGAAACATTAGAGAAAGAATGGATCTGCTTAAGAATGCCGGTCAAGATACACTTTCAGCGATGTTACCGATCGTAGATGATTTTGATAGAGCTAAAGCAAGTGCTGAAGACGAAAAAACGGAAGAGTCGCTTAGCGAAGGTGTTCTTATGGTTTATAACAAACTCTATAACGTTCTAGAAGGCAAAGGTTTGAAAAAAATGGTAAGCACAGGAGAAGCATTTGATCCTGAATTACATGAAGCTATCACAAAAATACCAGCTCCTAGTGATGAAATGAAAGGTAAGGTGATTGATACAATCGAATCGGGTTTCTACTTGAATGATAAAATCATCAGACATGCAAAAGTTGTAGTCGGAGAATAAACTGAAAGTAAAAATTTTGATGCTAGCTAACAAATCTAGAGTAGTATCAGCAAGAAAACAAAGAATAGAATGGCTAAAAGAGATTTTTACGAAATATTGGGAGTTGATAAAGGAGCTGATGCTACCACAATCAAAAAAGCGTATCGTAAGACTGCGATGAAGTTTCACCCTGATAAAAATCCTGACAATAAAGAGGCAGAGGAAAAGTTTAAAGAGGCCGCAGAGGCTTATGAGATCCTAAGTGACGCAGATAAGAAGGCAAGATACGATAGATACGGACATGCTGGAGTTGATCCAAATCAAGGTGGTGGTTTCGGCGGAGGTCGTGGAGGTATGAGCATGGATGATATCTTCGAACAATTTGGAGATGTATTCGGTGGAGGTGGAGGAAGTCCATTTGATAGTTTCTTTGGTGGCGGTCAAAGGTCAAGAGGTGGAGCACGAACTGGTCAAAAGGGAAGTAATCTTAGAATCAAAGTCTCACTTTCACTAGAAGAAATAGCTACTGGAATCACCAAAAAAATCAAAGTCAAAAAGCAAAAGTCTTGTGATACTTGTGATGGGTCTGGAGCGAAGGATAAATCTTCAGTAAAATCATGTGGCGGATGCGGTGGTTCTGGATATGTTCGTCAGATCAAATCTACTTTTTTAGGTCAGATGCAGACAACAGCGGCTTGCCCTACATGCGGGGGTGCAGGTACGCAAATAACTGCCAAATGTGGCAAATGTAAAGGTGAAGGACGGTTAATTGGTGAAGAAACAATTTCTATTGATATACCTGCGGGTGTAGAAGATGGCATGCAATTGAGCATGAGAGGTACCGGTAATGCTGGAAAAAATGGTGGGCCAAAGGGTGATCTATTGATAAATATAGTAGAAAAACCTCATGATCACTTCAGCAGAGACGGTAAAAATATTGTCTACGATCTATTTGTAAATTTTGCTGACGCAGCATTGGGTACATCTATAGAGGTCCCTACCCTAGCAAATAAAGTAAAAATTAAAGTGCCGCCAGGGACACAAGGAGGGAAAATCTTCAGATTGAGAGAAAAAGGTCTACCAAGTGTGCAAAGTTATGGCACCGGAGACCAGCTAATCAATGTAAATATATGGACACCTAAACAGGTGAATGATGAAGAAAGGAAGTTACTAGAAAAGTTAAAAAGCATGCCAAATTTCGCTCCTGCTCCAGGCAAAAATGAAAAGGGTTTCTTTGATAGAATGAAGGATTATTTTGCATAAGTAACGAAAGGTCAAAATGACGTGATTTAAGAACAAAAATGCCAAATCAATATAAAATTGATTTGGCATTTTTTGTTCTAATCTTAATACTCGAGATTATAGTCTCGTTTACTTTACTTCTTTTTCCTCTTATCCTTACTCTTGAAATCTCCATTTCGCCATGCATCGATAAACTTCTTCCATGCTAGTGGATTGAAGATGTTTTGAGGTTTTGTTTGGCCCACATAACCAAAATTTCTTGCATTTTGCTTTAGTTCTAACCCTACCGTCTCACGACCATCCGCTGGAATAGTATATCTTAATTCATCTAAAACTTCTTTGGCTAAGTTCTCATCCGCTTTTTCTCTTAAATCATTGCTTATATCGATAGCGAGGAATTCATATTTGAAATAATCTCTATCTGGCCAAGGATAAATGACCGCTAATGGGAGCAGAAAGCTATCCTGACTCATCACTTGTACATATGAATATAGTTGCTTTGATAATGTATCAGGTATTGTATACTCTGCATCTCTAAAACCTATAGTCGTGAACCTAACAGTCTCTCCTTTTTTGGCTACTATTGAGAAAAAACCGTCGGAATCAGAATTTGTTCCACGACTTGTTCCTACGATTCCTATATTGGTATATGGAAGGATTATTACATCTCCATCATCCCCTTCAGTCACTACTAATCCAGAAAATTGAATCACACTATCCTGCACAGTTCTCTTTTGAGCATTTACACTCAAAGATCCTAAAACCATAATCGTTAATAACAATACTATTCTCATACTCTAATCTGATTGGTACTATAACATTCATATTAATAATGCAAAAAACGATCTTCAAGTTCGAAATGATTATTAAATATTCGATTTAACAAGAAATTAATTGATGACTATACGCTAAAGATTCAACTTTTCGACATTCGACAATTCCACTACAGACTATTTAATTCTAAAATTCTTGTGCTTCGTGCCTTTGCAAGGTTGCTATTGTCTTTATCCATACTCCCTAAACGTAGCCTGATGCCTATGCTTACATAGTATTCCATAATCATTCAGCTTTAAACTTTTAACTTAAAACTTTAATCTTACTCTTCAACTTTAAAAGTTAAATTTAAATATTCAACTTAAAACTCAATCTCCTCCTTATTTCTTTTTCTTCTTAGCTTGCACTGCTTGTTGTTGCTTCATTGCGTCTTCCATTCTTTGCTGGAACTTATTCACTTTTTTTGGAGCGGCCTTTTTGGCTTTCAATTCCTCCTGTAATTTTTCATCATTGAATATAAATGATTTTGTGATTACGGTCTGTGAAATATTGATCAAGTTACTGAAAAACATATAACAGGTAAGAGCCGAAGCATAGGTATTGAAAAATCCAAAGAACATTACTGGCATCAGATATTGCATATACTTCATAGCAGGATTTGCTGACATATCCATATGTTTAGTATTATAATAGGTATAAACCAACATACTCACAGAATATAAAATAGTAAACAAACTCAAGTGATCTCCCACAAATGGAATATTAAATCCTAAATGAAAAAAGTCATCATAAGAAGATAGATCTTGTGCCCACAAAAATGATTCTTGACGGAACGATATTGATGCAGGAAAAAACCTAAATAGTGCATACCATATCGGCATCTGTATAATCATAGGAAGACATCCACCAAGTGGACTTACACCATACTCCTTGTAGATTTTCATGGTTTCCATTTGCTTCTTCTGAGGCTCATCTTTGAACTTATCCGTCAAGTGTGCCAATTGAGGCTTCAGGGCTCCCATCAATGCTTGAGAATGTAACATCTTATACATCAGTGGATACAACAACATTTTAATAATAAAAATAACTAAAATGATCACGATTCCTAGACTACCAATAAATTGAGAGAAGTAATCAAATACTGGTCTTATCACCCATCTGTTAATCGTTCCGAATATACTGTTACCAAATGGAATGATATATTCTAGAGACAGATCATATGCCTTCAAATTGTTATACTTGTTAGGCCCGACGTACATCGCCATATCAAAACCAGTCCCATCTATTGGTATCTCCAATTGCGTGGTCAACTTTTCAATATGAGAGATAGGTTTCCCCTCTTCTATTTCATTTTTTACACTTTCTACAACACCAGATGCGAAAGGTGATTTCATCGCTAACAATGTAGAATTAAAATACTGGTTCGAGTGCGACACCCAATCCAATTGCACTTCATCTAAGACTTCTTTATCGTCTTGCATGCATCCACAATCATCTGGATCACTTTCGTCGTGCTCTTTGTAATAGACTGCAGAATATTGCTGTTCGAAGGTTGCATTACGCTCGTAGTCGTGCAAGTAGTTTTCCCAATTGAATCCGATAGTATTTGCTTTTGCATTAAAAACTTTATCTAATCCAGAATAATCAATATCGTAATCAAGGTTATAACTATCATCTAGCTTATAGATTTGTTTGAAAGAACCGCCAGAACTAGCTTTTGCAGTAAAAGTGATCTTATTGCCTGATTTAGAACCTTCGAAATATAAGTCTTCCGTCGATACATATCCACTTGGCGCAGATGCGATCGGTAGCAGATATTCGAACTTATTTCGCTCATCACTTAACAACTCTACAAGTTCTTCTGTAGTCTCTTCTCCTCTTTTATACAACTTCTTTGTATACTCCTTCAACTTTACAGACGAGACCTTACCTCCTTTACTTGAAAATGTAACAATTACCTTATCGTTTTCTAATGTATAGTCTTTAGCTGTTCCTACGGATGCTGGAGCAAGAGGCCCATACAATCCTGCATTTTGAGCGAGTCTTATTGAGTCAGGTAATTGTACAGCAGGTGCAGTTTTCACTAGCTCAGCTGCCGCCACTGGATCCAAGTTATCAGCTGCGATCTGAATACTTGAGATAGAATCCTGCATTCTCTGGTGTCTTGCTAATTCCTCGTCACTAGGTTTACTCAAATATGACCAAACGAATAAGGTCGAAAATAAAAGTATAAACCCAATTATATGATTTTTTTCCATTGTGTATTTTTGCATTCGAAATGAGGCATTTTTTACCCAACCTCAAAATTCGGTGCAAATGTACAATTTTTCGAGGCTTATTCGATAGAAAGCATTAATTGATCTACCACTTTGACAGTATTTTGATCTATCCCATGATTTATCAAATAATTGACCCTGTGATCAGTAAATTTTATCACAATTTGAAAAAAGGAGCACTAGAAATAATAACATAACGATTTCATGACTTGAACATAAAAATTAATTTCACAGTAAGCCTCCAATATTTTTCCAACTGGGTTATAACTTGTAGCTTGCAACTCTTAATTGATTTAATACCATTTGGATAACTCCAATACCTATTCAACACAATAAAAATGAAACAATACATCGCCGAACTTATCGGAACTTTCGCACTTGTGTTTTGTGGTACTGGGTCCATGGTAATCAACGAAGTCACCGGAGGAGATGTCACTCATGTAGGAATTGGCATCACATGGGGGATGATCGTCATGGCGATGATTTATACTTTTGGAAAAATCTCTGGTGCGCATATCAACCCGGCTGTAACAATTGCCTTTGCGTGTACGGATAGATTTGATAAAAAGGATATCACCAGTTATATTATTGCACAATTAATAGGTGCCTTCTTAGCCTCCGCTGTATTAACGTTGCTTTTTCCTGACAGCATGAAACTTGGTGCCACTTTACCAGCTGGTAGTTGGCAGCAATCCTTTATATTGGAGATTATTCTGACGTACTTCCTTATGTTGGTTGTCCTTTTTGTTGGGCAGAATAATGAAACTAAAAACGTGACAGGTTTCGCTGTTGGTGCCGTTGTTATGTTAGAAGCCATATTTGCGGGACCAATCACTGGTGCCTCTATGAATCCTGCCAGATCAATAGCTCCGGCAATAATATCGGGTAATCTCACACATCTTTGGATCTACATCCTAGCTCCGATTATTGGTGCGGTGTTAGCAACTTATACTTGGCTTTATATGAAAGAGGATTGATGAGTTCTTGAATTTTGAATTCTTTTTGACTACTCAAGTGCCTAATAAATATGAATCTTTAATATACCGTCGTATGTGAAGTACACTTTCGGTGATCTCGCTGAGATCAAATTCTAACCTGTCATTCTATTCTACAAGAAAAGTAACATAATTTATCAATTCACCTTAAAGAGGTAACTGAATATAACCGTCCCTAAATTCATGACTGAGAAGTAGGAGAAAATTTTATTTTACTCTACCAAAAAGTGATACCCTACTCCTTTGAGCGTCATAATATTTACCTTTTCATCTTCGGAGAGATAACCTCTTAGTTTTCTAATATATACATCTAAATTTCTGCTATTAAAATAGGAATCATCATTCCAAACTTTTAGCAAAATCTCTTTTCTTTCTGTAGTCCCATTTATATTTTCACATAACAACTCTAAGATTTGGCTTTCCTTATGAGACAAAGTTTTCTTCGTCGATTCAGAATTCAGCTGATGCTTTATAGGGTGAAAAGTATAGTATTTCCCTATAGATATAGACTCAACTCTAGAGCTCTCTTTTTTTATTCCGTCCGTTATTCTGAGTAAGTTTTGAATACGAACTTCAAGCTCCTCCATGCTGAATGGCTTCTTGATATAATCATTCCCTCCAGCCTCGAAGCCAGTAACTACATCTTGCGTTTGGCTTTTTGCAGTTAGGAATATGATAGGAATTTTACTATCCAACTGTCTTACTTCTTTAGCCAATTCATACCCGTTTTTAAATGGTAACATGATATCAAACAAACAAATATCAGGGCCAAATTCTAAGCAAAAGCGATCTACATTTTTTCCATCTGGTAAGTGCATCACTTCATGACCTAATCTCTCTAGACTTTCTTGCACGATTTTGGCCAAGAAGGCTTCGTCTTCAACATATAATATTTTGGCCATTGGTTTATATTTTAGGAATTATGATCGTGAATTTTGTTCCTATGTTCTCAACACTTTCCACTGAGATACTTCCACCATGCTTATTGATTACATCTTTGACGTAGCTCAAGCCTAAGCCATGGCCTTTCACATTATGCTGGTCATTCGTTGGTACTCGAAAGAAACGATCAAATACTTTACCTGTATATTCTTTTGGGATACCTATCCCATTGTCCTGAATCGTGATTTTCAAGTTTCCAGCTGTTTCGAGCATATTTATCTCGACTTTCGGTTCGTCTCCACTATATTTCAGTGCGTTGTCGATAATATTGTAAACTACATTGGCTAAATGTACCGCATCTCCTTTGACAGCGGGGTTCGACGATGCATTGTTAAATTGAATATCAGCATTCTTATTGTCGAATTGTAGTTTCATAGAATCGAGAATTTCTTCTATGATCTTATTCATTTTGATGGTACCCATCTTTATATTGCCATCTTCTCGATCAAACACTGCAATATTAAGCACTTTATCTACCAGAAGTGACAATCGGCTCACTTCATGTCGCGATATATCTACATACTCCTTCGTTCGCACTGCATCTTTTGATAAATCAAATCCAGAGATTGCTTCTAATGCTACAGACATTGTTGCCAGTGGTGTTTTTAGCTCATGGGTCATATTATTAATAAACTCACTCTTTACTTTTACTAGTTGTTGTTGTCTGATATAATTACGCATCAATGTCCAAAAGGCCAGACCGACTATCCCTAACAAGAAAAGGCTAAATAGAATAATAGGCATCATTTTCTTCATTATGAAAGGCTGCACTCCATCTACATCTACTATCCAATTATTGATACCAAAGCTCTGTGAAGTATATTCGACTCGCATGCCAATTGGAGCCGACTCCTTATTACTAATTATAACATATTTCTGAGGTAGATCATTTTCGATTAGCTTTTCACTAAAGAGAGCATAGGTCTTTTCATTTCTAGATTCTGAGACACTCAAAACATTACCCAATATAAATTCGGCTTTAAGATCTTTTTTTGATAAATCTGAGAACCTTGGGAATTGGAAGGGCTTACCGTTGCTCAGACTATCAGATTTGCTCCATTTTGCAAGACCCTTTTCATTATGTGTAAATCGGAATGGCATGGAATCACTGTTGTCAATAATTTCAATAATCACATCAGAGTCAGAATCGACTTTTGGTAGCCTATCATCAGTCTTTTTAAAAAAATAAGAAAGTTTATCGTTCTGTCTATTAAGGCTGTCTTTATCTAAAACATGAGTTTTTTCAGTAATCACTTCAGGGAACCTTAATCCCTTTTCAACTCCATCTTCCGACATTCTCACATCAGTAATTTGAATTTTTACAGAATCTCCTCCTATGCCTAATGAGTCTGATTCATTGGATTTGAAGAAGTAGGTTAACCGATCCGTAATATCAGAGTCCTTCACTTCTGTATACGCAAGTTGCAGTTGAGTTCTGATGTCTTCGTTCAATTGCTCTTTATCCTTCTTATAACTGGTCATCAACCAATAGGAAATAAAGACAGTAAGCAACAACATGCTGCTCAGTACCAAAACCCACGGAAGTTTTTTATTGCTCATATGGCATTCTTAATTTATGATGATCCAAAGATAAGTTCTATAGATTCGATTTGTTGGATTCATTAACCTTAATTAACCTTTCTTCTACCTTAATTAACCTAGTTCGGGGATATGTCAGCATAGATTTGTCGTATCAAAATAAGGAAATGGATATGTCTCTGTTTTCTTAAATTATTCAAACGTTTTAAAAATTATATAATGAAAAATCTAATCTTACTTATCGCATTATCTATAACTACACAACTATCAATAGCACAATCTTCAGGGATAATCTCATTTCTTTCTACGGAAAAATTTGAAATAAAAATGGATAATGTACCGGAGGGAGTCGACTTATCTGGAATGTTGCCAACAAGCAGGTCAGCTACAAAAGAACTCATTTTTAACAAAAACGAATCAGTCTACATAGATGGAAAAGAAGATGTAGAAGATACAGAACTTACTTCAGACGATGGAAGCTTCAAAATGGTCATCATGGAGAGTGATATCGAATCTAGGTTGTACAATAATATTAAAACGAAGCGTAGTGTAAGTCAAGAAGACTTTATGGGTAAGGCATTTATAATCGAAGACAAAATGCCAAAATACAACTGGAAGTTGACTAAAGAAAAAATAAAATTTCTAGGATATGAATGTACAAAAGCCACAACTACCAATGAAAAAGATGAAGAAATAGTAGCATGGTTTGCACCAGCAATCAAAACGCAAGCGGGTCCTGACGGATATGGACAGTTACCTGGAGCAATCCTTATGTTTTCTCTCAATGATGGTAAAATAGAAATAAAGGCTACAAAAGTAGAACTCAAAGAAGTAAATAAAATCGAAATTCCAAACGACGGTAAGAAAGTTACCGGTGAAGAGTTCAAAAAAATAATAGAAGAGAAAATAAAAGAAATGAAAAAAGAATATGGTGGAAATGGTCATAATATTGAAATCCGAGGATAGGATTTTCAAATCTACAAAAATTAACTTCTAATTCACACCCTATATTCTAATCAAATGAAACATACGCTAACATTCATCTCTCTACTCATAGTCGGCATACTATCGGCTCAATCTTATCAAATAAATGGAAACGTATTTGATAAAGAAAATACGCCGATGATCGGTGCTACCGTAGTTATCTTAGATCAAGATACTACCATGATAGCCTTCGGTATCACTGATCACTATGGCAATTATGAGATCTATGATGTGCCTGAAGGGAATAAAATTCTCCAGGTGAGTTATACTGGATATACGGATCACAGCCAAGCTATACATCTGGAAGGCGAAAATGGTAAAATAAACCTTGGGCAAACAGTGCTCGAGGTTTCATCTAAAATACTTGAAGAAGTAAGCATCAAAGCGGAGCACATACCGATGGGAATCTTGGGTGATACGATTAATTATAATGCAGCGGCATTCAATACTCGACCAGGTGCGAGTGTAGAAGATTTATTGAAGAGATTACCCGGAATAGAAGTAGCAAGAGATGGAAGTATCAAAGCTCAAGGCAAGGATGTACAGAACGTTTTAGTTGATGGTAAAGAGTTTTTCTCTGGCGACGTGACGCTTGCAACCAAAAATTTGGAAGCAGAAGCAATAGAAAAAGTCCAAGTTTATGATAAGAAATCAGAAGAAGCAGAATTCACTGGCGTGGATGATGGCCAAGAAGAAAAGACGATTAACCTGAAATTAAAAGATGGGTATAAAAATGGAGGGTTTGGAAAAGTTGCCGCAGAAGGTGGTACGGAAGATACCAGACAAGCAAAATTAAACTACAATCGATTCGGGCCTTCCATCCAAGCCTCAGTAATTGCTAACAGTAATAACATCAATAAGCAAGCCTTCAGTTTTAATGAGTATATCGACTTCATGGGAGGATTTCAGAATGCGATTGCGGCTGGAGGATTCTCACAGTACGGTCCCGGATCACAAAATGGACAAGGAGGATCAGGAATTACCGATCAAAGCTCGATCGGTACAAACTTGAACTTAGGGATATCAGAAAAGGTGAAAATGAATGGAAATTATCTGTTCGCAAAAAATAATAACACTGTCAATCAGACAGGTACTACTCAAAACTATCTTAGCAATAATGCTTTCACAACTATCGACACTTCAAGGTCAAATAGTAAGACTACTAACCATCGACTAAACACAAAGATCAAGTACAACCCTAATCCATTGAATGCATTCACTTTGAATGTCAAATTTTTCACATTAGGCAATGATAACAGTAGTGATGCTTCTACACTTTACCTTTTGGAGTCCCTTGCTACAAATTCAACAAGTAACAATCTTAGCTCCAATGCTCGATCGCTGAGTCTTGCTTCTGATATATTATACAAAAAGAAGTTTCTAACAAAAGGAAGAAATCTCTTATCTAGAGCAAAATATGAGCACATAATCAGAGATGAGACCACAGATATTGACAACACAATAACCAGCATTTCAGTAGATGAGCGAATATTGCAATTGCAAGAATTCAATAATTTGAGAACGGTTGCAACTGGCAGTTTGGATTATACTGAACCGATTGGCAACAAAATGTACTTAGGTGTAGGATATTCTTTTAGAGATGAAGACCAGACTCCAGAGAGAATATATTTTGCAAAAGAAGGCACAAAATTGAACAGACTTGATGACCTCAGCAGTCTATTCAACAAATCTTGGACTTCACATAACATAGGTCTGTCTATCAAAAGAAACCGTAAGAAGTTGAAACTGGACTTTGGGATCAATTATACACATGCTGATCTTATAGCAACCGAAAGAGGAGAAATTTTAAATCAAAATCAGAAGTATAACTACCTTTTGCCTTCAGGCTCTGCAAAATTCACTCTAAAAGGTGGTAAATCCTTGGACATAGATTACTTTACCAATGTTACTTCCCCAAGCCTTGCACAGATGGTTACACAGGTTAATAATCTAAACCCAAATACAATCATACTAGGTAATCCTAATTTAAATCCAGAATACATACACACTTTTTCATTCGGATATAACCATTTTGATTCGTTCAACTTTTCAAGTCTATTTTGGAATCTTAGAGCATCATTATCTCCTAATAAGATTGTAAATTCCAGAACGATCAATGAGGATCTTGTTACTGAAATTTTACCTATCAATGCACAGAATCACCAGTCATACACAGGATATTTTAACCACTCTAGTCCAATCAGAAAGCTCAAAATTAAGTACTCGGTTGAGTCTCGATTATCCTATTCCAGATATAAAACACTGATCAATGCTGAGCAAAGTGATGTCTCCTCTGCAGTAGGTGCCTTCGGTCTAAGTATTGAAAATAGAAACAAAGATATCTTTGACATCAAAGGAGGAGCGAATATCGACCTAAGTGCCTACTCAAATGATTTCAACTCAAACTTCGACAATCCATTTCTAAACTACAGCCTCTATCTAGATGGATTCATTGATTTTGGAAAAGGATGGCACGTAGGTTCTAAGTTTGATTACTTGACGTATAATGGTGGTCTATTTGCAGAAGATCAGGTGCAACAGTTATGGAATGCAAGTCTATCCAAATCGTTCTTGACTAATAAATTGATGATAAAAGTCACCGCCCATGATATGCTAAACCAAAACAATGGAATAAACAGATCAGGAGGGATAAATACCTTATCAGATAGCAGATTCAATACGCTCGGCAGATATGTGATGGTCGGGGTGAGCTACAGGCTTGGGCTTACCAAAAGTGATGGAATCGATATTCACTAATACCACTTCTGTTTTAAAATAAAAAAAACAATAAATTTTGAAGCAGTTTGATCAATATGGCTCTAGTTGATTTATTTGGCTAGAGCTGTTTTTATGGGATATAAATTATCAATTTCGTGTACAATAAAAATTAAATCTGAGTTTGAAGATTTACTCTCATTATTTCTCTTTTTCAATTGTGAAAATGAAGCTATAAAACTATTAGTTTTGATTATTGGTGACGGTTCAATAGTATTCTCATATGTTTTCTATTCAAGATAACGGCAATAATAGCTGACGTGCTGACCTATAGAAAGGCGTGGCATGATATCTTAAGTTATACACCGCTAATTTAATCTAAAGTTTATTTTAAAACTATCACTTGAATTGTTGCAATTATCTAAAGGTACGTTATATTTCTTCGATAGATTTATCATCAATTGCATCTTTTTATTTATCTCTTCATCTATTCCATGACCCAGTCTATTCAAAATTATATATTCTATTGGGACACAATGGCTATTATATTCAAAATTGACCTCTACTATTCCTTCAATTTGGTTTTCTCTTGCCAATGCAGGATATTTGAAGTGAACATTAAATTGTGTCGGTAAAGATTTCTTGTTTGTTACATTATATCTCATAATAACCTGATTGCTTTCTAAATAATTATATTCGGTTTCTCTTACGAGCGTGTCTTTCCAGATTATATCTTTATAAATTCGCATTTTAGAATCGTAATATTCGCATTTTCTTAAATCACCGACAATTTCATCGTACTGAACATAATCTATTTGACGCTCCTTTTTAAATGTGATTGTTTGTCTGAACTTAAGGGTATCCCCAAAATTTATATTATTAATTTTAATAGATTGACCATTTAAAATAACATTTAGTGCCACAAAAATGATAATGGCTAGATAATTTGACACTCTTTTTTTCATAAGATGCTTTCTTTACCTTCAGTGGTGTATAACGGTAAATTGCATGGGTAGTGGCAGATTGAGTGAGTTTTCATTGTCAAACCGAGATGAAGCACGAGCGGGCTACGAAACCCCAAAACCAGCACCAAACCTGCCATTACTTATACAAAATGTTAGTGCATGTTTTTATTTTTCAACTATATCATATAAGTCATTGTAATTCTTTGGAATATTATTTTTTTTCAGTTGAATCTTTATTCTATTATTTTTTGTATCAAATAAATAATTATTAAAATCATCGTAACTACTGCAATAGAACGAATTATCATTTACTGCGATAACCTTCATTTTTTGCTCTTTCAAATATGTGATCATCTTAGACTCTTTAACAATTCCATTAAAATCAAAATATGCAACCGAAAATTCAGTCAATTCTAGCTTTTCATCATCATCAGAATAAAAGTCAGCAATTATGCGAGTTCCTTGTTGTAATATAGGATCGTCACAATTCCATATTCCAAACCTATCTATATTAAACTTACTGTATACAAAATTTTGTATTTCAGCTTTTCTTTTTCTAGCTAAATAGATACTATCTCTTCTAGCTTTAATGATTTCATTGTATTCTTCTATTTTTTTTCTTTCAAGTTCTAATTCTATTCTTTTCTGTTCTACTCTTTTCTGTTCTATTGCAGTATTAATTGAATCTCTTTTTCTATCAGATTCAATCTTTTTACTATTGTAATCAGCAATTGCTTTATCATATTCCGTATCTGACAATACTGGCCAAGTTTCAAAAGTCACTTTCTTTGTCCCTTTTTCAAAAGTCACATTGTATGTCCCTTTTCTTTGCCCTTTTTCAACAATTACATTTTCCCATAAGATATTCCCATATTCAGGTTTATAGTTTTCTTCATACTCAGTTATTTCAAAACTTAAATCATCATAAGCTGATAATTCAGGGACTGAACCAGGCTCAATTGTGATATCAAATGATGGTCTATCTGTTTTTTTTCTTGGCTTAATAAGTTCTTGATTATTATTCGAAAAAGATAAGCTGCTATCAGTAATATCATTTAGAATGTCCGTTATTTCAGATAAGCTGCTATCAGTAATATCATTTAGAATGTCCGTTATTTCAGTTTTGCCTTTATAAATCCATCTTTCATTTATTGTATCCAGAAAATAATAGTTGTCTGCACCGTTATTTATTTTTGAAGCTAAATTAACTACTGGTTGACTTTCTTTATTTACTTGTAAAGCCTTTCCGTTTTGCGTTGCTGTTATTTCAACCATACCCATTGATTCAAAATTATAATCTACACCTAGTGAATCATAATTCATTGGGATTCCTGATAAATAAAAGTCAATTGGATTGTTAAATTCCCGAAATAAAACTTTTACATCCCCTTTAATAATTACACCGTTTTCATCTATAAATGAATTCGGGAAAAAAATGACAAACGAACCCGTTTCGTAAAAGGTCGTATCTCCTTTTTCTGCATTTATAATATGTTCTGTAAAAGGTATTTTAATATTGTCAATTGGTGGATTAATAAATCTTTGAATTTGACTATCAGTTTTGTTGTCTTCTGTACAAGCTGAAATAACAATAGAAATCAAGACTGAAATTATGATTACTTTTTTCATGGTATTGTTTTTATTTATCGTGGATGAATAGGTACTAACGGTTTGTTTATGAAGCGCAATGGCGATTAGCCTTTGTGATTTTATACAAATTGTTATAGCCTTTTATTCTTTAAGATTTGGTGGTTTTCGATGATTAGTTCCTTGTTCATAGGCATATGCCAATTTAATTAAAGTAGGTTCGGAATACATCCTACCCAAAAATTCAATTCCAGTTGGTAGGTTTCCTTCCATAAAACCCATTGGAACAGTAAATGCAGGTTGTCCAGTAAACGGTGCAATCACTAATGAATTAAAACCCACATATTCTTCAACCATCGGAATCCATCTTATAGGGTTTTACATTCCATGAAGGGTATATTAGGGCATCAAAATTCATCTTATCCATATAATCTTCAATTGCTTTGCGATAATCAATTCGCCCTTGATCAGAATAGACATCCAAACATGCCATCTTATGATTATCTACTTTTCCTAGGTTCTTGGCAAGTAATTCAATTTGCTCCGCTGTAAAAGCTGACTTCGTACCTATCCTGATAATATCCTCAATTGTTTGTAGGGTATCATTTTTAACATAGGTAGCCAAATATGTTTCTAAGTCGGATCTAAAGTCCTGGCAGAAAAGATTTCTTTTCAGGTTTGAGAAATTTGGAATATTGACAGAGTCAATCATTTGTGCTCCCATCAACTTCATATCCTCTATGGCGTTTTCAAATAAACCCAATATTTCAGGATCTGGTTCAGTTTCACTGATGTTTCGAAGTATACCAATCCGGGCTCCATTTAAACCATCTTCTTGAAGAAACTGAACATAGTTGTCAGGAAATTCACCTTCAGAATATTGAGTTAAAGGATCATCAGGGTCATTTTCCGTTATAATTTCTAAAACGCGAGTGGCATCTTCTACTGTTCTGCACATTGGACCCGCCATATCCAGGGTAAGGTGCAATGGAATAATTCCAGATCTACTGACCAAGCCCATCGTTGGTCTAAAACCAACCAAAGACTTATGTGAAGAAGGTCCTCGTATTGAATTACCAGTATCGGTACCTAAGCCGACGGTGCCAAAATTAGCAGCAATTGATGCACCCGTACCCCCACTTGATCCTCCAGGTGAATATGCTAGATTATAAGGGTTTAAGGTGGCACCATGAGCAGAGCTAAACGAGCCCCAAGGAGTTAAAGCCCATTCAGCCATATTTGATTTTGCGATTATGATTGCTCCTGCATTTACCAACTTTTGCACGATGAATGCATCTTCATCTGGAACAAAATCCCTGAGCGCTAAGGATCCACCAGTAGTTGGAATATTTTTGGTATTAAAGTTATCTTTTACAATTAAAGGGATACCATGCAGGGGAAGTAAAACTTTGGTTCTTTGGTATTCTTCATCAAGTTCTTTTGCTATCGAGACTGCATTTGGATTTATGATGGTCAAGGCATTCGTTTTTTCATCAAGTTGCTCAATCCTATTCAAATATGCTTCAACCAATTGTTGACTAGTGTAAATACCCTTTTCATAAGCTTGATGAATGTCCCCAATAGTTAATTCCATTAAGTCTATTGGCTCAAAAGATTTTGTAGATTGACATGCAAAAATTCCAATGGCTAAAAAGAAGAATATGACATGTAGTTTATTCATAGATTTTACTTTAATTGGCAACGGCTCGCGATAAATGACGTGACGACCGATAGGGAGACATGTCATTTTATCGCATGTTGTGCTTTCGTTATTTTTCTAAAGAATTTAATCTTTGTTGTTTAGCTTCTCCTGAATTTTTTCATCGATGAATTCTAATGTTCTATATAATATATCTATTAATCGTTGTTGAGAGATTGTCGTTTCAACCTTAAAGGTTAGTAAATTCCAAAGTTCTAAATTATCATAGAACTGCTCATAGTTTGTACTAGGTCCTCCTGTTTTTAGTTCATTCAAATCAGCACCACCATGCACCACTTCTGCATAATTTATAGTATTGTAAAAGTAAGGTTCTATAGAGGTGGAATATTGATTATATATATATTCGTCAAGGCTGTTTAAAGCGTTTAATTCCATGCTAAAATATTGAAATCCTAATTTTAGAGAGTCATTATTAATCTTCGCTAAATATCCTTCATTTAAAAACTCATTTATGATCGGAAATAAAAAATTAGATTTGTAAGCCGTACCTAAAGCACCTAAAGTTTCTTTTAGAAGATACAATGAGTCTCTGTTTTTTAAATTGATAATGTCAAGACTTCTATTATTGTGTTGATTTAGTGTATCCAATGTTGCCTTAAATAGGTTGAATCTTTCTTGAGTGATTGTAATCTCTTCATGAATTTTAAAGTAATAATTTTCTATCTCTTCCTTTTCATTCTTGTTGTTATTCCAATTATTAATTTGAAGCGCAAAAAGAATACCAATAACGACAAGCATGATTTCTCCAAAAGCATATTTCAGATACTTTCCAGTTTTTCCTTCTGAAAGTAAATTTTTTCTAATTTTTCTAAAGAATTTTATCATTGGTTATTTTGGTTTTTCCTAATGAAGCACAAATACTATTTACGCTGGCTTTATACTTCTTTCGCAATTGCTTACAAGTAGCTTTTCGGACAGAAGACTTTACCACTTTTTTGAGATAACATCTTTTGCCATTTCTAACTGAAGCGCTTGTTCTGCATACATCCGCTTCAATTTTGAGTTCTCCTCTTTTAATGATTTAAGCTCTTTTAGCTGACTGGCTTCCATCCCAGAATATTGTTTCCTCCAACTATAGAAAGTACCTTTATTAATACCTAATTCTCTTGAAAGTTCTTCAACACTTCTACCAGCTTCATTAGCCTTTATCGCTTTGATAATCTGCGTCTCGGTAAATTTACTTCTCTTCATAATATTTCAAATTTAGTTAATTTTAAACTTGTCTTATTATTTGGTAAGTCTACAGTAGGAACCAGACTTAATATTTTGGATAAGAATTGGGTTTGTAATAGCGGGAATCCAATCCTCTGTTCCATTGGATACTGAATATTCATATCGAATAGAATTCGTATCCCATATATCAATATTCTGATAGTAAATTCCAATATTATTTTCTTGTGATGAGAGGTGAATTTGCTCATCTCCTGTTACCAATTTTTTATTATTTCCCTCAAAAATTCCAGTGATGTATGGATTTAATTCTACACCCATTTTACTCATTTCGCTAGGATTGAAAAAGCACATTCCAGTATTCATTCCATAATACAAAAGTCCATCCTTATCTCGAAAGGAGCCATGCATTCGGAACCCACCACCAGTAAACCCATCTTCATGGCCAAATTCCTCGATTCTCTTTGTTCTAGGATCGTATTTATACAAAATAATTTCGGTCGCAACCCACATACATCCCGTCTCATCCTTATCTATTGATAGAATTCTTCCTTCCAATAGTTTTGTTTCGATTGCATACTTGCTGTCAACTCCTATCGAGGACATATATAAGCCGTTCTGGCTACCCACATACAATCGTCCTTCATGGTCTTTTCCAAATGCAGTAATTTCTTTGATGTCAAATTTTTCTGGGACACTTATTTTTTGCAATCCATTTTCTGAATGAACATAGCCAACTTTTCTCCATGTTCCTACAAAGGTTTCTTTTCCTATCGTTTTGATTTCCTCTATTGGAGCAATATTAAGTTGCAATGAGTCTTGATTACATAAGGTTTCTAATTCTAATGTTTGAAGGTCAATTCTATTGATTCCTTCGGAGGTGCCAATCCATAATTTATCATCTCGTCCTAGTGTCATGCTATGAACGGAATTGCTTTTGAGTGAACTTGCCTCCTTGGTGTTTTTCACAAAAGACTTTATTTTTTTACCATTTCTATCTATCACCTCTACACCCCTTCCTGCAATCCCAATCCATATTCTATCATATAAATCAATGAACATGCTAGAAATACTTAGAATATTACTATTTTCTTCCTTTCGTACTTTTACTGCAGAAACGTTATTCTTAATATCATATTTGAAAAGACCTTGAGCAGAAGAAAGCCAAAAATCTCCTTTCTTATCTCTGGTAGCATGGGAAATATGTCCTTCAAATACTTTATTGAGATCGTAATCGACAAATGATTTTACATGCTTTGCATTTTTTCTCTCAAGGTTAAATATATTTAATCCAGAAGTTCTACTGGTGACAAAGACACTTCCTTTTTGATTGGCAAACAAATAATAAGAATTATCAGATGATATCGAACTTGGATTAGCAAAATCGTGGGCATAATTTGTCACCGTTAAATCATGTCTGTTCATGATAAAAAGACCTTGATGTCCAGAGGTTATAGCTATGTGGTCATCGTCTATATGTTTTATTCTACGATAATAAGTATTTGTTTGAGGATATTGTCTTGCAATATCAAGTGCAAGATTCTTAATGACTTTATTTTTTTGTATGTCAATCAGAAACAGTTCGTGATGATTGGCCGTACTGACTATCATTTGATGAATATTTATCATTGCTGCTCCACCCGTTCTAAAATCATCAAAAATATATGTTGGCTTACCCAATTTCCCATCATACATGATTGCTTTGCCCGCTGCACTTATAAGATACTTACCATGACCTTCGTTGCTCACCTGAACTGGTCTGTGGGTATATAGGGGCTCATCAAAAAGATGAATAGTATCCAATGTTTGGCTTTTCACATTAAAGTGGAAATGTCCTTCTTTGGCTATTATCTCAACGCGTCCATTTTCTGCTTTCAAAAAATTTAATATGCCATTGGGCAATGCTAGAGGTTGATCGACACAAATCAATATCCTATTGCGATCAAGGTAAAGCAATTGACCTCCAGTCGACTTCAACCAAATAATATTAGACTCATCTATCAAAATTTCAGCTATCTGATAATCTTCTATGCTTGAGATGAGATCATTGGTATAGTTGGTGACTCGACCTTCATTGTAACTATTGAGCTTATTATTCGCTATAATCCACAATAGTCCATCAGGTCCTTGACATGCATTAAAGACCAAATTTGAAGAAAGCCCATGGGTTGTATTAATGTTTTTAAATGTAATTTGACCACATAAATTGCTACACAACAACAAAATTACTATTAGGCTTAAGTATTTCAATGTGAATACATTATATTATGAATGAATTTGAAGTTGTAATTTTACAGACCAAGCTAATTTAATTAATTAGAATCAACATGCTTACATAATGTCAACAAAATTTAAGAAACAGCTATCAGTACTCTAATTACATCCAGCCAATTTTATTTCAAGTTTTGCTCCTACAGGTGCAATGAAGCCCGGCAAGAGTGTAGTGACATTCT
This sequence comes from uncultured Saprospirales bacterium, assembly GCA_963975265.1. Taxonomy (GTDB): domain Bacteria; phylum Bacteroidota; class Bacteroidia; order Chitinophagales; family Saprospiraceae; genus CAJXUU01. The sequence continues at coordinate 30,019 of CAXBGT010000026.1, forward strand.
CAGCATCATAAACAATATGTGCACTATTATTTATGGAGGATGAAGACGTTATTGTATTGCTCGCTTGATAATATGTATCTTGAGTCAAGGCAATATTATGATTGATATTGGCCACACAATCCTCCTTTACCCAAAAACTACTCTCTACGACCTGCGGTGCATAATTTGTCGAATTATAAGTGACTCTATAAGTCCATTTGCCTTGTTCAGCATTAGGAGTAATAATCCTATTCCAGATTGGCAATGAAGCTCTTAAAAAAAAGGGAGGTCCTCCACGCTGCCAAGATACATCAAGGATAGTAGATTGATCACCATCAGGTTCAAACACTTCTAGTTCTACCAAATCCGATGTCAGAGAGTGTCTAATCGCAACGCTAAAAGAAATAGGATCTCCTTGATTGAAAATAAATTTTTCATTTGGAACCTCAATAGCTGGACAAGCAGCAGCTGTAGGTGCTGCCGAATGAGTCGCTATTTTATTAATTGCAGAGTCATAATACGGTAATTGATTTGCCCACCAGCTATCTACGGTTGTTGAGTTGGATGGACCAAAAAATGGTTCTACTAAATTCGACGCATCGTCATATACTTCAAAGTGAAGATGAGGATTTGTCGAACATCCACTACTTCCTATTACACCTAAAAATTCTCCTGCATTTACAATGTCACCAGAATCTTTTGCTGTAGTTCTATTATTTTTGAGATGACCATACCAACTTTGAGAACCATCAGCGTGCAGTAGAAACACAGCATTCCAGGGGCCTGAACCTGAACATTGACAACTTTGATCATTGTTCCCATCTTGTTTGAGAATTATAACGCCATCTTCCGCTGCAATCGCCTCAACATGGCTATCATTCATTTTTTTCCAAAAATAAGGCGATGTACGGATATCAATCCCCTTGTGTCCATTGTATGATTGGCTTAGTCCATTATAATCCAACACAGAAGTGTCAGGTGCCAAATCAACATAATTTGAAATAGCATAATATCCAGGATCATTGAAGCCATCAGCTTGTCTCATGGGCCAATCAAAAAGAGGATGAACCATACGACTCTCAGCACTGAAGTACTTTTCCAGTATTCCTGCCTTCTTCATGTTTTTAACAGATTTATCAATTCTTGCTTTTAACAGCTGGTGATCTTCTGGTGATATACAAATATCATCTGTATCATGATCAGATTCTACCCATAGTGCATCACAATTTTTTGCATCCAAAACTTGAATCTGTGTGTTTGCAATTGTTATCGTCAGCAGAAATATTAAAGTTAATATCTTAGTTTTCATAATAAAGTTCAACTTTTCATAAAGTTAGAAAGAGGTTTAGTAGATAAAACATTTTCCTTATCTCGGAACGGCTATACCATTTATCATCTCAATTTTCAACTTTTTTTAGTGCTTCAATCTCCTTTTTTAATTCGATGACGTAAAGCGTTAATTCTTCTACTTTTTCCATCATTCTCTTTTGCATATCACCCAATTCAAAACCATTTTGCTCTACTTCTTCAGCTGAGGGTATATTTGGTAAGTGGCCTTTTTCTTTTATTTCCTGTTCCAGAATATTCAAAGGTGTGAGTTTATAATCATCTTTAAATACATAATCAGGCCATGATCCACTAACTTCTGCTCTTACCTCCTCACTAATTATTTTACCATCAACTGCAAGTAAGTAATCATCAGAAGGCATATTAGCTGCAGAAGTTATTCCTATCCCTACTTGACCATTTTCATATGGAGTCAACAAAACGTCGCCACCACCCGCTTGAATGTACATAGGAGATGCTAACCCGTTGTTTCGTGCCTGAATTTCATTTCCATCCATAGCAATATTGGTAGATGATGAAGATCCAAGAACTAATTCTCCGCCACCTGCTAGACTGACATCACCACCATCTGTGATATGCAGTTTCGCCGTGGGAGAAGCTGTTCCTATCCCTACTCTACCTAAATCATTCTGACATAAAGAAAGGTTTCCACTCCAATACTGAAAGTATAACATGGATGGGGAATCATTATTTCTTGCTAATATCTCATTTCCATCGAACCGAAGATGTTGCCCAGATGGATCACCTACCTGAAAAAATCCATCTCCAGTTTCTCCTACAGCTTCTGTCCCAACTACATGCAGTTTTGAATTTGCATTTTCTATACCGATTCCTACATTTCCTCCTTGATTAATAGTCATATTGAGGTCTGCTGCGCCTGTAAAGTTGTTAGTGGCGTCAAGAAATTGAAGCTTTCCACCATCATTCACTATTCGCCAGTCTGTACCGCCAAATTCATTATCTCTCAATAAATCTATTCCTACTTTTCCACCACCTATTGAAGTCTTATGTAATGTTAGGAGTTGATCCGAAATTCCAGAAATATGTAAATGGGAAAGTGGGTTTGATATTCCAATCCCAATATTTCCACCGTCAGGTTGCAAAAGTAGTGCTGTAGGATTTGCCTGTGCAGTAGCGAGGCTTTGAATCCTGTTAAAATCCAATTCTAAATGTAACTCAGATCGATCTCCCAAAAGCATCAGGCCGCCAGGCGTCAATACTTGACCCGAACTTGAAACATGGAAAGGTGCATCCGGAGATGTAGTAGCTACTCCTACATTATTTTGAGCATTGATAATACTCAATGTAATAAAGGTAAAAAGGAGTGTATAAAATACTGTGACTAATGTTTTCATTGTGTGATATTTAGAGGTTTTTGTTATTATATCGTTGTAATAGTACTGTACTTTTAGATACAATATTTGGCAGATTTGTAAATGGAGAGTTTGGGTTTGAGTTTGGAGTGGAACAAATTTGGTTTGATACTTGGAATCGACAGAGGCTCATAGCTCATTATGGAAAGATCCAAAATAATAGCATAATCTAATACACCTAAATTATGCTTTTGCTGCAATAAATGGGATTACCCATGGGCATTAAAAGATGTTTTGTATTCATTTTTTGACTTAAAGGTTTTCCTTTTCTTAGGATGCCTATTCTCAATTAATTTAGCAGAAGCACAGCCTAAGCAAGACAGCAATACATTATTTACCCTTGAAACGAATTTAGCACCTATTGAAAAATGGGACCTTCTATTTCCTTTTTTAAAAGAAAAAGCTGCCAATTGGGATAACAATCAAATTAACTTTGCAGATACTTTGGTTCAACTTGCAAAAGACTATTTTCCAACTAAATTGGCTGAAGCCTATTCAATATCGGGAGATTAATGGAGCACAATCCAGATGAGTACATTGTGCAGAGAGAAAACTGTTTGTAGAAAAGAACCATAAAAGAACAATTGTAGAAAGTTGCATGAATCTATGATTGTGATAATAGTAAATGTGAATCAGTGATCGAAAAAGTAAAGATTTAAACTTACTGACATCCGATGTATCCAATAATTTTGTTCTTTTAGTATTTTGTAGCCTCATAATACGAAAGCGTGCAATTCCAAGCTTATCGAAATGTAAGGTGAGTACTAGAATATTTTTCCTTGACACTTACTTCAAATTCATTTACATGTTCAAATCCTCCTCAAACATGCCCTTTCTTATACAATCATTGAATGACAATCTTGTGATATGATTTATATGTATTTTGGCTTATCTCCAATAAATATATTCCTGCGTTTAAACCTGACACGTCCATAGTCAAGTTATCTCCGTCAGAATTTTCAATTGCAATCGCTGTTCCATCTAATGCGTGGAGCTGAGTCTTGATGTTTTCACTATTACCATTCTCTATTTTGATCGTAATAAAATCAGTTGCAGGATTTGGAAAGATATTAATATTTTCAACAACTTTTATATCATCTAAAGAGGTTGTCATACATACAGCACTGGTTTGAACCAACATACAAAAGGCTGGATCTTGATTTCCATAATAATATTCGCCACTATCATTATCCAAGTAACAAGAAAATTCTGATCCAAAATCAGGTACAAACATTGGGGCTCCTGGGCTTAAGTAACCTGAAATCTTGCTACCTAATCCTGAGAGCCAAATATCAATTTGTCCATCGAAAGTACTTTCCATCGTTATGCGTTTCCTATCTTTTCCAATAGCAAACTCTGTATCTACTTCTGTTACTACAAATTCTCCCCAATTTCCATTTATGGTATCATCTACTTCTACACTATAATCATAGAGTAATACTGGAGCAGAATTATCTAACAAATTAGATTTATAGAACACTGAATCGCCATTTACTTTACGACCTGCGCCCTCAATTGTATTACCCTGAGCGATAATGTGCATTTTTTCATACCAATTCCCTGACGACAACTCTACTGAATCACCACAAGCTTCTACTATTGTATAATGTGAGCCAGCAATTGTTGTATTATAGGATCCCCATTTTTCTTGTGACAAAATATAAGATGAGCAAAGGCAGATCAAAAGAACATTTAAGAAGTTTTTCATAGTGACAGTCTTTTATTAATAGATCAATTATATCCGCAAAACGTTGCGCATTGATGTTCAAAATGATAGAAGTATTCCATATCATACACACCTTAGAGGCCACGCACTCTGATTTCGCTTTCTCATCACCATGCTTAATCTACAATCTCTTGTAAAACCTCAGAGTCACCATCAAAATGTAACTCTACAAAGGGAAAGACCTGTTACTCTAATAACTGTTGATCATTGATAAATTTTATCGTGTCCGATATTGGTTCTTTATTCTCATCACTTATCCAAAGTAAACGCCCCCATCTATTATAATAAATTTCAATCTAGAATTTTTTCATATTTTTTGCGCAAAAATGGTGCAACTCTTCAGGGCTTTTTTTGCTTTAAAATAATATTGTATAGATCTGTACAAGTAATCATGCAAACTATTACCTTCCTCCTGGAGGACAATGTTGCTTCAAGTAATTTGTAAATAAAGTGAACAAATGCCTAAAGGTTCCTTCTCCCTCTCTTAATCCATGAGATCTGTTTGGATAGGGCATAAATTGAAATTGCTTATTGTGTTTTATCAATTCATTTAACAACAATTCTGCATTTTGGTAGTGGACATTGTCATCTTGAGTTCCATGAATATATAGTAAATTCCCTTCTAAATTTTTGGCATAAGTGATAGGAGATCCTTCAATGAAATCTTCCATGTTTTCTTGAGGTAAGCCCATGTATCGTTCTTGATATATATTGTCATACGTCAACTGATTGGCCACTGCAGCAATCGAAATTCCAGTTTTATAAATTTCAGGATATCGAAACATCAAATTTAAAGTGGCAGACCCTCCCCCACTCCAGCCCCAAACGGCGATTCGTTCCGGATCTACAAAATCCCATTTCAAAATTTCTTTCGCAGCCATAGCCTGATCATTAATATTAATCACACCAATCTTTCTGTAAATAGACTTTCTCCATTCCCGCCCTTTTGGTGCAGGAGTGCCTCTATTGTCCAATGAAATATAGATATACCCGTCAGCTGCCATGTCACCATTATATAAACTTCGGTTTACATTATATGTGTCCGTTACTGTGGTTCCTGCGGGTTCGGAATAAACATAAAACACTACAGGATACTTTTTGCTAGCATCGAAATTTGTCGGTTTGACCATCCATCCGTCCATTTCAACATTGTCAGAGGTTGTTATCTTAAAAAACTCAATGGTTGATTTCTTTTCTAATTTATCTAAGTTAAGAACAATGCTTTCTTCTCTGCTTAAAGCTTTCTGATTGTCAACAGTAATAAACTCTTTTGTACTCGGTGTATAGTGATTCGTAAAGGTATGTTCAGCATAGGTTCCATTAGAAGAAAATGAATAATCATGGCTACCTATCAAGCTTTTAGGACTTAACAAATCTTTTTTTCCTTTTCCGTTTAGCTTTGTTTTATATAGATATTTTTGAGTGGCATTATCTGGTGATGCTAAATAATAAACATACCCCTCTTTTGCATTGATATGCTTTAAATCGATCACATCATAATCACCTTTTGTGATAAGCACCTCTGGTTTTCCTTCCAAAGAAACTTGGTATAAGTGCCTCCATCCATCTTTTTCCGATGCCCATAAAATGCTATTCGTTTCCTTTAAGAAAGTAAAATTATTTGTGTAATCAATTTCATAGGGACTACCTAATTGAAATAAATCTACCCAAGCTTCGTCCGATTCTTCGTGAATAACTTTTGTACTTCCTTTTTTAGCATCAGCAATGTATAGTTTGCTATGGTTTTGTTTTCTGTTTAATTGTTGGATTAATAACTTGTTGGTTGTTGGTATAAATTCCATTCTGACTAAGTAGTTCTGTGAAGCATCCCCAGGAACATCTATCCAAGCTGTTTTGGAATCAGAAATAGATACTACTCCAACTTTACAAGCAGAAGGACTTTCGCCAACTTTAGGATATTCTAACGGCACTAATTGCGAATAAATAGAATCTGTATTGTTAATCATATAAAACTTCTTGATTAGGCTAGCATCGATTTGCCAATATGCAATCGACTTACTATCTGGACTCCAACGAAACCCATCTCTACAAGCAAATTCTTCTTCGTAAGCCCAATCAAAAGTGCCATTTATTAAGGAAACGGTACCATTAGTGGTTAATGGTATAATGTTGCCAGATTCATAATTCTCACAATACATATTACTTTCAGAAACGTAGGCTATCGAATTTCCATCGGGAGAGAATTTTGCAAACATTAAGGAGGCGGAAGGCAGGCTTTTTCCGATTTGAGTAAGCGCATTTGTTGTAAAATTAAAAACCCAATAGTCCCCTTCAGTATTTAGTCTCCAAACTTTTTTAGTATTGGTAAACAATAGTATCTTTTGTTGATCTTCTGAAAATGTAAAATGAGCCACGTCTATCGGCTCTACCTCCCCTGTAGGTGTAAGTTGTTCTTTTGAAATTACTGTCTTTACATCATGGCCTGGCAAGGTATAAGTGACCAATTGGTTTTCTTCCAGTTTAAAATAAGAATCCCCATCATTTGTCCAGTTTACTTGAGCTATTCCGTTAATACTAAAGGAAAAAAAACAAATGAATAGTAAAATTCTAAACGTAGCTAAATTAATGATTGTGGTTGTTTTTATTTGTTTCATTTGTTTATGATTATGGGTGATTATTTGTAATAGTATTAATTTTTTATTTTATGGCTGATAGAGGTTCTGCTATGACTCTTATTGACCATCTTTAGGTTTTTTCGTGCTCTCGTTTTTTATTACCCTTTTTTTCTCTACTGTTATTTCAGATCCTTCTGCTAGCATCACTGACGTCGGTTCGGTCGAACTCAAAAATTCAAATTCTTTCCCGTACGAAGCTCCAAAATCTACAACAATATCATAACCACCCACTTGATAAACTTCCCATTTAGGATGTGTGACTTCATATTCGTTTGTCCTATGTTCATTGATTTTTGCATAACCCCAATAGTGTTCTGTGATGAATTCCGTCTCACTGTTAAGCTCAATTTCAAACTTTTTAATACTAGCCACAATTTGAATTGAATTCCATTTATTATCCTTTTTCCACTTGTATTGAATAGTTCTTTGATTGTTGTCAGATGTATAAAAATGTTTCATTGGTAATGTCTCGTAATTTTCATTATAAATAGTATTTGCTACGAATGTCAAAGCTGGTTTCGGAACGATTTCTTTGATGAAAACGACGCCTCTTTTCCATTCTCCATTTTCAAATCGTTTAACATAAAATCTTAAGTTTACTTCTTCAAATTCTGTATGGAAGGGAATCCTAATCCCTAAAAGTCTGGTATTTATAAACATAAATCCAATTAAACTAACAAAACAGTTTCCATTCCATAAGTCTAATTCAGTTCCGGAAGGAAGATACTTGCTAAGTAACTCTTTATCGATTGCGTAGTTGGCAATTGCAAGTTTTCTCCATTCTGCGCTCAAAAAACTCATAAACTATAATTTTATTACCACTACCTCTTAGGATCTGGAGATTGCTTTTCGAACTTGATTCATTAGTTCGTCCTTATTTGGAATGTCGAAAGTATATTTTAATGCAAAACTTGAGTACTAATTCCTCCAAAAGCATACTCAGCTATAGTTTCATCTTTGTCACTTCAGAGTTTAATCCCTTAGCCTCTTTACCAATTTCTTCTATTCTCTTCTTTTTTTATAAAACTTCCGAACATTACTATACCTAATACAAGCATAAAAATACTGAAGATACAAATTCAATAAGAAGCCTGACATTTATATTTGTTTTTAATTTTCCATAAGCTAGTGATTAGCTATTTTTTCAAATGCCTATAGCAGGCCTTCTAAGAAATGAAACCTTATGCATTGTCAGTTGTCGTTGCCTTGCATGGATACCTATTAAATCTTCTGCACAATAAGTTTTCCTGTCTTAATTAGTGTCGAATTCGAATACAATCTGAAAAAATAATTACCAGAAGAATAACCATCTAAATTGTGAGAATAAGTGATTTTATGTATAGCCTCCGTTGTAAGGATGCTTTGCCCATTCCTATCTAAAATTTCCAGTTGGTAACCATTCCTAGCTATTGCTCTTCCAACCCGAACGTTTAGGTAATTGTTGGTTGGATTAGGGAATACATTTACAGCGTCAGCTTCATAGATATCAACTGCCGAATTGGTAGATTCACAGTTACACCCTATACGATTGGTAGAAATGACAAAGTTATCAAGGTATCTTTCTTGTTCGACAGGAGAGCCATTGTTCCAATAGTTTTCAATAAAAATAGCATTAATAAAATAAT
>CAXBGT010000027.1:0-37646 GCA_963975265.1 uncultured Saprospirales bacterium
TATGTTTTCTGCCAATTCATACCCATCCATTTCAGGCAACATCACATCAAGAAGACAAAGGTCATAACCTTTCTTTTCAAATGCCTTCAACCCTGATTTACCATCCATATGGTGGTCAATATTATAATTGTTTTGCTCTAGATTATCTCTTGTGACGAATCCTAGTGTTTCGTCATCTTCTACGTACAGTATTCTTGCTTTTGCTTCCATTATTTGTAATTAAGTCGGTATTTTAATACTAAAAGTAGTCCCTTGATTCGGCTCTGATTTCACATCAATGGTCCAACCGTGGGCAGTACATATGTTTTTCACATAAAAGAGACCAAGTCCAAAGCCTTTCACATTATGGACGTCACCTGTAGATACACGATAAAATTTATCAAAAATGTTTTTTAGTCGCTCTTTTTCTATTCCGATTCCCTTATCGATAATATTTATGATATTCAAATTGGACTTTCTTTCTGTTGTAATCGTCACATTAGGCTCACCCTTACTATATTTTATTGCGTTATCAATAATATTGGTGATCACATTAGTAAAATGCAATGGGTCAGCAAATATTTCTATGACCTCACTATCAAATTCTAAATTTATGACTCGATCATCTAATCTAACTGATTCACTTTTCGCTATACCTCTCATTGTCGAATGGACGTCAATTGACTCTTTATTCAACTCGAAACTGTCTTTTTCTAACCTAGCAATGTTCAACACTTTTTCGACCTGATCATTAAGTCTTTGATTTTGTTCAGTGATGATACCCGCATACCTAGACAATCGTGGGTCATTGATTACAAATTCGCTTTTAGAAAACACATCCGCTGCTATTTTAATAGACGAAATCGGTGTTTTGAATTCATGGGTCATGTTATTGATAAAATCCTTTTGCAATTGAGAAGTTCTTTCCTGACGTATTACAATCCAGATCGTATACAAGAAGAAAATGACTGATAAAATGGCAATGATAGAAAACATCACTGTCAAATTCATATTGGCCAACAAAAAGCTTTCCCTTGATGGAAATCTTACCACAAAATAATAATCTAAGCCCTTGATAGCTGGTATCGCAGGCTCATGTGCAGTGATAGTGTTTTCATCCGCCAGATCACAATAGTTTCCAAAAACCAGTTCTTTTGACGTACAATCATATACAGAATAATCAAAAGCTGTCTCCAAAGAGTAATTTTTCATCTCTTGGTACAAATAATCTTCTAGTACATCAAAGTTGATTTCACTATTAATATTTACGACATAAAGATTCGAAGCTTTACGCTCAATAAAATCCTTTTTAGGCAACTCGAACGAAGAACTCTTGGCAATTCTCTGAGAAACTGTAAGCAACATCTTTTGCGCGGTCTGGTCAAATTCTTGATCTTTGAGATCCCAAGTTTTAAGCAACCAGTAGGACTGTGTAGAGATGATAGCTATAATCACCAATCCACCTAATATTATCAATCTTCTTACGAGACTGCCTGTCATACTTTTCTCTTGTTTTGTATTTTAGAATGTTGTTTTAATTGAAATATAACAACTTCTGCATCTAATAACCCCAAAATACACCTTTTGTGATCACTGTGTGCATATGATTAACAGCGCGTTAACTTTGAGGGAATAAGATAAAGGAAATACATATTTCTTTCATGTCCTTGCATTTGATATAAAAAAAGGCATAAATTTTACACGTATAAATAAGTACGAATATAAACTAAATTAAAACACCTCAAGTGAATAAGATATCTTTAAATACTAATGTTGTACTAGACTTTCTACATGATCGAAAGCCATTTAGTGATGACATTGTAGATGTTTTTGAGATTACAAATGCCTTATCGATTTCACGATGTGTGTCTTCCCTCACATTCGCTGAGCAAATTACATAATTGGTAGAATAGAGGACAAACAAAAGGCTGTAATAAAAAACGAGAAAATTGTTAAATCTATTTGATGTAGAAAATGTGGTTAAATCATTTATTGTAAAATCAGCACAATCAAATTTCAAAGATTTTGAAGAGGGAATTCAAAATTTCTGTACTGAAGAATCTAACCACGAAATAGTAATTGCCCGAAATGTCAAAGATTTCAAATCGAATAAGTTAGCTACCTTAAATCCTACTGAAGGTCTAATGAAGATCAGCAATGGATTATGAAGAACATGCAATTTGAGGCAGTAAATTGAAACCTACTTCCCACCATCCTTCACATCAAATACATCCCTCAATCCCGATCCAAGCAAATTAAAAGATAGCACCATCAGCATAATAGTAACTGCAGGAACAAGGGCTAACACAGGCTTGCCAGTGATTGCATATCCATAGTGCTCATTCAGCATATTTCCAATGGACGGCGTAGGCGGACGAACTCCAAATCCGAGATAGCTCAATCCCGCTTCTATCAATATGGCTGTCGCAAAATTAGCCGCTGCAATTACCAAAATAGGTCCGATAATATTAGGCAGAATGTGTCTAAAAAGGATATTATATTCTCTGACGCCCATACTTTTCGCCGCTTGTACAAATTGCTCTTCTTTTATCTTTTTGACCTGACCTCTTACGATCCTAGCTACATCAACCCACATTGTCAAACCTACGGCAAGAAAGATTACACCCAATCCTCTTCCAAATGCCAACACTATGGCAAACACTAGCAATAAGGTTGGAATACTCCACATCACATTAATCATATACATAACAACCCGATCGACCCAGCCCCCAAAGTATCCTCCAACTGCCCCTATAATCGTTCCTACAAATAATGATATAATTACAGCCAATAGACCAACTAAAAGAGAGATACGAATCCCTAAAATCAATCTAGATGATATTGATCTCCCATATCGATCAGTCCCTAGCCAAAATTTCTGCGACTTCAAATGAGGAGTGAGATCTTTTGCAGTTAATTCATTGTATAAATCCGTTGTCTTGATAATCTTCTTTTGATTATAGTGAGTCGTTACTTCTATCCCTTCTGGAACCACTACAGCATCCATTATCGGATAATAATCATATGGCTTTTCTGCTCCATGCATAAATCTATCAATGACTGATACATCATCATCAAATCTATTGTTCTTAAGGATAATTATTTGTGTAGTAAAATTTGGACCTTTCAGTGCAATTTCTGCTTTTTGATTGTTTGCATTTGGACTACTATCTCCCACTAAAAAGTATGCAAATAACGCCAGAAGTGCTGTACCAATTATAAAAACAAGCCCACCCATAGCAGACCTCTTCTTCTTCAATTTAGTCCATATTTTGTTTTCCGAACTCAATATTTATAGTTCATTTACAACCATCAATAATGCCAGGGCTTCATTTGCTTTCCCTTCTCGGATAAGGTTGATACAATTGATTTCTACATCATCAGAAAATTCTTTGATAACATCTTTCGCTGTTTTAAGTTCCACCTCAGTCGGCATAGCTTCCAAAGCGGCTAACTCCCCGATGTCATTACCAGAAAGTATATTACTTTTCTTCGCTATTTCTGGAAGTGCACCATATCCGATCGGATCAGCTCCTACATTCTGATACATTGAAAAGACAGCATCTCCACTCGCTCTTACATAAAAACTTCTCCCCATACGTCCAACGAGATCAATCTTATGTGGGTCGATACGGTTATCAACAATAACATCTTCATCGATGTGCATGATCTGCACTTCGCAGATGATCAAATGACCCGCTCCTCCGTGTTCTCCAAGGACCACTACATCTTTAACTTTGCACTCCATATTGACAGGCGACTCTGCTACACCAGGCACAGCAACTGTATCCGAAGGTGAAGGTGTTAATCCTGTATGTTCAAATTCACTTTCTCCAGCTGGAAATGCCACTGAGCTCAAAGCCATCTGCCTCATGATACTATGGCTTACCGCCGAGATTACACACTCTTTGTTCAACTTAATATTATGGAGCGTATCTTTTGTTGTATTATCCAATACTTTCCGATTACTACTAAAAACTACAATCGGCGGATTAGAGCTGAATGCGTTGAAGAAGCTATAGGGTGCAAGATTGTGCTTTCCATTTTCGTCGATTGTACTTACGAATGCGATAGGTCTTGGAGATACTGAACCAAGTAGATATTGGTGTAGGTCAGAAGTTGGTATTTCACCAGGGATTATTTTACGTTTCATATAAAGTGCTTGATTAATGCAAAGTAGAGGTTTTTATCCCCATAAACCAAAAAAAGCCAGCTACTTTTAGCTGGCTCGAGTAATAGTTACTGACCATAATCACGTCCCCTGTGATCGATCAATTTTAGCTTGTCAACAAAACAATCTTTACTGTTTCATTAGGATAATAATTTGCTACAATTTTGCTATCCTTGATCAAACTGGTCAGAACTTGCAATAATCAATTCTTATTTAGCATTCAACGATGCATTAGTTGAACATCAATTTTTTTCTTCCTATAGTGCGCTCCTCAGATTTAATTTCTAAGATATATATCCCTCTGAACATCATACCTTTATTTATATAGAATACATTCGAAGGGCAATTCGCTGCATTTACTATCATTCCATTAATGTCATAAAGGATGTACGATACATCTTTTGTCGTTTCTGGAACCTCAACTCTCATAATATCTACCGCAGGATTCGGTGCCGCTACTAGTTCATAATCAAGCAGGATCGTTTTATCATCTAATATTATCTCTATATACTCTTCGCCGATCAGATGGGTGTAAGTGTTAGTAACGATAGCATCATTAAAATCAAAAAAAATATCTGCAGTATTGCTAATCTGAGTACCTAGCGGTAAATCAACTTTTTGAGAAATTTTATAACTCACAAACCCATTCGACTCCGAAGTATTTACGGCAGATTGAGGCAATAGAATATTATAAAAATCAAAGCTCAGACTTCCATTTTCTAAGATCGTCAGAACATAGTCGTGACTTGCACTTCCTGCTATCAGAGATTCAATATCTAATGACGGATCTATCAAATTTTCTATGGTAATGTTAAATGCTGTATCTGTTCCAGTATTTTGAAAACGAATGGTATATTCTATATCTTGGTTTGCATCAATTCTGTGTTCCGATCTATACCCCGCTGGGTATGCCAATATATCATTGGGATCATAAGAGCCTATTACTTCATGACACTCTATATCTACGACAGGTGCAACGTCTGCATTGGGAAACATGGATACAAACTCGTACGAACCTGCATTGTCATCATCACACGGTTGCACAAAATCGGTCTCAAAAGTACCATATGGATATCCAATAGGTTGATCAGCCACTACTCTATACACACCACCTTGATCTTCATATTTGAAGCTTCGTTGTTCCGATTCTGTAGGATCTGTTTCATTAGAATGTAACATGACATCATCTTCTATCACAATGAAATTTAGTGGTAACAGCACATCATTCATTCCAATATTTGTGATATTTATAACTACACTGTCACCTTCGCAATCGATTTCTGTCATTAATACCGCCCCAGACCAATTAGATGGAGGGATCATGCTGTCATCAGCTGATATTTCCGCTTTTGCACATAGCGTTTCTCCAAGGTCAGTATTATCACAATTCACATTTACAGTAACTTTAAAATTTCCAGATTTTCCAGAATCCACTGTTCCTAAATCAACACTTACTGTCTGGCCAATCACAGTCACACCATTGATATTAGCATCTATAAAGTCCAAATTATTATCTAATTCAATCTCAATAATTGTATTTGTAGAAGCAACTGTACCATCATTTCTATAAACGACTTGGTAGTCATTATCAAAACATCTTCTTAGTCTCTGCGCTTTCATACCAACGGATAATGCAGAAGACTCTTCAACTGGACTCATCACAAACGAAACTGAATAAACCGTACCTTCTGTATCTACAATTATCGTCTGGGAAGCGATACATGGAGACCACAGATCATTAATTGGCAACACCTCTATGGTGTATTCGCCTAGATCTACAGGCAATATATATCTTCCAGATTTATTAGTCAACCTATAATATGTTTCAGAATCCGAAGATATTTTCACTTTCCACCCTTCAAGAGGTAGATCATCAACACTCTCCAAACACGTACCATCAATATCATGGGTAATGTTTCCAATTATTTTTGCTCTGGGGTCATTTATGATTATACTGTTAGACGTATAACATAATTCTTCAAACGAATCATTTACAATTTCTACCTTAAGGGGATTTTGATCAAGAATAATTATGGCTGAAGGATTAGAATTTAATTGTTGAAATCTAAACTGTAGTAACGATGTACCATCTGCAATGGAATTACCTATAGCTGCATTCCACACAAAAGCGATATAACCTGGATTATTTAAGTTAAAATTAGAGGGAAAAATAGCTAATGGAGCATCGCTTGTAACGGCTATCAATTGCAAATTTTCAGAAGGATACCCAAATGCCATTTGAATGGCTAGAATGTCAGTAAAGTTTTCTACTCGCATATCTATCAAAAGATCTGAACCGTCAACTGACTCTTCAAAGGAAAAATTTAAGCATTGCGAGTACAGTGACAGCGAGCTTATTAGTAATATTAAACCTACGAGTAGGGTTTTCAATGGGTTTTTCATATTAACATGGTTTCAATTAGATTGATGAGTGTCTTTTATTCAGGGGAGCCACCTATCATTCTTGTAATCAAATATTAAACTGTATTCTCCTATATTAATTTTCCTTGATGGTGTAAATATGAGCAACATATCTTATAAAAAAGAAGACAATATTAACCATTTGTTACAATAAAAATAATAATTATAATTCATAATTCTCTTAATATTAGATATTTAAATACTTTTACTGCACAATATTATAACAAATGAGAAACAGTAAATTGGGTCGAATTATTGACCAATTGAGCAAAAGAGAAAAACAAACTATCCAGGGTTCAATCCTCTCTCCTATTCTTGATGGAAAAGATTATCATCTAACACTCTTTAACTTTTTGATCTCTCTTAAGAAAAAAAGTACCAATATTAAAAGGGACGAAATCAACAAAAATATCTATAAAAACAATATTTCTGATGCTCAGCTGAGATTGCATATGAGTGAATTATTCAGAATCATTTCACTTGCATTAGTTCTATTAAAAGCAAAGGATGACGCTTACTATCAAGATGAAGTACTTATTGATCGATACAAAGACAATGAAGATGAAAAACTATATGACAGTCGATTTGCTATAAGCACAAAACGATTAGAAAATTATCCATATAGAAATGCTGATTATCATGAATTGAAATTTGAATTAGGGTTTAAAAAAGGGACTCATATATCGAACAGTAGTAGAACCAGAGATCTAAATTTACAAGAATTATTGGATGACTTAGATCATATAAGTATAAGTAAAAAACTCAGACAAGCTTGCTTCGCAATAGGTCATAATTCTGTGTACGGTCAGTCGTATGATTATGGATTACTACAAGCATATATTGAACACATAGAAAAGAACAATTTAGCTAAAATACCTAGCATTCGACTCTATTACAGCGGATATAAAATGTTGAGCACCCCAAAAGAAGCTGAATTTTTCAACGAATTTAAAAGAGATATTGATGAACTAAAACATCTATTTCCAGATGACGAATTACAGGGAATTTATAGATTTGCCATCAACCAATGCATTCGTTTACTCAATCGGGGTCATCTTGAGTATGGGAATATCTCTCTCGATTTATATCAGGAAGCATTGGAAAATAAATACTTAATGGTAGAAGGCCATCTGTCAAGATTTACATATAGAAACATAGCTGCAATCGCTGTCAAAATAGGAGAATATGACCGTGCTGAATCATTTACTACCGACCATAGGTCTGATCTCAAAAAAGAAGAACAAAACAGCGCTTACCACTTCAACTTGGCATTGATCAGTTATCATAGGCAGGATTTTGACACGGCACTATCTTCTTTACAGATAGTAGATTTCAAAGATCACCTTTTCAACCTAGCTGCAAAGGTTATACAAATGAAAGTCTACTATGAATCCGAAGAATATGACTTATTAGAATCTCATCTTGATGCAATGCAAATGTACATTCTACGAAAGAAAGTAATCGGATATCACAAAATCAATTATAAAAACATAATAAAGATGACTAGAAAACTGCTAAAAACGAACAAAAATGACAGACCAGCTGTTCGTAAACTATGCGACGATATCGGTAATCTAGAAGTTCTGACTGAAAAAAAATGGTTACTTTCCCGATTGTAATCAAAAGATCAAATCCTAAGCATATTTATCAGCGTTATTTATGCTGTGTAAATTCATAACAATCCAATTCTAATAGTTCGGCATTAAATGTGTTTACATCATTAATGGATAGAAGTCTAAAACAGGGCATATGAAACAACTTTTTCTAATATTTATTATTTCAGTGACGTGTGTAAGCATTTCGTATGCACAATTAGGTGGAATGCGAGCTTATGTAGGTATTACAACTATGACAAACCAGGACTCAAAGGTAAATCCTGAAGGCCAAACATATTCTGGATATCACATTGGAGCTGATGGAAGACTTTTGTCTGGGACGATGTCATTTTTAGTTGGGGGCAGATATACTGCAGTTTCAAGATTTCCCCAAGAAAATATAAAAATATTTGGACACAATTCAAAAATTTCGATTCTTAATGGGAGGGTTGGATTAGGTTATAACATAATTAGCTTTGGCGAATTGTTTAAAATACGTACCAAAGCCTTAGCAAGTTTTGATATTGTTGTAGGCACGAGTGGTCAACCGATCAACATATCAGGTTACAAGTTAAATGACGGTTGGCTTGGTGGTGTTACAGGGTTAGGATTTGATCTAGGTCCAATAATTCTTGATATCGAATACGAATTTGGAGTTCTTAATGCATATAATAAGAAACCTAATTCAAAGTTTAATTCTCTAACTATATCCACTGGATTTTTCTTTTAGTAAGAAGGTGGGACCTTTCTTAAATTTTCTCGTTTTTATGTCAATCTTCATGATGAACTTCACATTTGTTGAAATATCGTTCAGTATTTGAAATTAGGCTGATAATTGCCAATCTTCGCACTTATAATCTATAAAACAATATCAAGATGGGCAGAAAGCAAAAGCAGAAGATGGTATATGATGTACCTGTAGTAGACGTAGCCGATAGAGGTAAATCTGTTGCAAAAGATGCTGAAGGCAGGGTATATTTTATCGATAAAGCTGTCCCAGGTGATGTTGTGGATATTTTAGTTTTGAAAAAAAAGAAATCATTTTTTCAAGGTGTGGTAAAAGAGTACAAAAAGCTATCAGAAGATCGTGTAGAAGCTCGATGTGAGCACTTCGGGGTATGTGGTGGTTGTAAATGGCAACATTTAGACTATGATGCACAATTGAGATTTAAGTCCAATACTGTGGTCAATGCCATGACTAGAATTGGTAAACTGGATGCGTCTATAATCCAATCTATAAAAGGTGCTGCGCAAATATTTAACTACAGAAATAAAATGGAATATTCTTTCTCTAGCAAACGATGGCTTACAGATGCCGAAGTTGCGACAGATGGTAAAATAGAACAGTCTCCAGCACTAGGTTTTCATGCTCCTGGTGCATTCGACAAGGTCGTGGATGTAAATAAATGTCACTTGCAAGATGATCTGAGCAATGAGATTAGGAATTTCACACGAGAATATACCCATGAACATGACATGGAGTATTATGACGCTCGAGCTCATACGGGTCTGATGCGTAACATGGTAGTGAGAAATACTACATTAGGGCATTGGATGATCATAATGTCATTTGCAAAGGAAGATGAGCGGATTATGCCTTTACTTGATGTTTTGAAAGATAAATTTCCTCAGATATCTTCTCTACATTATGTGATTAACAAAAAACTGAATGATACCATCCTAGATCAAGATATCATTCTGTACCATGGCGATCCGTTTATTATTGAGCAGTTAGGAGAAGTGAAGTATAAGATTGGACCAAAGTCTTTTTTCCAAACAAATACTGCACAAGCAAATGTTCTCTTTGATACCGTAATGGATTTCGCCGACCTTTCAGGTGAAGAAAATGTATATGATCTTTATACTGGTTTGGGTAGTATCGCATTATATGTCAGCCAATCAGTTAACCATGTAACAGGAATTGAGGAAGTAGAAGCAGCCATTACCGATGCCAAAGAAAACGCTCGATTCAATGAGATTGAAAATACAACATTCTACGCAGGCGATGTTAAAGATATACTAACCGATGATTTTAGCACAAAACACGGTAATCCTGATTTAGTAATCACCGACCCGCCTAGAGTAGGTATGCATAAAGATGTGGTGGAGACACTACTGAAGCTAGAATCTCCGAAAATAATATATGTAAGTTGTAATCCAGCTACACAAGCTAGAGATTTACAACTCTTGTCAGAGAAATATGATACAGTAAGAATGCAGCCCGTGGACATGTTCCCGCATACACATCATATTGAGAATGTAGCATTGTTGAAGCTCCGAGATTAATGTTTTCGTCAATAATAAGAGAGCTAATATTTTTGAAGCTTTAGTCGCAAAGTACCAAGTATAAGTTCGTACTTAATTCTTTATGTCCAGTTTGTTCGTACTATGCTAGTGATCACATCGCGCTAAGGGATCATTTCACTTTCCTGTCCAAAAAAAATACTTTTACTTGCTACCTAAGATTCTTATGCATATATTTGTAGGCATGAATAGGAGTTTACTTAGAGGCAGTCTAGAAACCATCGTTATCAAGTTATTATCAGACAATAATGAGATGTATGGCTACGAAATCACTCAAAAGGTAAAAGAGATTACAGCGGATCAATTCAAAATCACTGAAGGAGCACTCTACCCTACGCTACACAAATTAGAAGGTAAAGGAGTTCTGGAATGCAACACAAGAAGCATTGGAAATCGATTCCGAAAATACTATTCATTGACTGAAGCTGGACAAACAGAACTGGCCATCATGCTACAGGACATGGAAGACTACATCAAAAACATGCGATTAATCATAAACCCTCAGCTATCATGAAAGAACAATTATCTGAAGAGGAGATTGCTAAACTTTTCAAATTCGTGAAGAGTAAATATGTGCATTATATTGATGTTCAATATGAGATTGTGGATCATCTAGCCTCTGCAATTGAAGAAAAACAGATAGATAGTGCCTCATTAAGCTTTGATCGTGCACTCAGTGAGGTGTATGGTAAGTTTCCGATTACAGGATTTGCCGTAATGATTGCAGAGAAATCATCCGCTCTAAAGATGTTCTGGGTGAAGAAGTTTTTAGGCTTTATGCTCGGCTATATGAAGCTTCCAAAAATAATAATAGCTGGATTTCTAATTTATCTTTTGCACCTAATCTTATATAATGGATCCCTTATCAGTCCAAAGCAATTGTATTTGACACTTGTGACGTTGGCTATTCTTAGTGCAGGATATAGATATAAATATGGATTTGAATTTTCTAAAGAGTTCAGACAAAACTATCTGGTTACTGGTACATATCTATCATTCTATGGAGGAGTGTGGTTTTTCTATTTCTACGCACCACTTAATTTTTCCGGAAGCCAACATTTAGATCAATTCGGTTACCTGCAAAGCTGGATTCTTTCAGTTTATCTAACTTCTATTACATTGTTACTACATGCCTACACCTTCGTATTTCCCAAGATGCTAAAGAAAGAACTACTGGAAAAATACAGCCATCTCAATATCAAATTAGCCTGATAGATTATGAAGAATCAATTATCTACAGAAGAAGTTAGGCAGCTTTTCAATTTTGTGAAGAGTAAATCTGTGCATTATATTGATGTTCAATTTGAGATTGTAGATCACTTAGCATCCGCTATCGAAGTAGAACAAGCTTCTGACCCTAATTTAAATTTCAATAGTGCTCTTCAAAAGATATATGGGAAGTTTCCTATAACTGGATTCGCAATGATGATCCTTGCAAAAGAAGAGGCTTTAAGCCAATTTTGGAAAAAAAGATTTTTCGGAGCTTTTATAAGTAACTTTTCGTACCCAAAAATGATTATGTCCTTAATATTAAGCGCTATGATATTTTTTGGTTTAGATTTTGGAGATTCACAGGTAGCAAACTACTTGTCAATAATTATGAAGGGTAGTCTTATTGGAACCACAGTTTATATATGTTCTAATAATTTCGAGATGAACGGAGGGCATGAAAAATATCTTTTTACTAAGACCTACATTCAAATACTTTTTGCCGTTTTTATAGCAATCTTCTTCATCCCAATTAACCTAGTTTTTTCTGAAGGATCACAACTACTCCAGGTGGCTGAGTTAAGTAGTTTTCAATGTTGGTTTCTTACTATTTACTATTCAATAGCTTATTATTTTATTTATGCCTTTGGCTTTGAATTCCCTAAAATACTCAAGCAAGAACTCAAAGAAAAGTACAGTCACCTCAATATCAAATTAGTATGAAATCATTGTTATTAAAATTAGAAATTACCGGCTCCTTGGAATCGTAGTCAACTCCTCCTGCCTTCCATCCAGAAAATAAAAACCATCCGGAGTATGTACTCCATCTTCTTCTAACATGATTCTTATGATCTTGCCCCATTCCTTGATCTCGGAGGAAGAGTTGAGCTCAATACTGTATGCGGTATTGTAATAAAGAGAATAATCACCACGACCAGGAGTTCCTTTCTGATTGTCCCACATACCAATGGTTGGCCCAGCAGCATGTCCATGAAAACCAATAGGGTGTGTATATATTGATGCCACTATTCCTTCTGATTCAGCCTGTACAAGTGCATCTGCGAGAATCTGATTTCCCGTTTTTCCCGTTTTGAATGACTCTACCAATATGTCTTGTACTCGATTCGATACTTTGAAAGCTTTTTTGAGAAACTCTGGGGCTTCACGCTCATCAGGATGAAGAACATAGAAATGTTGCTGCTGGTCCGTATTAAGCCTCAAATAAGATACTCCAAAGTCTACATGAAGTAAATCTCCATATTGGATAATTTGTTTTTCTGGTCGTTTTGAAAAGCTTCTGAGATGGTCAAATTTGTCAGTATTTTCTCGCTGAATGCCTACTGTCGGATGAAACCATGTTGTCAATCCCAATTCTCTCACTCTTTGGCGCAACCACCATACTACATCATCTGTAGATGTCTCTCCTGGTTTGATGACATCCTCCGAAAAAGCCTCTTGTAATATATCATGCCCAATTTTGCAAATTTGCGGATACATTTCTAATTCTACTTTTGAACGCGTCTCTAGCCAACCTATAGCCAAATCTTCAGCTGACACCACTCTATCATGATATTCGGTAGGCAGATTCTTAAGAAATGATTTATGCTCGGTACTAACCAATCCATCTGCCAATCCAAAATCTTCAGAGAAATTCATCCCTATTTTTTCTGGATTCTTTTCTTTGATATAATTAACGAGTGCTTCCCATTGATCTGGGAAAACATCGATGTTCCATTCTCCATTGAGCAGTCTGCCAACACTATATCTTGCAATAGCTATTTTCTCTAAGTCTCCCTCAGTTGGTTTGTAAAACACCATAATGGTTCTTCTTCTTGCTGACAGCCATTCAGAAGGAAGCATGGTTTTCATCACAGGATCTTCATTGTATTCTCTTGAAATAAGAATCCACATATCCAGATCAGCTCGATCCATCAATTTTGGCAGCAGAGAATCTAATCTAAATTCTAACATATCATCAATCCATGCCGCTCGATCTCTCATATTTAAAATATCAGAATCCGAAACTTGCCCAAGAACAAAAGAAGAGAAAAACAAAAAAATAAGAATGTTAATTAATATCCGCATACCAAATGATTTACAATTTTTCGTTAAGGTAATGAAATTGATTAAAAGTCAAAGAATCAACTTTATTTACCACTAGTCTTTAACTACATCTGTGTTCTACTCCATTCCCAATGAAAAATGCGTTATTTGTTGAACGAAAACTCGTTTTCTATGGACATATATAAAAAAAGATCTTATTGGAATATGGCTCTTGCTTTTTTTGGGCTTTTAATATTGATCGTCACGATGGTATATTCTAATTTTTTGGCGCAGCAGCTAAAGGAAAGAGAAGAAGGAAGTGTCAAAATATACGTACAAGCACTCAAAGAACAATTTGCCTTACAGAAAGAACTAGAACAAGAACTCCAGGTACAAAAACAGCTCAATGGCCAGCTAAATTTGCTTGGGACACAGTATAAAGACATAAAAGACTCTATTAATGCCCTTGTATCCAGTACCAACTTACTTAATCAGGATGTAGGTGTAGTAGTGGAGATTATCCAAGGAAATAAAATGCCTATAATATTGGAAGATGAAATGGGTAGGCTAGAAGGTTTTAACTTTGGAGAACATCTTGACCAAGACAAAGAGTACCTAGAAAAACAAAAGAATAACTTTGTTTCAGCGGATAGAAACCCGCTTATCGGATCAGCATATGCCTCAAAAGTGTATTATTTCAATACCAAATTAGTAGACTACATAAACTACTTTCCATATATCCAACTTCTTCTCGTCGGCTCATTTATTTTACTCGGTTATTTCTTTCTAATAGGCTCAAAACGTAGTGAACAAAATAGGGTATGGGCAGGAATGGCAAAGGAAACAGCTCACCAGTTAGGCACTCCGATATCAGCCATCATTGGATGGATAGAACATCTAAAACTAACAGATCCATCTGAAGAACAACTCGAAATTGTAGAGGAATTGCGTAGCGATGTCAATAGACTTGAGTTAGTAGCCGATCGATTCTCTAAAATTGGAGCTGAACCTGTACTTACCCTAGTCAACATCTATGAAGAAATGGATGATTGTCGTCAATACATGGAAAAACGAGCGCCTAGAAAAGTGTTCTTCAGCTACCCTAAACCTACAGAGGGAGATCTTGCTGTAAAAATCAATAAGCATCTATTTGATTGGGTAATCGAAAATCTAATCAGAAATTCTCTTGATGCAATGGACGGGAAAGGGGAATTATCCGCTAAAATCTATGAAGATGGTGACTATATTAATATCGATATGACAGATACCGGAAAAGGAATTCCGTCTAGTAAACACAGTACAGTATTCCAACCTGGATTTACAACGAAACAACGAGGCTGGGGCTTAGGGCTCTCTTTAGCAAAACGAATTATAGAGAATTATCATTCTGGGAAGATCTTTGTAAAGGCATCGAAACCAGGAATTAGCACTACGTTTACCGTGCGATTGCCAAAAGCGTAAATCATAATAAATAACCTGAGGTTTTGAATAGTGAATAATCTGGTGTATTTCAAAATGTCGCTTTTTATGAAATCACCTTTAGACTATCCTAACTGTCTTTATGCAGAACTGCATTAAGATGGTGACATTTTAGCGCTCTTATTGATATTATTATCACAAATATCATATTCATAAATACGACAACCTGAATTACGCCTATAGAATGAATGCTTAATTTTTTTTGTAAAAGTAATTGTATTTTGGCAGGCAAACGACAAATCAATTATGACAAAAAGAACATCTTTTTCGATTCAATCCATGAAATGTATCTTATTTAAGCAGAAAAAAATAATTCCAAAACTCTTGCTCTACATTTTTAGTTGTGCTGTTCTTTTTTGCTCAATAATAGAAAACGTATCCGCACAATCCATAGAAATTTCTGATCTTTTAGAACAGTCTCACCCTATTTATCCAGAAGCAGAAGCTAAATATATAATTAACAATAAGTCTGTTACGTTTCAATTTACACGAGGTAAAAAACCAGGTGCACTTTACAAGGTGCATCAAAGAATTAAGATATATAATGAAACAGCTGTAAAACGAGGCGAATTTGAGCTACTGATGATAAATGGTTATGCGGATGAAGTTATTTATGACATCAAAGCGGTTGTATTTAGCATCAATCAAGATGGGTCTATTCGAGAAGATAAATTAAAAGAGCAAAATATTTATGAAGTAAAGGAAGACAACTATTCTTACAAAAAATTTGCCTTACCAAATGTACGTGCTGGGTGTATAATAGACATTCAATATAATATGATCTCTCACAATATATACACCATACAACGACACTTTTTTCAACATGACATCCCTGTGAAGGAATCAATATTGAAAGTGGAACTACCAAGTAGATTAGCATACAATCCAATATTTACAGGAGAACACCCTTTTAATACTTCCAGAAAAACAAATCTGCTAAACAAGCCTAATGCAGTATTATTTACAATGACGGCTGTCGACATTCCACCAATAATAGAAGACGAATATGTAATCAATATTGATGATTTTAGAACCAGTCTTAAATATGAACTACAAACATTTTATTATGCGAACGGCAGAAGAGAGGACTTTGGTAAATCATGGGAGTCCCTAGCTGTAGAAATGCATAATCATGCGGATTTTGGAAAACAGTTAAGGAAAAAAATAAAACCTTTGAAACATATATTAAACGAAGCGAAATCATATGCGGGATCTGCAAAAATAAAATATCTATATGACTACATAAGATTAAATTTTAAATGGAACGAAAAATATGGAATCTTTACAGATTTGGGAATCAAAAAATGTATCAAAAATGGTAAAGGCAATATTGCTGATATCAATTTACTATTAACTAATCTGTTGATACGTTCTGGAATAAATGCTAGTCCAATAATAATGAAATCTAGATGGAGAGGAATACTAAACCCTAAATATCCGAGTCTAACTGAACCGAATTATGTAGTAGTTAAAGTAGAAATAGAAGGGAAGATTATTATACTAGATGCTACACATAAAAATATTCCATTTGGACAACTCCCGTTGCGATCCATCAATTCAGTAGGGGTATCTATGTACGATAAGAAAGCAGAAATTGTAGTTATGGAAAATCCAAATGTGTACACTTCTCACAATCTATACGACCTATCTTTTGACACTAGTGAAACAAGATTGACAGGTATAAATTCTGGAAAGCTTTCTAACTATGCAGCAACCAACGCAAGGCTAGAATCAAAAGAGGAAACCAAGGATCTACAAGGATTCAAAGAAAATGATAAAGATATTTTTAGCTCTATAATAATCACAAATATGAACAACATTTATAGTGACATTACTTATGAACAAGAAGTAGAACTGTCTTCAACAGTAGATAAAATTGAAGGAAATCTAATTCTTGGAGCATTTATCAAAAACCTCAATACTGAAAACCAATTCACTACTCAAAAAAGAAAATATCCAGTCTTTTTCAATTATAAGTATGCCATTAAAAATATTATTAAGTTAAAAATTCCCGAAGGTTATATTTTAGAAAGCAAACCTGATGATATTTCTGTATCACTACCAAGTAAAGGTGCTGTTTTCCACTATAAGATATACCAATTTGCCAATTCACTTATAGTCAATTGTTTTATAGAACAAGATAAGATAGAATTTTCATCATATGAATATCCTCAACTTAGAGCGTTTATGAAAAAAATAATTTCCAAACAAGCTGAAAAAATAATTTTAGTGAAAGAATGATTATTGGCGCATTTTTTCACTAAACAAAATGAATATCATATAACATATTTTCCACTTCCTCAAAGAAATACCTAAACATATCTTTCCTATTTCAAAAACATCTTAACTTTGCGAATTCGTACCTATGGGTATTAGAAAACGGCATATTCAATTAAAGGCGAATTATAATACATGAAGACATCATTAAGCTGGCTTAAAAGATATATAGATATAGATTTAAGCATAGAAGATATATCAGAAGTTCTAACTACTATAGGACTCGAAGTAGAAGGGGTCGATGAGGTAGAACTGATAAAAGGTGGGCTCAGAGGAGTGGTCGTAGGAGAAGTGAAAACTTGCGAAAATCACCCTGATGCAGACAAATTAAAAATCACTATTGTAGATATTGGAGGCGAAGAGCCTCTTCAAATCGTATGTGGTGCACCAAATTGTGCAGCTGGCGAGAAAGTGTTGGTCGCAACTTTGGGTACAACTTTATACAATGCAGACGAACCATGGAAAATCAAGAAAGGTAAAATCAGAGGCCAACTATCAGAAGGTATGCTATGTGCAGAGGATGAATTAGGTCTTGGTGCTGGCCATGATGGCATCCTATTATTACCTAAAGAATCTAAAGTAGGTACACCAGCTGCTGAATATTATAATATAGAAAGTGATACTGTATTTGATATAGGCCTTACGCCAAACAGGTCAGATGCAACTTCTCATCTCGGTGTAGCTAAAGATCTATGTGCATACTTAAAGATCAACAACAACTATTCTAATGATGCTAAGGAGCCAGATGTATCTGCTTTTTCTGTTGAATATAGTAGCTTTCCAATCGAAGTAGAGGTTGTTGACAAAGAAGCGTGCCCGAGATATTCTGGTGTGACGCTGACAGGAGTAAAAGTTAGTGAAAGTCCAGAATGGATGCAAAATTACCTAAAAGCTGTTGGAGTAAGACCGATCAGTAATATTGTAGATATCACAAATTTTGTTCTTCATGAGCTTGGTCAGCCACTACATGCATTTGACGCTGATAAAATTACTGGCAAAAAGATAATTGTTCAGAAAGCGAAAACGGGTGATAAATTCATGAGTCTTGATGAAAATGAGCGTACTCTGAACGAAGGAGATCTAATGATCTGTGATGGAGAAGGTAAAGGTATGTGTATTGCAGGTGTATTTGGTGGCTTAAGTAGTGGTGTAACAAATACCACTACCAACATCTTTTTAGAGTCAGCTCATTTCGAAGCGGGAGATATCAGAAGAACAAGCACTAGACATCTTCTAAGAACTGATGCGGCAAAAGTATATGAAAAAGGCAGTGACCCAAACATTACAGTGACAGCATTGAAAAGAGCAGCCCTCCTCATGGTCAAGTATGCAAATGCAACTATATCTAGTGAAATAGTTGATATTTATCCTACTGAAATTAAGCCTAAAGAAATCACGCTCAGTTACGAGAAAGTAAATAGATTGATAGGCACAACGATAACTCCTGAAGAAATCCATAATATCTTGAGAGCTATGGATATGGAGATCACTCCATTAAATGAACGTCAGATTAGAGTATATGTGCCAACTAATAAAGCTGACGTCCTTCGAGATGTGGATCTAGTAGAAGAAATTTTGAGAATCTATGGTTTCAATAAGATTCCAATTCCAGCTAAAGTGAGCAGCACGCTTTCATTTACTGAATTTCCGAGCAAAAGGAAAATCAAAGAAACTGTAGCTGATTACCTATCAGCCCAAGGATTGAACGAAATGATGGGCCTTTCTCTCATAGAATCAAAGAACTATAGAGAGATTCTTCCTATCGAGGATGCTGAGTTAGTATACATTAACAATACATCTAACATTCACCTTGATATCATGCGTCCTGAGATGCTGGTGAGCGGACTATTGTCTGTACTACATAACCATAACAGACAGCAACAGGATGTAAGATTATATGAGTTCGGCAAATCGTATCGTAAGACAGAAGAAGACTTCGAAGAGACAGAATACTTGACTATATTTTTATCAGGTAAGAGAAGAGAAGAAAGTTGGAGACATGATTTTAAAGCACAAGTAGACTTCTTTGATCTTAAAAAGACGGTCAATTCTGCACTTGGCAGGTTAGGTGTATCCGGCTATCAAGTTTCTGAATCAGAAGACAGTAGATTTGTATATGGTCTTAAATATCACAGAGGTCCATCAACTTTAGTAGAGTTCGGTGAAGTAGATAGTGAAATCCTTTCAAAAATAGGCGTCAAGTCAAAAGTATTTTATGCTGAGATTCCAATAAAAGCATTCGTGAAAGCTGGTAAGGGAGTAAAAAATACTGTAAAGATAATAAGCAAATATCCTTCTATGAGAAGAGATCTTGCAATAGTGGTTGATAAAAGTGTAAAATTCGAAGACATTCAAAAAATAGCTACTAAAGTCGACAAGAAGTTGCTTCAAGACATCAACTTATTCGATGTATATACAAATGAAGAGCATCTTGGCAAAGGCAAAAAATCATATGCAGTAAGCTATCTCTTCGAAGATGTGACCAAAACACTTAATGATAAAGATGTGGATAAGGTTATGAAGAAGATGATTGGAAGCTATAAGCATCAATTGGGCGCAGAGATAAGAAAGTAGGTTTTCGGGTGTCGGATTGTAATATCGGGTGCTAGGGTAGATATTGACATTGAAATGAAAAATAACATATGAAAATATTCTGTATCGGTCGTAATTATGCTGACCATGCTAAAGAACTAGACAATCCAATACCAGAGAGTCCACTCGTGTTCATGAAGCCGACGACAGCATTACTAATTAAGAACAGACATTTCTTCTATCCCGAATTGTCCAACGACATCCATTATGAAGGAGAGGTGGTCTTAAAGATTGGTAAGAACGGAAGACATATTCAGCCAGAATTTGCTTTATCTTATGTCGACGGCATTGGATTTGGTTTAGATTTAACTGCGAGAGATTTACAACAAAAGTGTAAAAAAGAAGGGCTTCCTTGGGAAATTGCAAAGGGTTTTGATCATTCTGCACCAATCTCTAAGTTTGTTTCTTTTGAAGGCATGGATCCTTATAATATCAATGTGGTCACAAAACTGAATGACGATGTAGTCCAAGATGGGAATACAAAGGATTTGCTATTTTCTTTTCAAGATATCATAGTCTATCTTTCAAAATACTTTACCCTTCAGATGGGCGACTATATATTTACCGGAACACCCTCTGGTGTTGGACCTATCAAAGTAGGAGACAGAATTGAAGGATTCATCAATGGAGAGAAGATGTTGAAGTGTGATGTTTTGTAATTACTTACATTTTGATGATCATTTATTTACTATTCAAAACTAAAAAGTCTTAAAATAAAGAAGAGCCTTCCAACTTTTTGGAGGCTCTTCTTTGAATGCAATAGTCAATCCCAATGAGTATTTACTAGTTATATATCTTTGATAGAGCGGATTAGCACTCTTTTCTATTCTTTTTTAAAACAATTCGTAAGTAGAGGCGTCTAATTTTTTCGACCTTTGAGCAAATCGGTTCTAGAATCAAGAAAATTCTACACCCCTTCCTACTTATTGAAATCCGTAATGCATGATCATTCTACCAGGAATCATCATACTTAATATTGAAAAACACTCAAATTTCCTCCACATGCACGTAAGGAAACTTTTTCTGATTTTTCTTAATTGTTATTATTAATCCTTATCAATAATTATAATACAAATATGCGGTCATTTTGCTTGCCCACAATGGTTGTTATCACCCATTTTGTACTTTAAGGGTATTCCCCTATAATATTAGGAGAAATCACTATACCTTAGCAGTTGTATTCGATAAGCATTATTACCCATAGGCTTTTCGTTATTATCAGTCCCCTTGATATATTATAAGCTTCTGTGAGTCATCACAGAATATTATTACATTATTAGAATTAGTATTTAGAAGAATAGCCAATTCAGAAAAACAAGAAATATGATAAATGTATTGTTAGCAGATGATCACACAATGTTTGTAGATGGAATAGATTCTATTCTTAAAGCTGAGTCTGATATCAATGTGGTGGGAAAAGTATACACAGGACCAGAAGTTGTGGAGTTTGTTAAGAAAAACGAAGTTGACCTTATATTACTAGATGTCAATCTTCCTGGCATGAATGGTATTGAGGTATGCAAAGCCCTAAAAGAGTTTGATAATAAAACCAAGATCCTAGCAATATCAATGTTTAACGAAGAAAGTTTCGTAACAGAAATCCTAAATAATGGTGCAGAAGGTTATATTTTAAAAAATACTGGAAGAGAAGAACTACTCAAAGCATTGCGCACAGTAGTAGGCGGTAAATCATACTTCAGTGACGACGTGACTCAGACAATCATGAAAGGCCTCATGAAACAACGTCGTGCATCGAGACAAAAAGAGGGGTTCTTCCCTAAAATATCACGTAGAGAAAAGGAAGTTCTCAAACTTATAATTCAAGAACACACAACACAAGAAATAGCAAATAAGCTATTTATCAGTCTCAAAACAGTAGAATCTCACCGTAGTAGCCTCCTTAATAAAATGAATGCAAGAAACACTGCTGGTTTGGTAAGAATAGCCCTAGAAAACAATTTACTTGATTAAAAGGGCGGCTTTCAAAGAAAACGCACTAATTGGAAAACTGCATTGATCGGCTTCTCAAAGAAACGAGCAAGTGGTATCCAATATTAAAAGGGCGGCTTTCAAAGAAAACGAACTAATTGGAAAACTGTATTGATCGGATTCTCAAAGAAACGAGCAATAAGAAACGAATAATAATCTGGGTTAAGACAGTAATATCTTGTATTCTGCAGGCCTTTCCTTTATTCTAATCCACTGATTTAACTATATCAAATTACATCCTTGCCCTATCTTTATGCTATGTAATATCTATTACGATCATCATCCTATTTACAAGATAACTAACTGTTTAGTAAAATACTTATAGGGAAGGCTTATAAAGATCTTTCAACTTGTGGCTTCATTTATTCCCCATTCGTCACTATATTGTAACTTATTAATAACTAAAACTAACTAATCATGCCTACTAACATTTACATGGTCTTTGTGGCCGCTCTTATTCCATTTTTACTAGGTGCATTATGGTACGGACCATTATTCGGAAAGCCTTGGATGAAAGTCAATGGATTCACAGAAGAATACCTGAAAAAAGGAAACATGGCAGTCATTTTTGGTGTCTCCTACCTTTTCTGTGCTATGTTTTCGATGATGTTGTCTGCATATACAATACATCAGACTAGTGTATACGGACTCATGATGCCAGAGATCCAAGAAGCAGGAAGTACTATTCAGACTGACATGATAGACTTTATGAACAAGTACGGTGATAGACACCGCACATTTAGTCATGGTGCAGTACATGGATTACTATTTGCAATCTTTATTGCTCTACCTATGATAGGGGTAAATTCACTATTTGAAAGAAGAGGTTGGAAGTATACAATGATTCACTGGGGATATTGGGCTGTATCAGCTATTCTAATTTGTGGCTTGTTATGTGCTACTTTAGAGTTTCCTCCAATAAGCTAATAAAAAGTTACGCGAAACAATAAAGTTAACCGCTAAGAAGTGCCTGATGGATTTCTTAGCGGTTCTTATTTTTACTTATTACAAGATCAAAACCTTTTTAAAAATCAATTACTATTTGAGATATCAAGCTTCATAAAACAACACCACAATAATTCAACTTTAGAAAGTTACGACTTTATAAAAAATTCTTCTTCTCTCCACTTT
The DNA here is from genome assembly GCA_963975265.1 of uncultured Saprospirales bacterium. GTDB lineage: Bacteria > Bacteroidota > Bacteroidia > Chitinophagales > Saprospiraceae > CAJXUU01. The sequence continues at coordinate 23,191 of CAXBGT010000027.1, forward strand.
AATCAAATTACGCATTCTGATTTTCAGCTGTTGTTCGTTAAGAAATTAGTTCTGACTGCGATTGAACAAGTTGTTTCAGTTCATTGATTTGTGTTTGTTGCTCTTTTATAGCATTCACCAGCAAAAAATCCAATGCACCATAATCTATAAGTTTTCATTAATTGATACTGACAAAGTGATGTTGGTTAGCAAGGCATTGATCTTTGAAATTCCGATTCAGAAGCTTTCAATGAGTATTTGATATAAAATAGCAGTTATCAGAAATTAAACTAATAGGAATCCAACATCTAGCTGATAGTAGTGATATAAAGTAAATCGAATTATTAGTATACAATTATCCGTCGCTCGTCGATTTGATAAATAAATATATCGTTACCCGAGATATATGTAGTACTTTCAGTTTTATGCAAAACAATTAAGCAAATGAATAAAGTAATAATCTCAACTACTAGTTTTTATCTACTTCTTTTTATGATAATTTCTAGTTCCCTATTCAGTCAAGGTACACGATTACTGAGACAGCCAGCATTAAGTGATGACCATATCGCATTTGCATATGCGTCTGATATATGGGTGGCTGATAGGGTTGGACAAAATGTAACCCGCATAACAAGTACACAAGCCATAGAAGGGCTACCACAAATTTCTCCTGATGGGAAAACGATAGCTTTCACTTCAAACAGATCTGGAAATAGTGCTGTATATACGGTATCAATTGAAGGAGGCACACCAACTCAATTGACTTGGCTTCCGGGAGGTGCAAGTGTGAGAGATTGGTCACCCGATGGAGCGTCCATCTTATTTGCATCCGCTAGAGGAACAGCACCAGCAAGGGTTAATTATCTCTGGAAAGTTTCAAAAGATGGCGGACCAGCTTCAAGAGTTTCTTCTCAATGGGGATTTAATGCTAAATATTCGCCTGATGGGAAAAAACTTATCGTGGATCGTGTATCAAGATGGGATAGCGAATGGAGACTGTATCGAGGGGGGCAGAATACGCCATTAATTGTATTGGATTTACAGGATAATTCTGAGATTCTAATTCCGAATGAACAGACGAGTGACATCCAGCCTGTATGGCATAATGATGATATTTACTTTATCTCAGACAGAGATGGCACATCGAACATATGGCAATTTGTCCCAGCTACCAAATCACTCAATCAAGTAACAGCGTTTACTGGCTCTGATGTAAAAACTTTAGCTGGCCATAATGGTACATTGATTTATGAAAGAGAAGGATTGTTGCACTTATATGATATCGGAGCAAAAACTCATTCGCAAGTAGAAATAAATATAATTGGTGATTTTCCTTGGGCAGAAGATAAATGGGAAGATGTAAGTAAAAATGCTCAATCCGTTTCTTTATCCGCTACAGGTAAGAGGTTGGTCATGGAGGCGAGAGGAGAAATCTTCACAGTTCCTGCCAAAGATGGCGCTCCTAGAAACCTAACAAAATCTTCTGGTACAGCAGATCGAAGACCGATCTGGTCTCCAAAGGGCGATCAGATTGCATATTTTTCTGATGCTGGAGGAAAGGGCTATACTCTAATGCTACAAGACCAATCAGGCATGAAAGATCCTGTAAGTATTAATATAGGAACATCGAAGTTAGGCTGGGAGCCAACCTGGAGTCCTGATGGAGAAAGAATAGCTTTTGTGGATGATGATACTTGGATTCAAATTGTCAATCTTAAAGATAAATCAATCAAAGGAATTGGACATGCGGGCAATAATCTTGATAGAGGAAATATGAATCTTGCATGGTCTCCTGACTCTAAATGGTTGGCATACAATACTTCTGGTGCTAATAATCTAAGAAAGATCATGGTATGGGAAGTAGGAACTGCTTCTCCTAAAAGACTTACTGATGAATTTGCCGATGCCGTATATCCGACTTGGGACAGAGATGGAAAACATCTGTATTTTGCAGCAAGTACTGATGTTGCATTGGGTTCTGGTTGGGCCAATACAAGTAGTATGCAAGCAGATCCAGAATATGCTACTTATGTTATCAATCTTACTTCTGAGGAAACTTCTCCATTCGAACCTAAAAGTGATGAAGAAGAAGTAAAAGAGGAAGAAAAGGAAGATGATAAAAAGGATAAGAAAAAAGATAAAAAGAAGAGTGATAAAGACGAAGATGACAAAAAAGATAGTGAAGATGATAAAAAAGGCGAAGAAGAAATGGTGGTTAAAATAGACTTTGATAACCTAATACGTCGTATCCTGCCACTTCCGCTTGGTGAAGGCAATTTTGAACAACTTATTGCCGGTCCCGAAGGTTCAGTTTTTATAGCAGAAAGCAAGCCTGGAACTCAAGGGCTTACAATTCATAAATTCACACTGAAGGATGGAGAAGCGAAGGAGTTTATAACTGGCGCAGGATACATGTCCATGTCAAGTGATGGTAAAAAACTATTATCAAGAATCAGTGGCACCTGGAACATAATGGATGCGAGTGGTGGTAGTGGTAAAGGAGGAGAAAGTGTAAAAGTCAACCTTAAAATGAATCTCGATCGTGGAGCTGAATGGAAGCAGATCTTTGAAGAAACATGGAGATATGAGCGGGACTATTTCTATGATCCGAATATCCATGGTAGAGACTGGGATGATGTGTATGTAAGATATTCACCTTTAGTCCCGTACGTAAAACACAGAGCTGATCTAAATTATATCTTGGATCAGATCAACGGAGAATTATCAGTTGGACATAGTTTTGTTGGAGGCGGAGATTATCCGGATGTAGAAGATTCTAAAATGGGACTTCTTGGAGCTGATCTAGTTGCTGATAAAGGCAGATGGAAAATCAAAAGAATATATACGACCGAAGCATGGAATCCAGGATTGTCTGGACCATTAGATAGGCCAGGGACAAAAATAAAAAATGGTTATTATCTCGTAGGCGTAAATGGTGTAGAACTCAAATCGACAGATAATCCATACAAGCATTTTGATGGCACTGCCGGTGAGCAGACGATAATTCATATCAATGATAAACCATCATTTGAAGGTGCTTGGCAAGAAACTGTAGAACCAATCGGATCAGATAATGGACTGAGACAAAGAGCTTGGGTAGAGGACAACAGAAGGCTAGTAGACTCTCTTTCTGGTGGCAAACTAGCGTATATCTGGGTGCCCAATACAAGTGGTAATGGGATCGTATCGTTTAATAGATACTTCTTTGCTCAGCAGGACAAGTTAGGTGCAGTCATCGATGAACGATTCAACGGTGGTGGTCTTCTAGATGATTACATGGTTGATAACATGACTAGAACAATAAGGGCTGCAATCACCAACGAGGTGCCCAATGGTGCACCTATGAAATTACCGGCTGGTATTCTCGGACCAAAAGTACTATTGATCAACGAGATGGCAGGATCAGGGGGAGATTTCTTCCCTTGGGTTTTCCGTCAACAGAACGCTGGAAAATTGATCGGCAGAACTACTTGGGGTGGGTTGGTCAAATCTTCGACACACTATAGAATGATCGATGGTGGTCGGGTAACCTGTCCTGATAACGCAATTTTTGATCCTGTTAAAAACGAATGGGTAGGTGAAAATAAAGGGATAGCACCAGATATTTTTGTGAGACAAGATGCAATATCACTTTCTCAAGGACGAGATCCACAATTGGAAAGAGCTGTGAAAGAGTTGATGGATCTATTACCAAAACAAGCTGTACAACAACTAACCCCTCCTAAGTTTTTGACGCCTGCAAAAGGAAAATAAATAAGGAGAGACGTGTTTGTTATCACAATGTCGAGCTTTCCAATAAGCTTTGCTTACATGAGAATTATCGCATTAGTAAAGTTTATAAATGCTTTGTTACGCGCTAAAAAATTTAGCACTGAAAAGTAAAAAAGATCCTAAATTTTGACTACCCCTCCGCAAGCGGATGGAGCATTAACCAAAAAATTTCCAACCTATATGGTCGGAAATCGGATCTTTTTTGTGATAAGGCATTTTTATGCAAAAACATCTTTTTTATGACCCCGACACAAGCATCGGAGAATTTAAGTATTAAAGGAATCTTTGTTATGAGTGGTTCATTGCAGAAAGGAAAATCTGGATGGCCTTTTACTGATTATTCATGATCAGCTAATATGTTGGAATTGACAGAATAATCACAGAAGATCAAATAAAGATATGAAATTCAAAAAGCACAGGCTCATAGATATCTGGGGCTTTGTTGCTCTTAATCTAGAAATATAAGTTGTGCGATTTCATGAGCATCTTTAAAGTCGTCACCCACTATCCCCGATGTTTGAAGAAAGCTACTTACATAGGGTAATCATACTTTAATCTAGGATTGCATCCTAGATCAAAGTATGATTTTCTAGAATTGAAATAAAAGGGCCCACTTCAGTAGAACTTTTTATTACAATACACTTTACATTTTAGTTACTTCCTGTATCCTCTTTTAGTTTTGTACATTCAAATAACAGGTATTTTCTATCTTCCTTCATCGTGTTTTTAAATCATTTCGCCGATTTACAGCACAAGTTTCACTATTTGGATCTATATTGAATTTGAATCAATCAATCTAAACATATGAACCCAATAATTGGAATTCTTGCCGTACCTTTATTACTTATTATAATCTCATCTTTTTTTACAGTTAAACAACAGACAATAGCTATTCTAGAAAGATTTGGTAAATTTCATTCTTTAAAGAAACCAGGTCTTCACTTCAAACTTCCAATACTCGATAAAGTAGCTGGTAAAATCAACCTAAAAATTCAACAATTGGACGTAATGGTAGAAACCAAGACGTATGATGATGTATTTGTAAAAATGAAAGTCTCTGTTCAATTCAAAATATTGGCGGATGCGGTTTACGATGCATTTTATAAATTAGAAAATCCGCATGATCAGATTACTTCTTATGTATTTGATACGATCAGAGCCGAAGTCCCTAAGATGAAATTGGATGATGTATTTGTCAAGAAAGATGATATTGCTAATGCAGTCCGAAGAGAGTTAGGAGAAGCAATGAACGAATATGGATACGGAATCGTAAAAGCACTTGTAACAGACATCGATCCTGATGTAGAAGTAAAAGTTGCCATGAATCGTATTAATACTGCAGAAAGATTAAAAATCGCAGCAGAATACGAAGGTGAAGCGGAAAGAATCAGAATTGTAGCAAAAGCGAAGGCCGAAGCAGAAAGTAAAAGACTGCAAGGTCAAGGTATCGCCGATCAGAGAAGAGAGATCGCTAAAGGTCTTGAGGATTCTGTAGAGATCTTGAACAAAGTAGGTATTAACTCTCAGGAGGCATCTGCTTTGATTGTCATTACACAGCACTATGATACACTTCAAGCAGTAGGAGAATCGACGAATAGTAACTTAATTCTACTCCCAAATAATCCTTCGGCGGCATCAAATATGCTTACAGACATGACAGCATCATTTATAGCTTCACAACAAATGGGAGAGCAGATGACACTTGATAAAGACAATCAAAAACGAAAAGACGCTATTGAGTTGAAAGCACTCGAAGAAAAGAGAAGAAGATGATCTCCTTTCTCGTATACTAAAATATTAAATGCATCAGATTAATTTCTGGTGCATTTTCTAAATCTAGTGATCAGATCGCTTATAGAGATTAGATCACTTTTGCTATACCAACTGATCAAATTACTTTTTGTGTTAGCAAGCGATGATTCCACTACATCGTTTCACTTTTTTTCTCTATTATTGAAGTCTAATCTTATTATTATGGAAAATAAACCGTGGCTTAGCCAATATCCAGCTGGAATCCCTGCCAATATAAATGTCGATCAGTATGAAAACATGGTCGAATTTTTAACAGAATCTATGCAAAAATATGCAGACCTTCCTGCCTATGAATGCATGAGTAAAATACTGACTTACAAAGAGGTAGATCAATTATCTACTCAATTTGGCGCATATCTTCATAGTCGTGGATTACAACCTAAAGATAAGATTGCCTTAATGATGCCAAACTTGCTTCAATTCCCGATAGTATTATTCGGATGTTTGAAAGCAGGATTGACCATCGTAAACACCAATCCGCTATATACACCTCGTGAGATGAAACATCAATTCACAGATAGTGACGTAAAAGCGATTGTGATAGCTGATAATTTTGCAGCGAACCTAGAGAAAGTATTGCCAGACACTCAAATCAGCACGATCATACTCACTTCAATAGGCGAAATGTTGGGTTCCATAAAAGGTGGCATTGTGGATTTTATGGTGAAGAAAGTAAAAAGGTTGGTTCCTAAATATGACCTTCCTAATACAGTCACATTCTCTGAAGCAATAAAAACGGGTAAGAAATTTAAAATCAAAGAATTCGAAAATTGTGCCGAAGATGTAATCGTCCATCAATACACTGGGGGAACCACTGGAGTAGCAAAAGGAGCAATGCTCACCAACAGAAATCTAATAGCGAATATGCTACAAATAAAAGCATGGCTTGGAAATGGAATGGAAGCAGGAAAAGAAGTTGTTCTCACACCACTGCCCCTCTATCATATCTTTGCCTTTACTGTGAATTGCATGGTTATGGTAGGTTATGGAGCAAAAAATGTCTTGGTCACCAACCCTAGAGATATGCCGAAGTTTATTGACGAATTCAAAAAGAATAAAATTACCATTTTTACGGGTGTAAATACCCTGTTTAATGCAATGATAAATAATACTAACTTTCAGAATTTAGACTTTTCTTCTCTCAAAATTGTTGTTGGAGGAGGGATGGCTGTGCAAACTGCGGTTGCGCAAAAATGGAAAGCCATCACCGGAACTACCCTCTCTGAAGGCTACGGCATGACTGAATCTTCTCCTGTAGCAACTGTCAACCCTATAGATGGGAGTGCGAGATTAGGAAGTATAGGCCTTCCAGTACCTTCGACCAGTGTACGAATTATTGATGATGGAGGTAATGTACTTCCAGCTGGAGAAATAGGAGAGCTCCAAATCCAAGGACCGCAAGTGATGAAGGGCTATTACAATAAGTTCCAAGAAACTGAAGACGCAATAAAAGACGGATGGCTCAGTACGGGAGATATTGGGTTTATGGAGCCTGATGGATATTTTAGAATCGTAGATCGTAAAAAAGATATGATACTAGTTTCTGGATTCAATGTATATCCCAATGAGATAGAAGATGTTTTGTGTACACATCCAAAAATACTAGAATGTGCCGCCGTAGGACAACCCAATGAAAAGTCTGGTGAAGTAGTCAGAGTCTGTATCGTAAAGAGTGATAAATCACTTACAGAAAAAGAAGTCAAAGAGTTTTGTAGAGAAAACATGACTGGATACAAAGTTCCTAGAGTTATAGAATTCCACGATGAACTCCCCAAATCAAATGTTGGAAAGATATTGAGACGAAAGCTGAAGGAATAATATTGTAGAACTGCGTGAATCGTTTGAATCCTAAATTTGATTGATAATTTTGACAGAACAATCCGGAAGTATCTAAACGAAATACACAAATTATAAATGATTTTTAACTTCTGATCTAATAGTCATTGAATTTCATACCAATATCTAAAATAACAATATCATCTCTATCTTTTGACAGATCGATAAGTACTTTCTTTGGGTTCATCACTCAAATCGAAAGTGCCATAGTGCATAGGTATCATAAGTTCAGCTTTGAGTTTTTCTTTAGCTGCCAATGCATCGACAGGACTTGTGTGACTAAGATTCATAAACCATATAGGCTCATAAGCTCCAATGCCTAAGATAGCAACATCAATTTCATACATACTCCCAATCTCTTCAAAATGAACACCTAATCCGCTATCGGCACCGAAATAGATGTTTTTTCCATTGTGGTTGATCATGAAACTACCCCATAACATTCTATTTAGATCATGGAGATATCTTCTATTCCAATGTTTTGCAGGAAGGTAAGTTATTTCAATTTTATCAACATTTTTTGGAAATGATTGATACCATCCCGCTTCTACGATTTCATTCTCAATATTCCACCCTTTTAGCAAACTACTGATTTCTAAACCCGTGTAAATAACTGCATCAGGATTGAGTTGAGTAATTTTTATCATACTGTCTTTATCAGCATGATCTCTATGATTATGCGAAAGTAGGATTATGTCAATACCTGCTAATTGATCCACTTCACAAGGTAAATCTGTAAACCTCTGAAGTGGCCAAATATCATAAAGTACTGGATCCGTAATGATCTTCAATCCACCAAGACAAAATAAAAAAGTGGCGTGCCCAAGCCATGTTATACCATCCTCTGCGGAATTAAGAAAATGCATATCCTTCTGAACAATTACATTGGTTTCTTGATTTTTTCGCTGTTCAGCGTACTTATTCTTTTTAAGTACTTTCCAATCAAAAACATCGAATATGCCTCTGGCAGACAGTCCATCAAGATTCATATATTGGTTGTTTTTGTTTATTGGGTTGCCAGTCCATCCTTCCTTTACAATAGGCAAGTCTTTATTTTGTGTCTTTCTCAATGTTTACATTTATTGCTAATTATCTTAGCTTTCGAAATTATAGGATATGATATTAAAATCTAATTATAAATCTAAAAATGCACTTGATATAACCATTAGATCTGCCGAAGCTTCAGATGCGAAAGCATTATTAAACCTCAAATTAGAATATCTTCGAAACACACAGACCATTCCTTTGTTCGAAGACGAATATAATAATTCAATAGAAGAAGAGGAAGCATTGATAAACATGCTCTCTATAGAAAAAAATAGTCGCCTTCTTGTAGCAGAGTTTGAAGGTCAATTGATTGGCAATATCGATATTAAAGGTAATCAACGAAGGAAGCTATTTCATACATCCATGTTGGGGATGGGTCTATCTGAAAAATGGCAAGGACTTGGCATAGGCACGATGTTGATAACTGAAGTCTTAAAATGGGCAAAGCAAAATGAACTACTTGAAATAATTATTCTCGAAGTATATGATAGTAACTATGCAGGAAAAGCTCTTTACAACAAAATAGGTTTTCAAGAATGTGGTAGAACATCGAACTTTTTCAAAGAAAATGGAAAATTAATAGACAATATTAGAATGGTCTATCGTTGCGGTAAATCCCTCTAAGTCAAGATTATTATCTAAGTTTTTACCTCTGAACAGTCCTAAATACTGAACTTGTCTAATAAATGGTATGAATATTGATCTTTATTTTACTGTATTTGTATTACAGTAAATTGTGTAGTCTAGGTAAATACTAGTTTTTTAAGTTTACCAAGTTTTAGGTTATTCTAAATAGTAATCCCAAGTATTAACGCCCCTGAAGTTTTATTTTCTAGCTGTTAATTATTTTTACTATGAAATATTTTTTTGCCTCTTTATTATTTTCTTTCCAGTTCTATTCGATTGCTCAAATTAATGTGCCACTCAATACTGTCGAACTCATTGTTTTAGAAGATGCCAAAGAAGAGTTCATTTTTGTTCCTTCCCTTCAAAAAATAAGAGCTGATCTTGCTAGTGCTCCAAAATATTCTGATAAAGACCAACAGTGGATAAAAATGAAAATTCCTTTTTCTAATGGAATATACCATGAAGTAGAGGTAGCTGAAGCTTCCGTAGTGGCTGATGCAATCTATCAAAGGTATCCTGAAAATAGATCGTATAAAATAAGAGGAATCAATGATAAATATATATCGGGAAGGATGTCTATTACCCAAAGGGGAATATCTGCATTAATATTTACAAAATCAAAAAGTATTTTTATTGAACCTACACAAGATGAATACCATAAAGCATATGATTATGATGGTTCTGTTTTCGAAACATTTACTTGTGGAACAGATCATTCTAATTTTAAGCCAAGTAACGAATCAACGTCCCGAGAATCTTATGGCGCAAATGAGCGAAAATATACGATTGCAATAGCCTCAACTGGCGAATTTTCCGCTAAACATGGAAATAATTTGGGCACTATTAATGGTATAATTACAGACTATTTAACTCTTCTTAACACACTATATGAAAGGGATTTAGCAGTCACATTTGAGCTTACTGCAGATAATGATGACATAATATTTTTTGATCCTAATACTGATGGCTTGGACCCAAGCAACAACAATACTAAATTAAATACAACACAATCTGTCATCAACAGCGAAATTGGAAGCGGCAATTATGATATTGGTCATACTTTCTACGAAATGGATCCGCCTGCAAATGGATGGTGGGGAAGTGGCGTTGCTAGTTTAGGAGTTGTTTGTAGCTCCTCTTCAAAAGCAAGAGGATGGACTGGATGTGGAGGATCATATCCAAACAGTTTTTGGATGGGAATTTTTGCCCACGAGGTGGGACATCAATTTGACGCAACACATACGTTTTATGGTACAGCTGGTAATTGTGGAGGATCACAACGACCAGTTGGAAATGGAGTAGAACCTGGTTCAGGAAATAGTCTTATGAGCTATGAAGGGAGTTGTGGTGCTAGTGGATCTTGTGATAATCAAAATATTACACCTCAATCTAACTTTAATTATTTTCATAGTCATAGTATAGATCAAATTCAAACTTTCGTTACTGGATCTGGTGGGTGTTTCACATCCACCTCAACTGGAAATTCACCGCCTGTCATCACTATGCCAGCAAGTAAAACGATACCAACTGAAACTCCATTTTTTCTTTCAGCTACTGTGACGGACCCTGATGGAGACCCTTTACTTTTATCTTGGGAAGAAGTAGATACAGACAACCTGTCTCTTTCTTGTCCAGATGGAGCGCCAAACGAAGCTGCAACAAGTGCAACTGCGCCTCTTTTCAGAAGTTTTGACCCTTCTGAAGGAGGAAATCTTCGATATTTTCCTCAGATGTCGGATATTCTCGATGATACTCAGACAATGGGAGAGATATTACCTGAAGTAGGTCGTAGTATTGACATGCGCTTTATAGCAAGAGGAACAGATCCGAATGGTATAAGTGGTGTTTCTTATGAAGATGTGACTATAACTGTGGCAGGAAATTCTGGTCCCTTTGAAATTACAACTGCAAATACTCCAACTGCATATTTACCAAATGAGGCAGTAGACATAGAATGGTCTGTTGCAAATACAAATGCGGCGCCCGTTTCTTGTAGCAATGTAAATATTCTATTTTCTACAAATGGAGGTGACACTTATCCGATCACGTTGGCTTCCAATACCCCAAATGACGGTATTCAAAATGTAAACATGCCATCAGTTGGTACTGAGGAGGGTAGAATTAAAATCGAAGCGGTTGATAACATATTTTTTACTATTAATAAAGAGAATATTGCAATAATTTCAGATTGCGTGCCCAATTCTTCATCCATAATCAATGATGAAAGTGTGACCGCTGATGCAGGTGATCCTTCCCTTGATTTGGGATTGCTGTATGGTGAAGAGATTAATTCTGTTTTAGGAATTTTTGATAGTTCTGATCCAAATACAAACTTAATAGGTTATGATAATACCAATGGAAATTGCATTGCTTTTGGGAATATGCCATATTATGAAACTTATAAATTGACAGCTACTTCCTCTGATGTATATAACTTTACTACCTCAGGTTCTGCCAATGAAGTAATAAACATTTATCAAAACGAATTTATCCCTCCAGCGACAGGTTGTCAAAACTGGTTGGGTTCTAATTTTAGTTATAGTCCAATCGTTATTTCAAGTTCTTATTCAATCTCATTAACGGAAGGGGATCTTATCGAAATGGTGATATCAGGTTTTAATAGCAATGAAATAGGATCATTCAATATAAACTTCTCAAGCAACGGTACTGGAGCTCTGATCAATGCTGATATATTACCTACGGGTTTTGTCTATAAATATGTTATATACAATTCCTCAGGTTCTATTATAGGAATTGAGGATGAAGCGGATTTGACAGATGACAATATTTATTCTGGCGACGTTTACACAGTAGAGGGTCTGATGGTGATAAGTGCGATAGACTTGTCTTCTTACATCAACCAATCGTTCACCTCACTTGAAAATGATGTGCTTTCTGGAACTGTTTGTGGAGAGTTTTCTACGAATGATGTCACAGTCACTATTAATGGCTGTACGCCAGGAACCAAAACAGTAACCTCCAATTCAGATAATGGAGGGACAGGAACATTAAGATATCAGATTGAAAATGCCTGTCCAGGAGATGTTATACAATTCGATCCAAGTCTATCAAACTCTACAATTGTTCTAAACTCTGAGATAGCTGTAAATCAGAACTTTTCTGTGATAGGGTTGGGAATAAACAGCTTATCAATCTCTGGAAATAATGCTTCAAGGATATTTTCCATAAATACTGGTGTGACATTCTCGGTGTCAGCCTTATCTCTTATCAATGGTTATTCATCTAGCAATGGTGGAGCTTTTCTTAATAATGGTGACTTACAGCTAGAAAATATTAATTTTGCCGGCAATAAGAACGGACTGACTTCAAAAGCATTTACAAATATAGGAACTGTAACGATGGCCAATTCTGTCAATGTGTTAGATTAGATTTCAATCTATTTAGTCTTATTTTGCGTTAATACTTTTATTGGTGATAGGAAAATGCATTTGTGCTATGGTGCATTGTATGCCAAAATCCTTAATCTATTGAGACCTGAATAATAATCATAATGGCAAGCATTGAGCACGTAGTAGAGAACTATAAAAAAAGAATAGATCAAGCAGGGGCTGATATTGAAATCTATCAGGGATTAAGTCATAGATACAGTATGCTAAGACTCGCGGTTTTTACACTCGCTATTCCTCTATTGTACTTTATAATCAAAACTAACCTTATTGTCCTTGGTCTTTTTTTAATTGGGGTCATTTCTCTTTTTGTATGGGCGGTGACCAAACAACAGAAATATGACAAGCTCCTCTCTGAAAAGCAAGCATTAAAAGCTATTAACGAGAATGAGATTGAAGCTATCGGTAGTCACCAAAACTTATATTATGATGGCGAAGAATACGAGATATCTAATCATCATTATACTGGGGATTTGGATGTTTTTGGCGCCCATTCAATCTTTGGATTAATCAACAGATGTAGGACTTTTTATGGCAATCAAATCCTAAAATCAGAATTTTTAGAGAAACCACTTAAAGCTGACTTACTAGAGAAACAAAATGCTATCAAAGAACTGGAGGTAGAAACAGACTATAGACAAGAAATAGCCGTAAAGCTATACTCCCTCGAAGGATTAGAAAATTTTGATGTAGCAGAATCTATCAATAGACAAATGGAAATGGACCTATCTTTTGGGGAAGGGCGATTGCTTAATACTTATAGAAAATTACTTCCTCTAATTTGGATTAGTATCATTGTGCTGTACTTTATCAATTATAGCATTGCAAATACACTTGCATCTTTCTTATTTATTGGTAATATACTTCTTGTAGGTAACTATAATAAACGAATCTCCGAAGTACAGGGAAGATTATCAAATACAAGTAATTCATTGAAAAAATACATCGATGTACTGAAGAGCTTGTTTGACAAAAAATGGCATTCATCACTCCTTAAAAAACATGCTGCAGAGTTCGAAAATTCTGCTAGCGATTTGCCATTGAAATCCTTATCCGATCTCAGTAATATTATTAACCAGTTGGATTATAGACTAAACTTATTGGTTGCTATTGTTGGGAATGGGCTATTGCTGTGGGATCTGAGTGTAATTTACAAATTAGCAAAATGGAAAAAATCCAATACTGGTAAGATAGAAAAAATATTCAAGCATATTGGTTTTATGGAAGCCATGTCGTCACTTGCCACGTGGGCGTACAATCACCCTAGATATAATTATGCTTTTATTAATGATGATTATATGACCATTGAAGCGAAAGAGCTCGAGCATCCACTTATCCCAACATCACAGAATGTAGAAAACGATTTCAAGCTCGAAAAACAAGATAAAGTTGTAATCATTACGGGTTCCAATATGTCTGGAAAATCCACTCTACTAAGGACTATTGGTCTTAACATGATCCTTGGTTATACAGGAACAAAAGTGGCGGCTAGCAGTTTCAACATTCCCATCGTAAGTCTTGTCACCTACATGAGAATTAAAGATGCGCTCGAAGAAAATGTTTCCACCTTCAAAGCCGAACTGAACAGGATAAGTATGATTCTAAATGTCTTAGAAGAAAAAGAAGATGCATTCATCTTAATTGATGAGATGCTTCGTGGGACAAACTCTAAAGACAAATTGAACGGTAGCATCGGAATCACAAAAAAGCTGTTGGAATCGGATGCTTATGCCATGATTGCAACGCATGATATTAAGTTAGCTGAAATGGGCAATGAAAATAATCATATTGCCAATTATTATTTTGATATTGATTATAAGGATGGTGATCTGGTTTTCGATTATAAAGTAAAATCTGGTATCTGTGAAAATTTCAATGCTTCATTTTTACTAGGACAATTGGGGATTGATACAGAAATATGACATCCAATGTTGTGTATCTTCATGTATAGTAATCACATCGCATAAAGCGATCAGA
>CAXBGT010000028.1:0-37564 GCA_963975265.1 uncultured Saprospirales bacterium
CCAGCCTCTAAAGTTTCTGCGGTAAATTCTCCATATGAAGCAGTCGGGATACCGTTCTCTTTCATAAAGACTTTCCCATAGGCTTTGCTACCTTCTAGTTTTGATCCTTCGAGAGATGGGCCTACAACTTTAATGCCCTGTGTATCCTCTCTATCTTGAAAATAGTCGTAAATCCCAGCTACCAAAGGTGCCTCCGGCCCAACGACAATAATATCAATCTCCTCACTAAGTACAAACTCAGCGATTTCATCAAAATCCAAAATATCAAGGGGTACATTTTGACCTACATCTTGAGTGCCTGCATTTCCTGGAGCGATATATAAATCATTCAAAAGAGGGCTCTGTGCTATTTTCCAACTGAGCGCATGTTCTCTTCCTCCTGATCCTAATATTAGTACGTTCATTTATCTTCTATTTGAAGTTTTTGTTTGTTTTCTTTGGTCGTTTTATCGATCAGAGCGCAAAGATAGAAAGAATGTATTCATCCTTCATGAACTTAGAAAATTAAAAAATCCGCACCCAAAATTTAATTTAGATACGGATTTTGTGAAAGTTATTTTACTTCTTTTTCCTAGAAATCAAAGTCTTTATCTTTATCTTCATAATCGTCCCAGTCTCCAAAACCTCCGAATCGGAAAGTCACTGCAGCAAATGGACTTGTGAAACTATCATCTGTCAAACCAGATAATTCAGGCAATCCGTCTATACCATTTACAAATCTATACCCACCGGTTAGGTCTAACCTAAACCAAGAAGTAACATTTAATTCAACTCCAATTTCAGGAGCGATTACAAGCATATTGTCAGAAAATCTTTTATCTCCTTCATCATCTCGAAGTGTAGCATCCCCCCAGCCAAACCTAAGGCTAGAATATATGTGCACCACTTTATTAGGAATTGCTGTATACCCCAACCAAAGTCCACCATGACTGAAATCTATGTCATATGTCTTATCATTAAAGGTCACATTAGGCGCATCCGTCCCCAAACCATATCCCCCAAAGAAAAAATTATCAACAATTAAAGCACCTCCGCCACCAACATCGACAACAGTTTCACCATTTATAGAAGAGATTTCCAACAAAGGTCCTCCCCAACCACTGATATTATTGGCTCTATTGAATATAGTTTCTTGTTGAGCAAAGGTGAAAAAAGAGATTGTACTGAAAATCGTAAAAAGTAATAGTTTTTTCATTGTTTTCCTGTTTTAGTTGTTTAGTACTTTTATGATTAAAATCTTAGTACATGTCGAAATAATAAGTTTTTAACCTCATTGCAAATGTTAATCTGTGAAAAGACGTAAAAAGTCGACTAGAGTTGCAATATGTGTCAGAAAAAAATGATTATTTGTAAAGTCACTATGACTTTTATGTTTCTTTTTATTCCCTTATCATAGCTATATGCGGTAGATCATCTTCAAGATACTCCTCTCCCACCTCTTTGAATCCTAAGCTATTATAAAACTTGACTATATAGGTTTGTGCAGATATTTTAATGGAGTGATTAGGCCAATACTCTATCGTTTTATCTATAGAAAATTGCATTAATGGAACACCTTGTTTCTGACCTCTTATTGCAGATGATGTGATTACGCGACCAATAGATGAATACTTTTCATAAGATGATCCAGGAGGCATAATTCGAGTATATGCTTGTAATTTCCCATCGGCATCTATTCCTAATATATGATATGACGCTTGATCATTATCATCTGCATCCAAATATGGACAATCTTGCTCTACAATAAATACCTCTTGTCTCAACTGTAGTAATTCATACAACTGATTATTAGACAATTTATCAAATGATAAACAATGAAAAATGAGCATGTTCTTTGTATTGATTATTTAAAAAATTATATGAGTCTAGGTCAAAAAATGAAACCTGTTTTCTGTCACAATAGTTTATCTAGATGCACACCTCACACATCGTGAACTCTCTGGCATAAACATCAATCGCATGGGTTGAATTTGATTCTTACACATTTGGCAATATCCAAATCCTTCTTCATCTACTTTTACTACTGCTACATTGAGTTTGGTCAGTTTTGCCTTTTTATTTCTTAATGACGCTTCAGCGACCGACTTATTATTGATGGCATCCATGCGACTGATTCTTCCGAGGCTATTTTCTGGCTTTACAGGCTGTGTCATCTTCTCAATTTCGATAATATCAGCTTTCACTTTTACAATGTGATCTTGTATTTTTAACTTCAGTTCTTTTCTTTCTTCTACTGTCATATCTATTGATATTGTTTTGCCAAGATATGTAATGAGAAGACAATATTTATGAGTTTGTCGAAAATATTATCTGTTTGTAAAATCGTTTTATCAACTTCGGTGTTACTTTGTGGCAGAATCGATAGGAGAATATCAATTTCCAAGAATTAAAAGAAGAAGAGTTAATGAATAGATTGACCGATGTAGTAAAAAACTTATTGATTATTAATGTGATTGTATTTATAGCGCAATTGGTTTTGAAAGATGTAGTTGATGTAAGTCTAGGGTATTCTCATTTCCCATTATCGCAAGACTTCATGCCTTTTCAAACAGTAACTTCCATGTTTATGCATGCTGATATTAGTCACTTGTTCTTTAATATGATATCACTATTTTTCTTAGGTCCCACAGTAGAACAGTCATTAGGTGGAAAACGATTTCTGATATTATATATGCTAGCTGGGATTGTAGGAACATTTTCGCATATAGCAATCGACTTCGTAGAATATTATCGATTAGCCGCTCAGGTCGATGGGGAGATGTTACAAACTGTACTGGCTGAAGGAGGTGATGTTCTAAAGAGAAATAAAAACTACCTTCCACAAATCATAGGAGACCTCAATTCCACAATCAATGGACGATCATTGGGTGCATCCGGTGCAGTATATGGGGTTGTAATCGCTTTTGTTACCATGTTCCCGAAACGGAAGTTGATGATTTTTCCTATTCCAATTCCAATCCCTGCTGCGATACTAGGGGTTTTGATGGTAGGATATGGAGTGGTTAGTGGAATAGGGCAATTAGAACCAGGGATTGCTCACTTTGCACACTTAGGTGGAGCATTAACTGGATTCTTAATGATTCATTACTGGAAAATGGCTAATTTGCGTTAATATGTTTGATTCTATAATAGACGATGTAAAGCACGAGTTCCGATCTGGGAACATGCTCACCCGATTGATCATTATCAATATTGGGATATTTATGGTGACTGCGCTTGTCAAGGCATTTACACCTGTGTTTTATGACAATACTTTCATCCATTGGATAGCACTTCCATCCTCAAGTATGGAGCTTCTATTCAAGCCATGGACTATGCTTACACACATGTTTGTCCACGCTGGATTTTGGCATATCATTTGGAATATGCTGATATTTTATTGGTTTGGAAAGATTGTAGGAGACCTTATAGGTGACAGACATATGTTGCCTATTTATCTACTTGGAGGCATTGCTGGTGGCGTAGGAGTATTACTTTCTTACCAGATAATACCACAATACATCGGTTCATATGCCATCGGCGCGTCTGCAGCTGTCATGGCTCTTGTAATAGTAGCTGGGATAATAAACCCTAATCACGAAATTAGACTTCTATTCTTGGGTATAGTCAAGATCAAATTTATTATTCTATTCATCATATTTATGGATTTGATAGGCATCGGAAATAAAGATAATACAGGCGGTCATATCGCTCATATTTTTGGGATGCTGATGGGTTGGTTCTATATGGCTCAACTAAATAATGGAAATGATTTAGGCAATAGGGTCAATAATATCACTGACTCGATATTTGGACTTTTTGATAAAGACCGAAAACCAAAAAAGAAAAAATCACCCCTGAAGGTTAAATTCAAGTCTGATAAAATCAAAACAATGGCAGAACGCAGAGCTGATGCCGGCAGTAACAATCAAGAACAGGTAGATCAAATCTTGGATAAGATCAAACAGAAAGGATACGATAGCTTAAGTGATGCAGAGAAAGACATACTCTTTAAGGCCAGTAAAAAGTAATTTTGAAATTTATAAAGAAATTCATATTTGCACTCAATATTGTGCTCATCATAGGTTTGCTCCTTGCTTACCTGAGCCCATATTTTGATCCTAATGACTACTGGCTATTTTCAATTTTTGGACTTTTTTATCCTGTCTTATTATTTGCCAATATCGCCATGGTTTTATTCTGGATGATCGTAGAATTCAAGTATCTATTTGCATCCTTGATAACTATATTTATTGGATGGTCGCATCTTCAAGGATTTGTAAACTTCAGCCCATTAAGCGATGAACCTGGCGATCTTACTGTGATGACTTACAATGCCAACTTCTTTTATTCTGTGCAAAAAGGATCAAAAAAGGATGTAGAAAAGAAAAGAAAAAATGTATCATCTTTTTTTGCTGGGCATAAAGATGTTGATGTCTTTTGTCTTCAAGAGTCCTCAAAATTTTCTACAGATATATTGAAGAAATTATTTCCTGAATATAATGTTCATGAAATACCAAAACGAGCAACATTTATCATTTCTAGATTTCCTATAATCAGCAATGGTGAAATTGACTTTGGCACTTCGACCAACTCATGCATTTGGGCTGATCTTAAAACATCATCTGGCAAAGTAAGGATTTATACCGCCCATTTACAATCTAATAAAGTATCTAAAGATGCCTTAGTGGTACTTGACAATGCCAATCTTCAAGAAAAGAGAACGTGGAATGGCATAAGAGGAATTTTAGGTAAATACAGTCAGACCAGTAGAAAACGCGCAAAACAAGCAGAGATGATAGCTGATCATGCCGCTGAATGTCTTCATAAAACTATCATTGCTGGAGATGTGAACGATCCACCTACATCGTACACCTATAGCAGACTGTGTGGTGATTTCCAAGATTCGTTTGTAAAAGCAGGTGCAGGTATAGGAACCACATATGCAGGACGAATCCCAATGCTAAGAATCGACTATATTTTTGCTGATAATGATTTCAAAGTAGAATCTTTTGAAGTGTTGAAAGCAAGATATTCCGACCATTATCCAGTGAAAGGAGTTTATAGTTTTGTAAAGGAATGACAATACAAACAAACAGATATCAGATAAAAAGAGAACTATCCATTTCATGATACTTATCTATTTGATCTAGGATTACTCTATTTTTTTTCCATAAAAGCAATAACTTAGCCCTTCGGAATCAGCTAGGCGAAGATTCTATACAAAATAAAGAATTTAGAAAACATGGATCAGGATAACACTGTAGATAAATCCACCAGAAACCAAAAATGGCTTAAGTATGCTAAATACACAATGTGGACAATAGCTTCCCTATTGGTGTTAAGCATGTTTTTTTTATTCTATAGTATCAGCAGTGGCGATCTTCCAACTTTCGAGCAATTGGAAAATCCAGAATATGACCTTGCATCTGTTATTTATGATGCAAATAAGGTCCCATTCGGTAAGTACTTTGTAGAGAATAGGGAGACCATCAAATTCGAAGAGTTATCGCCAAAAGTCTTGGATGCATTAATTTCCACTGAAGATGAGCGTTTCTTTGAACATTCAGGTATTGATTTAATGGCATTAGTAAGAGTTGCGGTTAAAACTATACTTCTCCAGCAAGAAAGTCAAGGAGGTGGATCTACCATTTCTCAACAGCTGGCAAAGTTGCTTTTTGACAGGCAAAGCACCAGAGGAATGGGTAAGATCAAAAGGTCGATGGTGCTTGTAGAAACTAAACTTAAGGAGTGGATTACAGCCATCAAAATAGAACAAAGGTATACTAAAGAGGAGATCATAGCGATGTACCTCAATAAGTTTGAATTTATCAATGGCGCACACGGTATTGAAGCAGCAGCTCAAACATATTTTAGTAAAAGCCAAAAGTATCTCACCCCTGATGAAGCTGCTGTTCTTGTCGGGATGTTGCAAAATCCAAGCCTTTATAATCCTAGAAGGTTTCCCAAAAAGGCAAAAGAGAGAAGAAATACTGTACTCTATCAGATGTACAAATCTGATAAGATAACAAGCGAAGCTCGTGATAGTCTAACCAAGAAAGAGATCATCATGGACCATTTCGAGAGGAAAACTCAAAGTGAAGGACCTGCACCATACTTTCGAAGTGAACTCACAAAGTGGTTGAGAGATCTTTTTGAAGAAAAGGAAATCAAAAAACCAGATGGTACAGATTACAACATCTATACAGATGGTCTGAAAATATACACGACAATAGACCTCAGCTATCAAAGAAATGCTGAAGAGGCACTTCAAGAACACATGAAGTGGAACCAAGAAAGGTATTGGAGAGTATGGAAGAATAGAGATCCATGGAAATATGACGCCGACGCTTTTCAACGTAAAATCAGAGCTGAAGTGTTAGAAAAAAGAATCAAAGCTTCTGATAGATATCATTCCATGCGAGAAAAATATCTTGGTGAAATAATCGAAAAAGTAAGAATTGAGGAAGCTGAAATGCCTCTCAATGACCCAGCGATCAAGTCATTAGTGAAAATCGATAACGGAAAGAGTAGTTTTTCTAAAGAAATAAAAAATGGAGATCTCAAAGAGCAATATCTCTCTAATTACGAATCTTTCTTAAAAACCAATGGCTGGAATAAACTAAAAGGCAGATGGGAAGAACTAGTTGTACATTTCGAATATGTTTTTGACCAAAAAGTCAATATGAAAGTCTTCGATTATGAAAATGGAGAAGTGGATACACTTATGACACCAATAGACAGTGTAAGATATCATAATCAGCATCTGCAAGGAAGCCTCATGTCAGTCGATCCGTCGTCTGGTTATATTAAGGCATGGGTAGGGGGAATAAATCACAAATATTTCAAATATGACCACGTTAATAGCAGACGTGCAGTGGGGTCAACGATTAAGCCTTTCGTGTATGCTACTGCGATCTCTATGATGGGATTTTCTCCGTGCCAGACATTCGATGATATTCAGTATACAATAGCACCTGGAGATGCTAGTTTTAATCTCCTAGACGAATGGTCCCCTGCAAATGCCAATGGAGAATTTACTGGCAATAAGTATAATCTCTATCATGGCCTCCTTTACTCTAAAAACTCAATTACTGTCCGACTTGTGAAAGAAATGGGAAATGTAAGGGTAGTAAAAGAACTACTTAGAAATGTAGGAATAGATACGGAAAAAGAAATAGGAAATGGTCAAATAGCCGTACCTGAACTTCCTAGCATCAGTCTAGGAGCGGTTGATCTTACTTTGTATGATATGGTGGGCGCTTATACTACATTCGCTAATAATGGCACCTATACACAGCCGATTTTCATCACACGAATCGAAGATAAAAATGGTAGGATCATCTATACTGGCGTGCCGAAACGTCAATCTGCAATCAACCCTCTCCATAACTCTGTAATGGTGGATATGTTACAAAACAATGTCGGTGGTAGATATGGAATGGGATTGAAGTCTAAAGTAGGAGGCAAGACCGGAACTACCAATGACTATTCTGATGGATGGTTCATGGGCATCACTCCAGATTTAGTAACTGGTATATGGACTGGAGGAGATGATAAATGGATTCGTTTTTTGACCCTTAATGACGGTCAAGGATATGTAATGGCTCGACCTATTTTCGAAAAATATATGCGAAAACTAGAAGCTGACACAACAGCTGTATTTAATACAGAAGCTGAATTTGCTTTACCTCCCGCTGGATTCTTCAGTCTTATTGACTGTGAAAAAAATAAATCTGTAGATGCAGAAGTAGAACAAGACCAAATCCAAAAATCTAAGAATCAAAGGGATGAATTTGAAGAGGAATTTGATGAGTTTGAAGAAGAGAATGATGAGGAGATGAATGAGGAATTTTAATTCAACAACCATGAAATTTAATTATCAATAGTAAAAAAGATCCTAAATTTTGACTACCCACAGCAAGCGGATGGAGCATTAGCCAAAAAATTTCCACCCTAAAGGTCGAAAATCGGATGTTTTTTGTGACAAGGCGTTTTTATGCAAAAACATCTTTTTTATGACCCCGACGCAAGCATCGGAGGATTTAAGTATTAAAAGACAAATAAACGTTACAATTCCAGCAACCCTAGCCCACAAATACCGTTATTTGCATTTAAGTGATATATCATTAAAATACGCAAATGCATAAAGCTGTAATCCTAACCATTGGTGATGAACTATTAATAGGTCAAACTATAGACACCAACTCAGCATGGATGGGTGGAGAGCTCAACAAATTGGGCATTCATATAGAAGAGAAAATTGTAATTCAAGATACAAAAGAAGGAATCATCTCAGGTATAGAACGTGCAATGTCAAAAGGTGATATCATTCTGATTACAGGAGGATTAGGACCCACTAGAGATGACATTACAAAGGAAGTGATGGCCAATCATTTTGGTATGAATATGAGATTCGACGAACCAACATGGAAACGAATCGAGAAATTGTTTGCAAGATGGGATAGAACTACTACTCCGGCACATCGAGATCAATGCTACATGCCAGATGGTGCCAAAATCTTAGAAAACAAGATGGGGACAGCTCCAGGGATGTTGTTCGAAATAGAAGGAAAGATTCTCATAAGTATGCCAGGTGTTCCATATGAAATGAAATACATCATGGAGAACAGTGTGTTGCCAATGCTTGGTAAAAAATATACCGATCAATCGATCATTCATCATACTATCTTAACTGCAGGAGAGGGAGAATCAAGAATAGCAGTCCAAATACAAGATATATTAAATCAACTTCCCGACCACATAAGTATTGCTTATCTTCCAAATCTAGGAACAGTCAAACTGAGACTCACGGCAAAAGGATCTAATGAAGAATCTCTAAGAAATGAAGTCCAGAAATACGGTGCTCAAATAGAAAATATTCTTGGAGATCTTGTTTATGGCCACGATAATGAAAGTCTTGCGTCAGTGATTGGTAAAATTGCGATTGAAAAAAAACTAAAAATTGGGACAGCAGAATCATGTACAGGCGGACTTGTTGCCAACAAGTTAGTATCTGTTTCTGGCGCCTCCTCCTACTTCGAAGGATCAGTTGTAACTTATTCTTACAGGTTAAAAGAGACCATCCTTAACGTAAATCATCAGACCTTAATTAAATATGGAGCAGTGAGCGAAGAGACTGTAAGAGAGATGGTTACAGGTGCTATCGACCACCTTGGAGTTGATATTGCTGTAGCCATATCGGGTATAGCAGGTCCAGGAGGTGGCACTGAAGACAAACCTGTAGGTACTGTGTGGATCGCTTGTGGAAATAGTATAAAAACTACTACTTTGAGAATCCAAGCTGGCAAGGATCGTCAAAAAAACATCGAATATGCTAGTAACTATGCAATGAATGTATTGAGAAAATTTTTACAGGCTCAATAACTATGTTAATTTTGCAGGACCTAATCAAATAAAAGCTGTCGATCAGAGTTTATAAATTATTCTGATTTGACATTATTAAACTAATAAAAGAACCATACCTTATGGCTAAAGTAGAATTGATAATGCCTAAAATGGGCGAAAGTATTACAGAAGCAACTATCCTTAAATGGGTAAAAAATGTTGGTGATACTGTAGAATTAGATGAAACAATCCTAGAGATTGCAACTGATAAAGTAGATTCTGATATTCCTTCTCCTATTGCTGGTAAAATAATTGAAATATTATTCAAGGAAGATGATGTGGTGGAAGTGGGTAAAGTTATAGCGATATTAGCTACCGAAGGAGAAGATGTATCACCAAGTCCAGCAGTAGTTGAAAAAACAGAAGCGCCTAAAGCGGCAGCCGCAGAAAAGACGGAACCTAAAGAAGTTCCTTTTACTCCTGAGCCAGCTCCTGTGGCAATGACAACAAATTCATCAAGCTCCGACAGGTTCTACAGCCCATTAGTTAAAAACATAGCTAAGCAAGAGAATATATCGATTGCAGAATTAGACAGCATTACAGGGTCTGGTTCGAATGGTCGAGTTACTAAAAGAGATATCTTAGGATACGTAGAGCACAGAACTACAGCTCCAGTTTCAACACAAACTAAATCGGCTACCGTGGCTCCAAGTGCCCCAGCAAATATCCCTGCGGCAGCATCGAAGTCATCTAACGCTGTAACTCAATCGAGCGGAGGACATGAGATAATCGAGATGGATAGAATGCGAAGACTCATTGCTGATCACATGGTGATGAGTAAGCACACTTCTCCACATGTCACATCTTTTGTGGAAGCGGATGTTACGAATATTGTAAATTGGAGAAACGGTGTCAAGGTAGACTTCCAAAAGAAACATGGTGAGAAAATCACTTTTACTCCAATATTCATGGAGGCGGTGGCAAAGGCTATTAATGATTTTCCATTGATCAATGTGTCTATAGAAGGAACAAATATCATCAAGAAAAAAGATATTAATATTGGTATGGCAGCAGCCCTTCCATCTGGTAATTTGATCGTTCCTGTGATTAAGAATGCTGATCAATTGAATCTAGTAGGTCTTACTAAACAAGTAAATGATTTAGCTGGTAAAGCCAGGGGAAACAAACTTAAACCAGATGATGTTCAAGGTGGTACATTTACATTGACAAATGTTGGGACATTTGGAAATTTGATGGGAACACCGATTATCAATCAACCTCAAGTTGCTATTATGGCTGTTGGTGCTATCAAGAAAAAGCCAGCTGTTCTAGAAACTGAGCATGGTGATGTAATCGCTATTCGTCATATGATGTTTTTATCATTGTCATATGACCACAGAGTTGTCGATGGGTTTTTAGGAGGGTCATTTTTACGAAAAGTTGCAGATTATCTTGAAGCTTTTGATACAACACAATCATTTTAATAATGAAATACCCGATTTTAATTTTTGTATTAGTGCTTTTTGCTTTTATCAATATTGGTAATTCTCAAAAAGGTATTGCCAAACAGGCAAATAAATATCTAGATGCTGAAAAATACGAAGAGGCACTAGCGTTATATAATCAGGTGAAGAAGATCAATGAAGATAAAAATTTGTTATTTAATAGAGGTATTGCAAATTATTATTGTAGAAATGCAGATGATGCTGTACGTGACTTCACACTAGCAAGAAGATTTGGCTATGAGGAAAATGATATCTATTTATATGCTGCCCTAGCTTTGCATAGTCGAGGATCATATTTGGATGCTACTCAATTTTATAAAAATTACCTTCGGTATGTTGATGACAATAAGAAGGGTCATTTTATTATTGAACAGATCAAACAATGCATGTTTGCATACAATAATCAGTATAATGATCAGATAGCATTTGTAGAAAATCTAGGTTCTAGTGTAAATACGGAGTATGATGAAATAAATCCAGTACAAAGTCCAACATCTCAAAATAAATACTATTTTTCTTCTAACCGATCAGGATCAAACGGAGGATTGAGAAATAAAAACGGTTACAAAGACGAGATTTATGGGAAGTACTCATCAGATATGTATGCTGTAGAATTAGATAATGGTAATTGGACTTCAGTAAGTTCATTTCATCCCATCCTAAACGGTCCAAAACATGACCATATCCAAGGTTTTAATCCTAGCGGCTCTGTTCTTTATTTTCTAAAAACACATAATGGTATTGAGGGTGAAATATTTGCAGATACATTCGCCATTGATAAAGATCCTGATGCATTTCCTAAGTTATTTAGATCCCCTGTGATAAGTGAATTAGGCGATAAGGATATGAAGGTATTTAATGACAAAACCATTATCTTTTCAAGTAAGAGGGAAGGAGGGTTTGGAGGATATGATATTTATATAACTTATTTAGAAAACGATGCATGGACTACTCCAACAAATCTTGGCCCAGAGATCAATAGTCAGTACGACGAAGTCTCTCCTTTCTTATCTAAGAGTGGGACAAAACTTTATTTCAGTTCTGATAAAATTGAAGGATTCGGAGGTTTTGATATTTTCGAAGCAAATTACATTTCTGAAATTTCGTCTTGGGGCTCTGCGAAGAATGTAGGAATACCGATTAATTCGCCATTGGACGATACTAATTTCAGCTTATCATTTGATGGGATGACTGCAATATTTTCCTCAAATAGAATTAATTCCTTAGGTGGATATGATCTCTATCTCGCTTATTATAAAGATCAGGTTATGGATCAGCTAATGTATACTGAAACGCTACCTTTCATTGATTATGCCCAAGATACTACGACAGAGACTAAAGTTGTAGAAGCAACGACACAAGAAAAGTTGGATAATAAACTTAAAGATGCTCCGGTTGTAAAAAAGGACTTTTATAATGAGCCGCTATATTATGGCAGTGATGAGATTATTGTTAGCTCAAGCAATAGATCAAAATTGGATCAGATCAAAAATATTATGAAGGTATATCCTGAAGTACTAGTGGTGTTAACAGGGCATTCAATAGCTGAAGGGATGAGAGAGTTTGATTTATATTTCTCAATAAAACGAGCTGAAAAGGCCGCGCAATACCTCGTGGATATTGGTGTAGATGTAAACAGAATAAAAGTCCGTGGGTTAGGGTCTAGCTTTCCTCATACAAAGCATAATCAAAACGGTAGTAATCGATTGTCAGATAAAAACAATCGTAGAATTGATGTCTCATTTCTAAATGTACCATCAAACAGACTCAATGTAATTAACGAGATGCCTTCTGTTGCTGATGCTATGAAGGATGGTTCTTCGGATCTTTACTATAACACACTCAAGAGCCTTGCTTACAAGATTGAAGTAGCGAAGACCAAACAGATGTTCAAAGGTGATGTGATTCGTCAATACGACAGTGGAGTTGTGGAAAAGGAAATGGCAGATTCAGACTATACGTATACAGTAGGACTTTTCGATGTCTACTCTGATGCCAAGAAAATGAAAAGTATTCTTCTAAGAAGTGGTATCATAGAAGCTAAAGTGATTCCTTATTTGAAAGATGTGAAATTAAATAAAGATCAAGTTGAAGTTTTGAAAGATGTTTATCCTGATTTGGGAGAGTATTTGAAATTTGAAGGGTAGAAAAAGGAAGGATTCGAGATATTGAGAATCGAGATTTCGAGAGGAGGCAAGGTTGATTACTATTCCTAATTCTACATGGTTTGAACATAATAGTACTGTAACACGCAGTTGCATTCAGCAAATTTTACAGAAAAACAGGTAGATTTCTCTATTCTACTCTAAATCAGAAAGTATAAAATTCCACGTTAAGTTCTTAACAAATAATGTAACTCAGGAGATGAATGGAAAGAATAGCTTCAACCTGCTATAACTATTAGAATTGTCCAACTCGACAATTCTCCAATTCAACAATTCTCCAACTCATAAACTATAGATTCACTATTTCTACTTACCTTTGCGGCTTCAAATTTTAAATACTTGTAAAACATTACGAAAATGTATAGATCGCATAATTGTGGAGAATTAAGAATGGACCATGTCGGGCAAGAAATAACGCTTAGTGGCTGGGTACAGATCGGAAGAGATCTTGGAGGAATGACATTTGTAGATCTTCGAGATAGATACGGAATTACTCAATTAGCATTTAACATGGATGACAATGCTGATCTATGTTTGCAAGCCCGTAAATTGGGAAGAGAATTTGTCATAACTGCAACAGGTAAAGTAAGGGAAAGATCAAGCAAAAATCCTGATAGATCCACTGGAAATATCGAGATTGAAGTGACTGCACTTAAAGTGCTTAATGCAGCTAAGACACCACCATTCACCATCACAGAAGAGACGGATGGAGGTGATGATCTTAGAATGAAATATAGATACTTAGATATCAGAAGAGATGCAGTGAAGAACAACATGATATTTAGGAGTAAGCTGGGACTAGAAACTAGAAAGTATCTTTCTGGTGAAGGGTTCATAGAAATAGAAACACCATTTTTGATCAAGAGCACACCAGAAGGAGCTAGGGATTTCGTAGTGCCTTCCAGATTGAACCCTGGTCAGTTTTATGCCCTTCCTCAATCACCACAGACATTTAAGCAGATCTTGATGGTGGGTGGTATGGATAAGTACTTCCAGATTGTAAAGTGTTTCAGAGATGAAGATCTAAGAGCTGACAGACAACCAGAGTTCACACAGATAGATTGTGAAATGTCATTTGTAACCATCGAAGACATCTTGAATACATTTGAAGGACTAACTAAGCACTTGTTTAAACATACACTAGATATAGACTTGGGGGATTTCCCTAGGATGGACTATGACGAGGCATTAAAGAGATATGGATCAGATAAGCCTGATCTCAGATTCGACATGGAATTTGTAGAATTGAATGATGTAGCACAGAATGCTGGATTTTCAGTATTTGATGATGCAGAATTGGTTGTAGGTGTATGTGCAGAAGGCATAGCGGAAGAGTATTCTAACAAGGATATGAAAAAGCTTACAGAATGGATGCAAAGACCTCAGATAGGTGCCAAAGGGTTGGTAT
The DNA here is from genome assembly GCA_963975265.1 of uncultured Saprospirales bacterium. Taxonomy (GTDB): domain Bacteria; phylum Bacteroidota; class Bacteroidia; order Chitinophagales; family Saprospiraceae; genus CAJXUU01. The sequence goes on from CAXBGT010000028.1 coordinate 14,406, forward strand.
ACGTGAAGTTTCAAGCGGACGGAAGTATAAAATCTACTGTGGGTAAATTCTTTGATGATGAAAAACTAAAATCTTGGGGAGAAAAATTTGGTGCTAAACCAGGTGATGTATTATTCATCATGTCAGGAGAGGCAGAAAAAACAAGAAAACAATTAAGCGAACTACGTTTAGAAATGGGCCGCAGATTAGGCTTGATGAAAAAAGGCGACTTTAAACCTCTATGGGTGATTGATTTTCCATTATTAGAGTGGGATGAAGAATCAGAAAGATTCCATGCTATGCACCACCCGTTTACTTCTCCTAAACAAGAAGAGATCGAAAAAATGCTAAATGGTGATCATGAAACTATGAAATCACTGAAAGCAGACGCCTACGATTTAGTAATCAATGGCGCAGAAATAGGAGGTGGGTCAATAAGAATTCACGATCGAGAACTTCAATCTAAGAATTTCGATCTTCTAGGTTTTACCAAAGAAGAAGCTGAAGAACAATTTGGGTTCTTGCTGGGCGCATTCGAATATGGAGCACCACCACATGGAGGACTTGCATTCGGATTTGACAGACTATGCGCTGTTATGAATGGTCAATCAAGTATCAGAGACTTCATTGCTTTTCCTAAGAACAATCAAGGAAGAGATATGATGATCGATGCTCCTAGTCCAGTTGATCAGACACAGTTGGATGAATTAAAATTGGAGTTAAAAGCTATAGAAGCAGAAAAAGACGAATCGTAGCTTGTGTAGAAAATCCATGTTTCACCATTTAGATTGATTAATGGTTGTATGTTATACTGCAGGTTGACAAATTAATAATAAAAAAGAGGATGTTTTCCATAGTGGAGACATCCTCTTTTGTTTTCTAACACCTATTTATTTTTCTTTCGATGCTAAATATGGTTCATCACAATTCTTAACTCATGATACTCTAACAATTTGAGACATGTGAATATCAGGTTAATTTGCCTTGAACTTTTTGTTGTTCAGACTTCATCATTAATTCGTTTTATCTCCCTCTTTGAAACTTACTAGTAAACAAATAAGAAAGCCTACAAGAAGTTAATCTTGCAGGCTTTCTTTATTGAATTCCTAAACTATTTAGGTTCAAGTATATTATTGTACACCAAGAGCTCTAAGAGTCTCTGTATCTAGTGCACCTACTGGAAGTCCGTTATCTTTTTGGAATTTAACAAGAGCGGCTTTTGTAGCAGTTCCTACTTTTCCGTCAGCACCCGCAGAACCTACATTGTAGCCTTTGTCAATAAGTGCTTGTTGAATTCTTTTATAAAGATCTGGAGTAACGTCTGCAGCACAAACAATTTCTCTCCACTCAGTAAATCCACCTGGCGTCACCAATTGTCTCTTAGTGATAGTTTTGTATTGAGGGGCAACATCAATCTTCTCTACAGTTGGATTAGTAGTTTTCTTGATTGATCTAGTCTCATACTTAGCTTCGATAGTATTTGATTGAGTAGCAGATGCATTAGCCAATCTCTTGAAACTTCTATTCGTATATTCTTTCTCCGAAGTAGATTCGCTAAAAGTTGCACTACCCGCTAATTTTTGGAATGTTCTTGTTCCATATTTTGCAGGGATGGTATTAGAATTTGTAGTTGCAGGATTTGCTATCTTCTGGAATGTTCTTGTAGTATACTTAGCGTCACCAGTTGTATTTGAAGCAGAAGCATCTGCAACTAATCTTTGGTAAGTTCTGGTTTTGTAATTTTTACAATCATCATTTGATCCAGAACCAACAGATACTAGTTCTACTCTTCTGTTTTGTCTTCTTCCTTCAGCAGTTGCGTTGTTGGCAATTGGAGAAGATTCTCCTCTACCTTCGAAGCTCAATCTAGAAGCATCAATACCAGCTGCAACAAGTGCATCATATACTGCTTTTGCTCTATTTCTAGATAGTACTTGATTTGCTGAATCTACCCCTTGTGAGTCTGTATGTCCAACGATTCTACCAGTCATAGTAGCATCAGAAGACATCATACCAGCAACTCTGCTGATCTCTGAACTTGAGTTACCTATTAAAGTAGCTGATCCACTTGCAAAGTTAACTGCCAATGAAGTAGAAGTACCTCCACATGGAAGCATTTCTGAAGTCGCATCAGATGCTAATTTCTGGTATGTATAAGTTGTAAACTTTTGATCTCCAGTAATAGACTCTGATGAAGCATCAGAAGCTAATTTCTGATACGCTCTAGTAGTATACTGAGGACCTCCATAAACTGCATCAGTAGAAGCATCCGATACTAGCTTTTGCATCGTGATTGTAGTCATTTTCTGGTCACCAGTTGTACTTTCAGAAGTAGCTGCAGATGCTAACTTTTGCATTGTTCTAGTTATATACTTAGGGTCTCCTGTTGATTCTGAAGCAGATGCACTAGAAGCCAATTTCTTGCTTGTTCTAGTTGTATAAGCTGCAGGTACTTCAACAACCGTTGTCGTTGCACTAGAAACTAACTTTTGGAAACTTCTATCTTCGTACTTTGCAGGAACTGTTGAAGTTTTAGTAGTCGCAGGAGTAACCAATTTCTTGATAGATCTTGTCGTATATTCAGCAGGTACTTCTACTACAGTTGTGCTTGCAGGAGTAACCAATTTCTTGATTGATCTTGTAGTGTACTTAGCATCTACTTGATTTGATTGAGTAGTTGCAGGCGTCACCAATTTTCTATAAGATCTAGTAGTATACTCAGCGGGTACTTGCACAGATTCCGTAGTTGCAGGAGTAACCAATTTCTTGATTGTTCTTGTCGTATAGACAGGCTCTATAGTTGTTGATTGCGTCGTCGCAGGAGTAACTAGTTTTCTATAACTAATTGTCTCATACTCTGCATCTACTTGTATCGCCTCAGTTGAAGCTGCAGATACTAACTTCTTGTAAGATCTAGTTTCATACTTAGCAGGTACATCCGTTGAAGTACTTGTAGCGTCTGAAGCTAGTTTCTTAGAAGTTCTAGTAGTGAACTTAGCTTCCACTTGATTTTCTGATGCAGATGCAGGAGAAACCAATGTCTGAAAAGATCTTGTAGTGTATTCAGCTGGCACCTCAATAACTTCAGTAGTTGCATCAGAAACTAACTTTTGGTATGTTCTAGTTGCGTATTCAGCAGGAATTTCGATTGTTTTAATACACTCACCATCGTCAGTCCATCCGTCATCACAACCCACTCTTACCTGAGTCGCGATTGTCTGAGTTCTTTCTGGAACTTCAACAAGACACCAAACTAAACAATCTTCTGGGTTTGCAGAAAGGCAGTTTCTATCCGCTTTTTTCTTTTCCCATTTTGTAGAAGCTGGTTCTACAACTCTAGTTTCTGATCTGGTTTCATATTTCGCTGGTCTAGTTTCGATTCTAGTAGTAGCTTCTTTCACTAGCACTTGTTCTGACACCGTCTCGTATGTAGCAGGTACAACTCTGATAGTAGTGTAAGCATCTTTTACTAACACTTGCTCTGACACAGTTTCGTATTGTGCAGCTATTCCTGATAATGTATTGTATCCAGCTTTAGTCATTACTTGCTCTGTTACTGTTTCGAATGTAGCAGGTATGATAGAAAGTGTAGTGTATGCATCTTTTACTAATTTTTGCTCAGTTACTGTTTCGTAGGTAGCTGGTACAGGTCTTAGTGAAGTGTAGGCATCTTTTTTAAGTTTTTGCTCAGTTACTGTCTCGTAAACTGCATCAACTTTAGCCAATGTTGTATAGCCATCTTTTTGTAGCACTCGCTCAGTTACTGTTTCGTATACTGCAGGTACAGCTCTAAGGGTTGTATATGCATCTTTAACCAAGACTTGATCAGTTACAGTTTCGTACACTGCAGGCACTACAGACAATGTAGTGTATGCATCTTTTACTAACACTTGCTCAGTTACTGTTTCATATGTAGCAGGTACTGTTTGAAGTGTAGTATAAGCATCCTTCACTAATACTTGCTCAGTGATCGTCTCATATACCGCAGGTACTGGAGTTAATACTTCATAAGCATCTTGTACAAGAACTTGTTCCGTTACAGTCTCAAAAGTCGCAGGTACTACCTTAAGAGTAGTGAAAGCATCTTTTACTAATACTTGTGAAGATTGAGTTTCAAAAGAAGCAGGAGTAATAGAAATGTTTGATGCTCCATCCGCAACCAATACTTGCTCAGATACTTGTTCGAAAGTTGCTGGGATAATTCTAATGTTAGAAGCTCCGTCAGCCGAAAGAACTGTTTCTGATACAGTCTCGAATTGTGCAGGTCTGATTCTAAGGTCGATTATTGAATTAGGGTCGTTGTTCTCATCTGTAGAAGTAGATCCACCTATTGCTGTCAATTCAACTCTTCTATTCTGTCTTCTACCATCAGCTGTATTGTTATCAGCAATTGGAGAAGTTTCACCCATTCCATCATACGAGACACAAGAAGCAGAAACTCCGGCAGCTATTAATGCATCATATACGGCTTTTGCTCTATTTTTAGATAAAGCTAAGTTGGCATCATTCCCTCCCTGGCTATCTGTGTGACCTACAATTCTAGCAGTAGCTCCACTAGAACAATCTAGAGAAGAAGCAACTCTTGCTATCTCAGAATTTGATCCAGTCAAAACTGCAGATCCAGAGTTGAATTTTACATTCAAATAAGAAGTTGCGCCTAAAGATGAAGCGGCTCCGTGAGTATTTACCATTACTTGCTCAGACATAGTCTCGAAAGTAGCGGCGTTAATTCTTACAGTTGACGAACCGTCTGCAGCAAGTACTTGCTCAGACATAGTTTCGAAAGTAGCAGGGATAATTCTAAGGTCAGATTGTCCATCTTGGGTCAATACTTGCTCAGTAGCCGTTTCGAATGTTGCAGGTGTGATTGATATGCTTGAAGCTCCTTCAGACACCAATACTTGTTCAGATACTGTTTCGAATGTTGCAGGTACCACTGATAGCGTAGTATACGCATCTTGTTCTAGTACTTGCTCCGTTACTGTTTCGAACGTGGCTGGGTTGATAGAAACAGAAGACTTACCTTCTGATACTAAAACCTGCTCTGTTCCAGTTTCGAATTGAGCTGGCACTACAGATAATGTAGTAGATGCCTCTTTGGCTAAAACTTGCTCCGTAATAGTTTCTGTCGTACCAGGTACTACTCTAACATTTACAGCCGCTTCTTTAACCAATACTTGCTCAGTTACCGTTTCGTATTGATCCTGAATTAAACATCGAGCGTAACATTTACCTGGCTCTGTTGGCATACCTTCAACAGGTGACCCCTGCGCAAATATGCTTAGTGATGCGATGGTAAAAATCGCTGTTAAGACTAAATTCAGTTTTTCATAATTGAAAAATGGTTTGATTATTAAATATTTATTCTGAAAATTATTAATTCCTAGCTATAGTAATTTCATTTTTTTACTGGGTAACATAAGAAGTGCTTTGTAACACCTTTCGATTTCAGAAAATCTGTATCGAATTCTGAAAGTGGCTTTACAATGCCATCTTTTTGTAGTATCCTTATTTCTTCTTTGTTTGAGTTGTATGTTAAGTTTGATTCCTGTCCTTGAAGAATCAAATTTTCCGCTTCCTCCTTACTTACTCCAAAAGTCTCCATTATGTTTGGTAGTACACCTTGCACATAAGATTTAGATATGTCGCCTTCCTGCAAGCATATCTTAAAAAGTCTTCTCTCCAATAGAGACTGGCACATATAAGACAAAATAAAATCTGTATGATTGTTGTTCGATTTTATAAGAGACATAATATCAACATCATCTAAATCAGCGAATATATCAAGGTACTCTTTGATTATCAATTCTTTACTTATTAAAGAAAAATCCGTTTTGAGTAATTTTAACATTGCAGCAGAAGCAGAAACTTTAACATTTGAAGTAAGGAGCATTTTTGCCCTTTTCAACACTGCAATCAACATTTGCTCAGCTGATAAGACCGTTTTATGCAGATATACTTGCCAATACATCACTCTTCGAGACACTAAAAATTTTTCTACACTATAGATGCCCTTCTCCTCAATGACTAGTTGATTATCTACAACATTGAGCATTTTAATTATCCTATCATACCCTATTACACCTTCCGCTACTCCCGTAAAGTAGCTATCTCTAATAAGATAATCTAACCGATCCATGTCTAACTGGCTACTTACAAGTTCGTGCAAAAATTCTTTTTCGTAAGAACCTGAAAAAATTGACATAGCAACAGACAACCTACCGTCAAACTCTTCATTCAATTTTTGCATGAATAATACTGAGAGTTCTTCGTGATGTATATCTATGAAGCTAAGTTCCAGTGCATGAGAATAAGGACCATGTCCTATGTCATGTAATAGTATGGCGATACATACAGCTTCATATTCTACATCTGAAATATTCACGCCTTTTTCCCTTAACGCCTGAACGGCTTCAGTCATAAGATGAAGTGCTCCTAATGCATGGTGAAACCTTGTATGCAACGCTCCAGGATATACATAATGAGTGAGACCTAATTGAGTAATTCTTCTTAATCTTTGAAAATATTTATGATCAATAAGATCGTAGATCAATTCCGTTGGGAAGCTGACAAATCCATATACAGGGTCATTAAATATTTTCTTTTTCGACATTTGGTTTTTGATGCTACATTATAAAGACTAGAATTGCTTTCAAAAGTCACACAAAGATAAACATTTTAGATACTAAAAACTAGGAGTTTACCCTGATAAGCACATAAGCTATTGACAATTAATGCTTTGCAGCAAAAAGGTCATTTGATATATTTTCAAAAAAAAATTATCCTCACTTTACACCATTTAAAGGTATTTTCATAACCGATGATTCTTTTCAGTTAAAAAGTAAAAACTATACTTTTATAAACTTACCTACCGTTCTAATCTTTCTATATATTATTTTTTCGATTCAAAACAATACCAAATATGAGCAACAACATCAAGATTTTATGGGCAGATGATGAAATCGATCTATTGAAACCACAACTTTTCTTTCTCGAAAAAAAAGGGTATCAAGTAGAAACGGTAACAAATGGACATGATGCTCTTGATGTTTTAGAAGAACAAAAAGATATTGACATCGTTTTCTTGGATGAAAGCATGCCTGGACTAACAGGATTAGAGACGTTAAGCAGAATCAGAAGTACAAATCAGAACATACCGGTTGTTATGATTACTAAGAACGAGGCAGAAAACCTGATGGAAGAAGCTATTGGTTCTCAAATTGATGATTATCTCATAAAGCCTGTAAATCCAAATCAAATACTGCTTACGCTCAAAAAAATAATTGATAATAAGAGATTGGTATCCCAAAAGACAGCAACCGATTATCAGCAAGAGTTCCGAAAAATAGGGATGGAGATTAATAATGGTCTAAGCCATGAAGAATGGTCTGAACTCTACAAAAACATTATATCATGGGAATTAAGATTGGACGAATCCAATAACCCTGAGATGAAAGAAATACTGGACATGCAAAAAAGAGAGGCTAATAAAGAGTTCTCTCGTTTTGTAGTAAAGAATTATGAAGATTGGATCCAGAAAGAAGAAGGTCCTCTTGGTTCTCACAATTTAATGAAGTCAAAAGTATTCCCAAAAATATCGAAAGACAAACCAACTTTCTTTTTATTATTGGACAATCTTAGATATGACCAATGGAAAATAATAGAACCTATCATTACAGAATTATTTAGAGTAGAATCAGAGGAAACTTATTATAGTATCCTCCCTACATCTACACAATATAGTCGCAATGCTATCTTTTCTGGAATGATGCCTAGAGACATTCAAAAGAGATTCCCTGAATATTGGCTTAATGATAACCAAGAAGGTGGCAAAAACATGAAGGAAAAAGAACTCCTTGAGGATCAAGTACAAAGACTAATCAGAGCTGACACTAAAGTAGATTATTTCAAAGTGACCAATGTTAGCAAAGCCAAGCACCTTAATGACAACATCTTAAATTTCATGAACAATGACCTGACGGCAATTGTCTATAACTTTATAGATATGCTATCGCACTCTCGAACTGAGATGGAAGTCCTCAAGGAGCTTGCAAGTGATGAGACAGCCTACAGATCACTTACTAAATCCTGGTTCGAGAATAGTGCACTTTGGTCTGCATTAAAAAAGATAGCAAAAAAAGACATCCAATTAATAATCACTACTGATCATGGAACGATAAGGGTTCAAACTCCATCGAAAGTGGTAGGTGACAGAGAGACAACAACCAATCTGAGATATAAAGTTGGAAGAAATCTACAATACAATAAAAAGGACGTACTAGAAATTAATGATCCACACAAAGTAGGTCTGCCGATGCCAAATATGAGCAGTAAGTTTATATTTGCTAAAGAGGATACTTTCTTCCTATATCCGAATAGTTATAATTACTATCTAAATTTCTATAAAGATACATTCCAACACGGTGGTATATCATTAGAAGAAGTAATATGCCCATTTATTGTATTGTCACCGAAAAATTAAAGACTTCTTGACAGTAGAAAATCACCAAACTCTTTGAATTGAGTTTTCTCTTGATCGGGCATATCTATAGCTTCAAGGTGGGAGAATGCAAGATTTTTGTACTCGTTTTTCACCTCATCAGAGTGGATAAGCACATGAGCGTTTTTCATGATTTCCCTAACCCTTTGGACTTTGGTTGATGGGTCAATTGGTCTAGAACCAAATAGTTTTTTAAGTTCATTTTTCTCATCTTCATTTACTAGTTGTAAAGTCTTGAGATACAGATACGTTTTCTTATTTTGGATAATATCGCCACCAGGCTGTTTGCCTACTTCCGGTTTTCCAAACGTATCAAGGACATCATCTTGCATTTGAAAAGCTATACCTACATTCTTACCATAGTGATAAAGATGATTGGCAGATTGATCACCCAGTCCTCCAATAATTCCACCCATTTGCAATGCGGCTCCGATTAGCACTGAAGTCTTAAAAGTTATCATTTCAAAGTATTCAGCTATAGATACATCCTCTCTTGATTCGAAATCCATGTCCATCTGCTGCCCTTCACATACCTCGACAGCCATTTTATTAAATATTTTCAGAAGTTTGATGGCTATTTCCGCAGGGTAATTTTCTAGGCATTTATAAGCGGTTATCATCATCACATCGCCAGACAGAATAGCTGTATTGGTATCATATTTCTCATGAACAGTTGTATGCCCTCTTCTAAGAGGAGCTTCGTCCATTATATCATCGTGCAACAATGTGAAATTATGAAATACTTCCACAGACATAGCAGCAGCAAGTGCTTCTTTGGCTTGTTGTCCGGCAATATCAGCCGCCATCAACAATAAGAGTGGTCTTATCCTTTTTCCCCCTAGTCCCAAAATATAATCAACTGGTTCGTAGAGATTGTGTGGAGCTTTATCATATTTATTAGCTGATAAATAGTCCAAGAACAAGTCTTTGTATGTATTTAAAAATTGCATCATCAACATTTTTGGCGAAGGTACAATCTTAGATATATTAATACGGTAGGATTTCAAAAAAGGTAGAACCCAATTTATTCTTAATGTACAATATTACCAAGCTTGATTCCTACAAAACTATATGGCACTTCTGAGTTTGGACTTAAATTAATTCTATGTGGACTAGCATTCATATCTTCGAGCTCAGCCCATGGATAAAAAGGATCATTAAATTCGTAGCTCTCATCTAAGAATACCCAAGGAGAATTTGCCGAAAATTCGGTAATCGAACCTAATATCAACCTCCTTAGCATGACAAGATCCGCAGCTGACACTTTATCATCGCCAGTCACATCACTAGCAATTCGCTGATATGGAGTAGTAAATGGCTGCAGGCCTAATATGTGCCGCATTACTTTCACTAAATCTAGCGTAGATACATTTGTGATATAATCATCATCTTTTCCTACAGTAACATAACATCCTAGAAGATCAACTGTAACCACATCGAAAGAATAATATCCATTTACATCGGAAAATTCTGATCTTGGAAATTCGGGATGGCTACAATGAAGAATTACTTCGGCGTTTTGTATAGGCATGTCGTCTTCCGTTTTGACATATCCATTTACTTCTTGATATGGAAAACAATCGACCGTAGGTCCAGGTATTACAATTAAGCTCGTAGTACAATAATCAGTACTATTTGCATTATCCCAAAAATACACATTAATAGAAATTGGAGAATTAATAACATCATCGCAAGTTATCTTTCTACTCGGCACAATACTATCACCACTGAAGGAAAACCTCAACTCGTCTGATGGTGTGCAATTGTCATACGACCCGACATTAAAATCCTCAGCATGGATTTCAACATCAAATACATCACCATCAAATAACACACTCCCAGTACCCGAACAATAAGGTATTGGTCCTTTCAAATCTTCAATATGAAAAACTTGATTGCATTCCGTAAAAACTCCACAATCGTCAGTCACATGCCACATTATCGAGTGTTCAGAACTTGGACCTTCCAGGTTTCCAACTTCTAATTGTTGACTTTCTCCACTGAGCGTGGACCCAATAAATAAATCTGGAATTCCATTATTATTGGTGTCATCAAGTTCAGTGTCGGTCTCAGGTAAATCAGATCGATATTCAATATCAATCGTACCATCCATATCTGTATCAAGGTTAATTACCCAATCCAATACTGGATTATCACAAACAATAGCCGAAGAATATGCTGCTGTAATTTTCAGCGTTATAAATGCTTCGCATGTATTAGAATCTTCATCTTGGTCTACATAATCATTGACTGGAAATAAGATATCGTTACATCCACTCAACAAAAGCCCAGACTGTGAACTCATGTCAGAAAAAATGGATAGAAAAATAATTGAAATTAGCGTGAGGTTTTCATAGCAATCTGAAGTTTGTTGTTGTAATAATGGATTGCAAGCGAGAATGATCTATCTGCGGTAATTGATCTAAATCATTTTGGGGACAGATCAAATATACACATTTTAATCAGACGCCAAGATTTATACCAAAACAAGATCTTTCAAATTGGCAAAGTCTAGCGGTACAGTATAATTAGAGTCTAGATATGCATGCGCCTCAAATTTAAATTCAAATGGCCTTCCATTTACGCATTTGTATGAAATAGTAATATTCCCGTACAATTGGTTAGCCAGGTCATTGTCAGATATAAATCTATTCCTTAACGATGGTTTTAGGTAGTACTTCGTTATAGTCTCAATATTGGGAGTTCGCTCTTGAGATCGCACCTCAGCGAGACTCAATGTATAGTCCAGACTTTTTACCTTGTTGTATAGCAGGTAAGCAAAATGCTTATAATCCGTATCATTAAAATCTTGTTCCCCACAATGCACCAACCAACCGTTGGCATAGGTTGAGTTCATGATGGATATAGATTCAGTTACGGATTTACCAGTAATGAGTTTGTCAGAGAATGCTCTATCAATCAACTCAATTAGTGCTTTCCACTTCTCCTCTTTTTGCCACAATAGAAATTCAGCTAGGGGATAATTTTTCAAATCTATTGCCTCATGAAGAAAGGGTATATTAGCCTTCCTTACTGTTTGTGATTTGAATAGCTTTTTGAAAAAGTTGACCATAGATATTCTGTATTTTGCAATGAAATTAGCAAGAATCAAGCCCGCTGTATTTGATAAGTAGAAAAATGGACGATTATTCCATAATTCAGACAAGATTGGCCGTTGATTGTTGTCGAATTCATTAGATGGTTCTGAGAAATACCGTTATAGTGAGTATCCTATTTTTATTCCGAAGAATTTATATTTACAAAAACTGGGTACTTATCTTCTACTTCTTTACCGATATCAAAGTCAAAAACTATCTATTACATGTGATATCAAACAAAGAAAGCCTTTTAAGGGAGGCTGACAAAATAACCAAATTAAATATGAAAATAAGAAATTTAGCTCTTTGTTGCTGGTTCCATATCATCTGAACTTCCACCTACAGACTCCATAGCTCTAACTGTATTGTCCCAGAAATCTTGAAAAACTGGCTTCACTGCAAGAAACACAGACTTACCTGCTTCTGGCAGCGGTTCTAGATAAGGATAGGTCACTGAATTCTCCTTTGTTTCTGGTTTCATGATATTATAATTTCCAAGTGTCCATATGAGCATACTCAATAAAAACGCAAAGAATAAACCCTGGAAAGCTCCTCCTGCCAATTTATTGATAATATTAATGTTTGCAGCTTCTAATACATCTTCTACTCTCCTCCCAATAAATCTCACTGCAGCCATTACAATGACGAATGTGATTACTAATCCTATAAGGTAGGTAAACTTTGGGGAAATATTAAACATGCTTTCAAGTAGACTAATAGTATACTTGGACAACTGCATCGCCGCAAGGATTCCTATGACCAAACTCATCGTATCAAAAGCCGTCTTTACCAATCCTCTACTATAACCTGCATAAAATCCAAATGCGACAACAAGTACAACTATAATATCTAATCCCATTGACAGTGGTTTAATTTATTTTCATTTAATGTAATCTAGGTTAAAAGTAATATTAACTACTCCATAAGTGGACATTCTTAGACGAAAATCAAAGTTTCCCACACGAATGTTGATTTATTAACATGTGTGGCAAAATAATATCTGTATGTTTCGTTTATTTTTCATAGTTTTGATCTAGCACATTATCAAAATCCCAAATTTGAAACAAGTATTGTACATATCATTTTTATTTGTTTGTGGTTTCTCGAGTTTTGCTCAAGAAATTTCCCCAGCAGTTTCTCTAATAGGAGATGATGAAGTCGGTTACGAGCAAACCATTTCAGAATGCCCTTCATTGTTATTGGAAGTAGCCGGCAATAGTATGGATAGTGCATACAAACTTTGGACAGACATGTTAGCCGATATAGAAACCAGTTCTGCCGATGCAGGTGTAGATCTCAAAGGAGCTAAAATTTGGATCAATCTATTTTGGGAATCTGATGGTTCTATCAAAAATATTGTCTACTACCCAAAGCCAAATTCAAAAAACATGGATTTTTCTCTAGTTACAAATGCTTTAGAGAAATTTGCAGCAAATTACAATTTACCAATTGATCATACCGAGTGTTTTTCACATTACGGAAGTGCTTCTTTTCCAGTTCACACAAAATTGGCAACCGACAATGAAAAATAGTTGGTTTCTAGGCTATTTTGTTTTTACATTTCTTCTCTTTTTATCATGCGATCATGGTTCGGACGATTTCTCAATTATTGAAACTAGCTCTGATTTCAATTACTATGCTATTGAAGTATTTGATAAAAAACTGTATGTAGCCGGTGGTGAAGTATGGAAGCAATGTGATCTTTCCATTTCAAGCGATGGTACAAATTGGCAGACAGAATATTTCACCAACCGTGCGATATTTGACCTACATGCTTCTGGTAGCACATTATTTGCAGTTGGCACCAGTGGATATCTGTTTTCTGGAATATCAGAACTATTGAAAAAGGAAGTTGCAAGTAATAGTCTTTTCAAAGGAGTCACAAAAACGGATATTGGTTTGATTGCGATTGCAGGAAAAGACTTCAATAAAGGATGGATTTACCCTATCGATAATAATTTTCAAATACTTAACGAATACAAATACGATCACGAATTAACCGATGTAAAATGTGATAGTGAAGGCAATTGTATTGTTACGGGATACGGAATCATAATTTATTCACAGGATAATGGGCTAACATGGATGCGATCCACTCAAGAAGGAGACTTTTACAATTCAATCGCATATAATTCAGAGGGAATTCCATTTGTTGTCGGTTATAATGGATCGATTTTATTTTCTGAGAATAAAGGATTGAAGTGGTCAGCAATTAAAAGTGCCCATTCTCCGCTCGCAAATAATAAACCGTTCAGAAAAATAAAATTCTACAATGATGCAGCATATATAGTTGGAGATAATGGTACTATTTGGAAGTCTGTAGATGATGGACAATCCTGGGTTGATATATCTATTAATACAGAGTTAGATTTATTCGATTTTGTGATATTCAATGACAAATTGTTTATTGCTTCAGAAGCTGGACATATTCTAACTTTAAATCAATAGTGACTCAATTTAGTACATTGCCGCTTCTGCCTTCATTTTATTTGCCAAGTCCTTTCCTAGATACTTATCAATCATATTATGAGCCAAATATATCAAAGGAGTAAGTAATACTGCTACAGTAAATTTATATATCAAATTTACTGTGCCAATTGCCAAGACACGAGAAAGCTCCCAGTCAGACCAAATATAAAATGCGACAATTAGTACAACATAACTATCTATAAATTGTGATATTAAGGTACTACCCGTTGCTCTAAGCCACACTTTTCCTTCTCCCGTAATCTTTTTTATCTTATGAAAAATTACAACATCTAAAAGCTGTCCGATCAAAAAAGCAATCATTGATCCAATTATTATCCCTAGCCCTTGTCCCATGACTCTATTAAAAGCAAGACTCATATCCTCAACATGCTGACTGGGATCTTTAGACAATCGGCCACTTTCGAATTGCCACCATTCGTTAGGAGATAAATCCATAGCAAAATACACCATAGCAAATGCATAAAGCACCAATCCCACTGCCAAATAAGAAAGTAGTCTGACACTTCGCATTCCAAAATACTCATTGATTACATCTGTCAGGATGAATACCACCGGCCATAGTACCACTCCTGCTGTTAGATTAAACCCAAGGCCATCCACTCCAAGAATGGAAAGTGAAAACGGATCAAAACCTAGCGTTCTCTCAAAAGAAAATATCTTAACTCCTACAAATTCCGCGACTAAAGTATTGGTAATGAAAAAACCAGCAAGCACTAAGAAAAGCTTGAATGCCTTATTGTTATGAAGTGAACTGAGTACTGGCATTGTCAAAGTTTTGTTGCTCTAATTTACTAAATAATAGAATTTCTATCTAAAAACCATTCCACTAATATATTAATTAACACGTAGGGGTGAATAATTCTATTAGTTCGATTCAACAAAATTCGAATCCCTTGTTTGTCATTAGATCAATTATCAAACAGAATAAGTCTCTCCCTCCACCCCTAATAGTAATCCCGGGAACAATGGTAGACCTTCATCAAGAAAAACACGCGTGTCAACATATCTAGAAGAATAATGCCCAATAATCATACGCTCTATCTCCGCAGATTTAGCAATGGCTATAGCTTGGCTGAGTGTTGTATGCATTCTTTCCTTGGCGATGGTTTCAAGTCCACTTAGATAAGTTGCTTCATGATAAAGAAGAGAACTATTTTTGATATATGGGACTAATTCTGGGTCATAGACTGTATCACTGCAATAACTAAAAGATCGAGGAAGTGGTGATGAAACTATTAACTCTGAGTAAGGGATATTAGCTGCTTCTCTAGAAATGCTCTTTCCAGCTTTCACAATCTTAATCTCCTCAATAGATAAATTAAATTCTTTTATTTTTTCAGGATTGATATTAAATTCTGTAATTGCTTCTGAGAATCTGAAACCCATTGTTGGCATCCTATGCTTCATGGGAAAAGTAGTTACTTTTAAATTAGGCGTAATAAGTATTTCATTTGATAATTCTGTTTCATACTCCTTTATTATGAGCTCAAATGGCATAAAAGCGCCTGTAACTTCTATAATAACATCAATAAATTTCTTGATGCCGGAAGGACCATGAAGGTAGAGAGATTCCTTTCTTCCACCCAAAGCAAAACTTGTAAGCAAACCTGGCAATCCATAACAATGATCACCATGCAAATGACTTATAAATATATGGTCTAATTTATTTCTTTTGATTTTAAATTTAGAAAATTGAATTTGAGCTCCCTCTCCACAATCAATCATATATAATCTTTCATCATAATTGACAACTTGACATGACGGATGCCTCCCATGGACTGGGAAAGCAGAATTCACTCCTAATATGGTAACTTCAAATTTCTTAGACATGGAGGACGATTATTCCTCTTCTTCTCCTATTTGTCTTTCGAGCTCGCTCATCATTGCGTATTCGATAGATTCCTTTACAGTAGGAATAATAGATAAGATAGATTCTAATCTAGAAATCTCGATCAACTTCTGGACTGGTGCATGCTGAGCTCCTGTAAGGATAAATGTTCCATAACCTTTCCATAATCTATTGGCAGTAAGGATGGCACTTAATCCTGAAGAGTCAACATATTTCACTCCACTCAAATCAAATATCAAATTTCTAACTCCTTCATTACGAAGAAATACAAATTCTGATTTCAGATTGGGTGCAAGGATACTATTCAGGTTCTCTTCTTCTAAACTGAATACTGAATAACTCTCATTTTTATCTAAACTAAACTTCATATCGGATTTTTTATCAACTTGAACTTAACTACATCATTAATCAATTAATTGTCTTGTAGAGAGTGCAAATTTATCATTTTTCATGATAAGTTTGCAAATAGTCTAATTCAATCATTTTAGAAACTTAGAAAAACAGCTCTACGAGCGCTTAAAGTCCTGTTAACACTGAAGTATAAACAAGTTTGACTTAATTAAATTTTAGTTAATACTGAAACAAACAACATACAAAAACTGTCTTACACATATCAATAAGTTGTGCCATTAAGACGTTTATTTTACAACTTGTACTGACAAATCAGCAGAATACAACAATTGGCACTATATTGATGGTATAAGTATATGAGGTTTTAAATGACTTTAAAATCTGTCAAATGCGACAGGTAATTGAAAAATTGAAGTCAAAAACTGGAGGAAATATGATTTACGACTTGCAAGTCGGAATATAATTGACAGATTATCATTATATTTATAATTGATTAATATATAATCTACATAGATGAATAGAAAATTTTCACCAAAAGTAAAGAAGATAATCCAATTATCAAGGGAAGAAGCGATCAGGCTCAACCATGATTATATTGGCACAGAGCATCTTCTTTTGGGAATGATTCAAGATAAAGATTCATTGGCTATCAAGGTATTGGAGTCATTGGATATGGACATGGAGGAGTTACGCTTTAAAGTAGAGGAATCAGCAACTAAGAAGAAAACTGATGAAACTTCATACAACGTAGGAAACATTCCTCTTAATAAGCAAGCTGAGAAAGTACTGAAAGTAACTTTTTTGGAAGCTAAAGTCTATAAAAATGAAGAAATAAAGCCAGAACATCTGATGCTTTCAATTCTTAAACACAAGGAAAACTTAGCCTCTAAAGTAATGGATGGTTTTGACATAGATTACGAAGCATATAAAACTGAACTTGAATACGTAAAGCAAGAAATGGATCAAGGATTTGGTGATTTCTACTCTGGTGGATCGTCGGAAGAAGAACTCCCTATGGATAGTTCTGATCAAGATCAAGGTGGACCAATGGGTGGCGATTATGGTGCCCAAGGAAGTAGAAAAGGGCAAAGCAAGTCAAGAACTCCTGTTCTAGATAACTTTGGAAGAGATGTGACGAGACTTGCCGAGGAAGGTAAATTAGATCCTATCATAGGAAGGGAAAAAGAGATAGAACGAGTTTCTCAAATCCTGTCAAGGAGAAAGAAAAATAATCCGATTCTAATAGGAGAGCCTGGCGTAGGTAAAACTGCAATCGTAGAAGGTCTCGCGCTTAGAATTAATCAGAAAAAAGTATCTAGAACACTATTTGGCAAACGAATCGTAATGCTAGATCTTGCAGCATTGGTAGCGGGCACAAAATATAGAGGTCAGTTCGAAGAAAGAATGAAGGCTATCATGAATGAGCTCGAAAAAGCCAGTGATGTCATTCTCTTTATTGATGAAATACATACTATCGTTGGAGCAGGTGGTGCTACAGGTTCGCTTGATGCATCGAATATCTTCAAGCCAGCATTAGCTAGAGGAGAATTGCAATGTATAGGAGCATCTACTTTGGATGAATACCGCCAGCATATAGAAAAAGATGGTGCATTGGACAGAAGATTCCAGAAAGTATTGATTGAGCCGCCTTCTCCTGAAGAAGCTATACACATTTTGCACAATATCAAGAATAAATACGAGGACTTTCATCATGTAACATATTCTGACGATGCAATCGAAGCTTGCGTTAAAATGAGTGACAGATACATCTCTGATAGATTCTTACCAGATAAAGCGATTGATGTATTGGATGAAGTAGGAGCTAGAACTCACCTCAAAAACATACACGTCCCTGAATACATAGAAAAACTCGAAGAAGAGCTTGAAAAAGTAAAAGAGGACAAAAATAATGCTGTCAAAAATCAGCAATATGAAGAGGCAGCAGATCTTAGAGACAATGAGTCTAAACTTCTCAGAAGACTAGATCAGGCCAAAGAAGAATGGGAGGAAGAGAGCAAAGCAAAAAGATACCCAGTAGGAGAAGTTGAAATAGCGGAAGTAGTATCAATGATGACTGGAATTCCAGTTAATAGAGTAGCAGAAAGTGAAAGCCACAAGTTGGTCAACATGTCTCAAGATCTTGAGAAAATGGTGATCGGACAGAACAGTGCTATTGTAAAAGTCAGTAAGGCTATTCAAAGAAATAGAGTGGGTCTTAAAGATCCTAGTAAGCCAATCGGATCGTTTATATTCCTTGGACCTACGGGTGTGGGAAAGACAGAATTAGCGAAAGCTTTGGCTAGATATATGTTTGACTCAGAGGATTCTTTAATCCGAATCGACATGAGTGAATACATGGAGAAATTCTCTATCAGTAGATTGATAGGAGCCCCTCCAGGATATGTAGGATATGAAGAAGGTGGTCAGTTGACTGAAAAAGTAAGACGTAAGCCTTACAGTGTCATTTTGTTGGATGAGATTGAAAAAGCACACCCAGATGTGTACAACATTCTCCTTCAAGTGTTAGATGATGGACAGTTGACGGATGGACTCGGTCGTAAGATTGATTTCAAGAATACATTGATCATTATGACATCAAATATTGGCGTACGTCAATTAAAAGACTTTGGTCAAGGAGTAGGGTTTGCTACACAAGCTAGACAAGAATCTTCCGAAGAAAACAGCAAAGCAGTTATACAAGGAGCGTTGAAGAAGACTTTCTCACCAGAGTTTTTGAACAGAATTGATGATGTAATCATATTCAACAGTCTTGGTAAGGAGGATATTTCTAAAATTATTGATATATCATTGGCTCAGCTATATGCTAGAATCAAGGATTTAGAATTTTCTCTTGAGCTAAATGATGAGGCTAAGAAATTTGTTGCGGAAAAAGGATTTGATCCACAATTTGGAGCAAGACCGCTTCATAGAGCAATCCAGAAATATATAGAAGACCCACTTGCAGAATACATTCTCAACAACAATCCAAAAGATGGAACGAAACTCATCGCCGAGATGAATAAGGAAAAAGATGGCCTTAGCATATCAGGAGAGAATGCGGTGAGCAAAAAAGCAAAAAAGACTAAAGAATAGTTGTGCTGTTATTATTATTTGATGCTATTTTAAAAAAAAATCGGCAGAGAATGATCCTAAAACTGCATTATTAATCGATAATAGATTGAACTTCAAATCAAAAAAGTACATTTGTTATAGTAGCAAGTGTACTTTTTTGTACATTCGACAAATAAAACAGAATTAAAGTCCAGAAAATAGTACTTTAAAAACAACTTTAAAAACAAAACATAAAAGCATTTGGCTAGACAGAGAAAGAAATTTGTAAAAAAAGATGAGAAATTTTCTTTTAAGATCAACAGAGACATTAGAGTTCCAAGAATCAGATTAGTAGGCGATAACCTAGAATCAATTGGTGAAATAGTAGGAGAAACAATTGCTCCTGATATATACCAAACTAGTAAAGTATTGAAATGGGCTCAAGAGGTAGAACTTGACTTGGTAGAAATAAGTCCAAAAGCTGATCCTCCAGTTTGTAGAATCATAGATGTAAAGAAATTTATCTATGACAGAAAGAAAAAGGAGAAAGAACTCAAAGCCAAAACAGCCAAAACTGTTATTAAAGAAATTCGTTTCGGTCCAAATACTGATGATCACGATTTTGATTTCAAACTACGGCACGCTAAGAAGTTTTTAGATGAAGGTGCAAAAGTAAAATCTTATGTACACTTTAGGGGTCGTACGATTGTATTTAAAGATAGAGGTGAGCTCTTGTTACTGAAGTTCTTGAAGGAACTTGAGGAGCATGGTGCGGCAGAAGCGCTTCCGAAAATGGAAGGTAGAAGGATGATTGTTATGATCACTCCTAAATTGAAGAAAAAGAAGTAATTAGATAAATTACTTTTAGGAAATAGTAAGGCCCTAAGGATTTTTTTCTTGGGGCTCTTTTTGTTTTCAGAATCTGATATATCATTGTATCAGATGTTCTCAAAATTCGCAACCGATCATCAATTGTAAATTAAAGCAATTCCTCTTGTCGAGATTATGAGGTATCAAACAACTTGTAGATTGTTCTATAATACAAGAGGTAGAAATACCTTTTTGACATTGAAGTCCGACTTTTGATCCAGATATACATGTTACAATATCATTCGCAAAATTGAAATCTGTAGTACGCAAACTAAGATCCATAGATCAATTCAATCAAGCAGTTCGTACAATCAGCCCTTGGTAATGCTCAATCTGAGTAAAGACAATTTTGATCTGCTTACCGAATCACCGCAACCGGCATTTCCCTGTTATAATTACCCGTGAGGATCGGACTTTGTGCATTCTGAGTATAATCTCTGACTCCCTTATACATATACTGATAAAGCTCAGAAATAGTCACTACATTATTATGATTCTGATCTGCTAGTCCACTGAGTCCTTTCATAAGAAAATGAGAAAATACGCCTTGCCTCAAACCTGAATATTCTAGAGAGACTTCTTTGGCTGCCGAAGAGAGCAACATGGCTGTGCCTCCAGACTCTAGATTTTCGAGGATGTTGTAGTAGTTATTTACTGCGGGGGCATACGAACTTCCTCTACTCGCAACTAGGCTACCAGAATGACATGCATCCGCTATAAGTAACTTATGATTTGCTTCTGATTTTTGAAGGATGTCATTGATTGAATTGTAGCTCAATTGATTTTTATATCCGTCAAAATCACTTGGTATGAATGAGCCTTCTAGTCCATGACCTGACATATATAGGAGTACCACGTCGTTGGCATCTGCCTTAGAGAATAACTGATCCATAGCTAATAAAATGTTGTTTTTAGTAGCAACATCGTCTACCAATACTTTTATGTTTTCATTTGGAATAGCTCCTCCTTCTGGACTTTTGAGAAATGCGTACAATTGGTAGGCATCATCATCCGTATATTTCAGCGATGGCATGTGCTGATATGTGGCTACTCCCACTACGAGAGCATAGATGTCTACAGTTTCACCATAAGGCTTTGTCTCATTCTTAAATTTTGAGATATATTCATAATCATCTAAAAGTTGTTCTTTAGGGATTCCTTGCTCCCATATTGCAGCATGTTTTCTACCCGAAGCGAATGTAAGTACTCCTTTTCCGTCAGGCGCATGCATTTTCCACTCCCCTTCATAAAGATCCCCATTGGCAAATTCACATCTCCCTTGACCATTCGGAAATCCATCTTTGAATTCACCTACATAACGAGTTCCATCTCCATATTTAAATATGCCTAACTCATTGTGGCAATGAATTTGAGTACAATCTTTACTCACATCGTCCAATGAGGTAATAGCAGCTTCATTAAAAGTATTACTTGACACTAATTGTGGCTCTGGTTCTTGATGTCTTGCGACCAATTTCCCATCTGCATATTCTCCTTTTCTTTTTGTACCGTTGCTGAAAAAATAAGTGCCTTTACCATGCATCTTTCCATATTGCCATTGACCAATATAATCATCTCCATTGGTAAAGGTGTACTTTCCTTTACCATGAAACTTACCTTTCACAAAGCCTCCTATGTATGCTTCTCCATTTGATAAAATAAGTTTGCCGTTACCTTCTGATCGTCCATTTACGAATTGACCTCTATACGAATCTCCGTGACGAGAGATCCATTTCCCATCTCCGTTTATCTGTCCGTTTTTAAATTTTCCTATATATTTATTGCCATCCTTAGTTAGATAAACTCCTTTGCCGTCCGTACAGTTGCCCTGAACACAGTTGGCAAATGTCAAACTAGGTAAAGTTAAGAAGCAAAACAAGACAAAAAACAATGACTTGGGAATGATTATTGGACTTCTACCGGCTGCCAAACAAAAGAAAAAACCAATTCCTTTTTGAGCTCCATTCGTGTAGGGTGATGCATTCCGAATTTCCGGCTTCTTTCCAAGAATAGTGTTAGGTGCAACCTTATCGGTTGATCTTGAATTAGTGATCTCCAAAAATATTCTGAATAATCCAATCGGTGAAAATTTCATATTGATATATTTCGACATTAGTAAATAACTAAAATAGAATGAAATGATTGCCCCACAATCATGACCATTAAAAATTTGGCTCTTCAATCTATTTTTAGAAAATTAATGTACAATATCTATATAGGCGATCAGTGTTTTTATTTTGGTAAGATAAGAGTAAACCCTTAGTAGATTTCTCTGAGTTTGAATATAAAACTACAGCTAGTATAATTATATTGCAGTCTTTTAGGTTAATTACCTTCAATATAAATTATTTAACAATTAGAACTATGAAAAATATTATTGCAATCTTCCTTATTGGAATCTTCTTACTATCATCTTGTAAAAATAAAGCTCAACCTACAGAAGTAATAGATGGTATGTCATTCTTCGGTGAAAAAATAACACCAGAAGGTGCAATCACCTATGATGAACTACTAGCTATGTTAGAAACTAACGAAAGCGTAGAAAATGTAAAAATAAAAGGTAAAATCGATGGTGTATGCCAAGCAAAAGGCTGTTGGATGAATATCGTCTCTGAAAATAATACTGATGATGAGGGATTCTTTGTAAAATTCACAGATTACGGATTCTTCATGCCACTCGACGCCTCAGGAAACACTGCCATCATGAGTGGAAGAGCATATAAAGAAGAGACTTCCGTAGATGAACTTAGGCACTATGCAGAGGATGAAGGCAAATCAGCTGAAGAGATAGCTGCTATTACTGAGCCTGTGACTGAATTGAAATTTATGGCGGATGGAGTTATAATTCTGTAAGAATTGGGTTTTGCTGTTAGGTGTTAGGCATCAGTTTTAATGTTGTCTTTTCATTATATCACACGCTATCTAGACTTCACTAAGAATAAGAATTAATTAAAATAACCTTGCATAACAA
>CAXBGT010000029.1:0-36255 GCA_963975265.1 uncultured Saprospirales bacterium
CACAACGCCAAGCCTAAACAACTCAGAATAAATGAGCTCCATCAAAACCAATTCGATGGAGCTCATATTTTAAACATAAGATCGTTTTACTAACTCTTATTTCAGTATCACTATTTTCTTTAAGAATGAAGCGTCGTTTGAACTTAATCTAAGCATATAAGTCCCGTTCAATAAGTTTGTAGTGTTTATTGTATGATTGCTTGTATTTATCACTTCAGATGCTATTATCTTCCCTTGCACATCTATGATGCTAAGTTTTATGTCATCTCTAAGAGTATTTTCTATACTGATTGTCAAGTAATCAGATGCAGGATTTGGATACACTTTCATATTGCCAAAGTCAGCTTCTGTTACCGCATTTACATTGATAATATATGAATTTGAAGTCTCCACTTCACCACATTGATTAGTAACTGTTAGAATAACTTCATAAGTCCCATTAGATCCATAAGTATGTATTGGGTTTTCTTCTTCACTTGTTGTTCCGTCCCCAAAATCCCAACTGTATGT
Organism: uncultured Saprospirales bacterium; assembly: GCA_963975265.1. Lineage (GTDB taxonomy): Bacteria > Bacteroidota > Bacteroidia > Chitinophagales > Saprospiraceae > CAJXUU01. The sequence continues at coordinate 511 of CAXBGT010000029.1, forward strand.
TATTACTCCAGTCGAAGTAGAGACAAACGATATTGTACTTTCATTTTGAGTACCCTCAAATGCTACTGTTGGCACATCCGTTACATTGATAGCTCCTACTATTGTTTCTGTAGAACTACCATATGTATTTGATACCGTAAGCGTTACATCATACGATCCTTCTGCATCATAAATTACAATAGGATTTAATTCTGAAGACGATTCCGGGTTACCATTTGGAAGTGTCCATACTTTTGATTCTGCGTTTGTACTATTGTCCATTAATGTAATGCTCTCACCTACACATGCATCTATTGGCAAGGCATTTCCAAAACTAGCCACCGGATATACATCAATAACCACATCCGTTGAAGTAGTAATCATGCCACATTCATTAAATGCAACTAAATCAATCGTATAAGTTCCATTAGCAGGAAATGTATACACTAAGATATCTGTTTCAAAAGTCTCTCCTCCAACTGACCAAGTATTGCCATCAGATCCAGTTCCAGAGTTTGTAGCAGTTACTTCATTTCCAGCGGTGGTTGCATCTATTGACGCCGTTGGTTCAGCTATAACCACTACAAAATTTTCGATTGTACTTTCATCCATCCCTGCAGGTGAAGTCACCACTAACATCACAGGATAAGAACCAGCAGAAGCATACGTTACCGTTGGATTTTCATCCATGGAAGTTGCCGGAGTCCCACCTTCGAAAGTCCATGCAAAGGTCTCAGCATTAGAAGAAGAGTTATTATTAAAATCTACGGTAAGAGGACCACATCCTGTTGAATTAGTAGCATTGAAAGCTGCAGTTGGTAATGAATTAATTTCTACCATCTGACTTGCTGTCGTTGTGCCACAAGTATTGGTCGCAGTTAACACTACATTGTAAGCCCCTTCTTCACCATATGTATGAGAAGGATTTATCATGCTACTAGTTGTTCCATCACCAAAATTCCAACTATAGGTTGCCCCTTCTATTGTAGTATTCGAAAATTCTACATCGAATAAATCGTTAAAGAATTCAAATGAAGTTATCGGATCATCAGAAACTGATATATAATTTGTTAGGGTTACAGTTTCACTGCTTTCTGGATGACTGACTGTTAATTTCACTTTGTATTGGCCAGCAGTGGAATATGTTACGATTGGATTTTGCAGCACACTTGTAGCTGGAGTTCCTCCATCAAAAGTCCAAGACCATGATGTAACATTTGAACTAGACTGATCAATAAATCCTACTTCCAGATCAGCGCAACCATTAGTAATATCGCTAGTAAACGAAGCTGATACTGGTGTATAATTATTGATAGAGATACTTTCAGCCGTAGTACCACATTCATTTGTAGTTTCTAGTGTCACTGTATAAACCCCTTCTTCACTATATGTGTGTGTTGGATTAATAGCAGTACTTGTATTTCCATCTCCAAATGACCAGGCGTATGATACAGCACCACTTGATTGATCAGTAAAAGTCACAACCAGTCCATTTTCATTGGCAATGAAATCAGTAGTTGGAACATCATTGATTGTTATATAATCTACGAACGTCTCTGAGTTTGATCCATTCTCATTTGTAACCGTAAGGATTACATCATAGATACCAGCTGTAGTATAAATCACTTCAGGGTTCTCATCCGTTGATGTTGCCGGAGACCCACCTTCAAATTCCCATTCAAATGTGTCTGGACTATTAGTTGATGTATTTTGATAATTTACGGTCATAGGTGCGCACCCCTCATCTTCATTCGAAATACTAAAGGATGGAATAGGCTCTAAAGATATAATGACCTCAGTTGAGGATGAATTACTCCCACATTCGTTTTCTACTGTAAGAACAACTGTATAAGTGCCATCCTCATCGTAAGTATGTGTTGGCTCCTCTTCAGTACTGGACGAACCATCACCGAATGTCCATATGTAAGTGTCTCCAAATACACTAAAATTAGTAAAATCAACATCACTTGCGTTTACAGTATAACTAAAATCACTTACTGGCTGCCCTAAGACAGAGATATATTCCGTGATTTGTAGCACATCATCTCCGGTCTCATTGAGTACGGTCAATGTTACATCCCAATCTCCCGCAACTTCATAGGTAACTGTTGGGTTTTCTTCGCCTGATGTAGATGGAGAACCTCCTTCGAAAGTCCAAACATAATCATCTGTGTTGTTAGATGAATTAGAGGTGAATTGTACTGTTAATGGTTCGCACCCTTCTTCAACATCTGCAATAAAGTCTGCGGTTGGAGGATTGGCAACAACCACAATTTCTTGTTTTGATTCATCACCACAGATACTCGCAACGGTGAGGGTAACTGTATATACTCCATCATCAATATAATTGTGAACAGGATCACTTTCAATCGAAAATTGACCATCACCAAAATCCCAAAAATAGGTGTTTCCAAACTGTGTAAAATTAAAAAAGCTCACAAAAACTCCATCTATGGCATAACTATAATTGACAATCGGACTTGGATTAATAGTGAAAATATCATTTTGGACAAGGACATCTGAGCCGCTAGAGTTTGTCACAGTAAGCGTAGCACCGTAAGTTCCTCCATCTGGATACTGAACAGAAGGATTCTCCAATGTACTAGACGATGGAATTCCTCCAGGAAAACTCCATTCATAATCAAGGTTTGCTCCACTACTACTATTGATAAATATTACCTCACCAACTGTGCAATCTTCAATGACAGTAAAAATAAAATCTGCTGTAGGGGCTGCTCCTGAACCTGAACAGTCGTCTAAGCAGGTCCTAGTATCAACGTGATTATTGATAGCGTTAATCGATTGAGAAGACCAAGTAGTACTCGTACTAACAAAAGGTGCCATAATATCTCCCGAACCGCTATCGTGAAAAGAACCGAAATTATGCCCTAATTCGTGAGCAACCATAACTCTCTTTGTTTCTGGATTATTGGTGAAATTTTCTAGTAGATTGTATCTAGAATTTGTACATATAACTCCTACATAAGCTACTCCAATAACTCCACTCCCATTATCATTGAATATGTTCTTGTCTGTCCATAAAGATGCTACATCATAAACAAAACCGCCAAATCCGCCGCCATTACCCCAAGATCTAAAAGAGGGTAACAGAATATCTGTATCTGCGCTTGAGCTCCATGGATCTCCACCTGAGTTAGTGACTGTAAATTGAGTTACAATCACATATTGCAATTCATCAGCAAACTCATCATCATAATTAGCTTGAACATTATTCATCACACCAATTGCATGATCTTCTACTGCAAAAGCACTCCCAAATTCCTCAAACATTGCAAAATCATTAGCAATAGCAATTTCTACATCAAAACATTCGTCTAATCTAGAGTTGCTACGTTCTTTATCATTTCCGTACAATTGATCTCTTTTATCATGCATTTCTGTTGTCCCACATTTATGGGGTGCCGTAGGCTTCAAGTCTTTGGCATTATAGACTACATACTGATCGTTTCCTCTTTGGTCTTTGTCATAATACGAAAGCGGTTCTATATAGTTATACCCACTTTTGTCTTTGATGTATCCATATATAAATCCTTCATTAAATGTTAGACTTACTGTAGTGCTAAGATCTCCTACAACATGCCCTTTTGACGGGATTGCATTCGTTTTTCCATTATTAATGGTTCCTCCAGACGTACCAAGCTGACTGATATAATCATCACTTACAATTTTAGAATCATGTAATTCTACAAACCAAGAACCATTTCCTTGTTTAGGTATCTCTACGATGAAAAAATCACCTTTCTTTGCCTCAGAATGAATAGATTTAGAATCTATAGCTTTTATATCATAACTAAAAAACATTTCATTCAAACTAGTACTAGACCTTGATTGTGATAGTCCCTGGTTAAATGTAAATGCAAACAACAGAATGATGCTAAATACTTTTGCTAAACTTTGATACATATTGAAAATTAAGAATTTGAATAAAAATTTACTGGTGTTTATTGTAATTACCGTAAATCGTGTAATGCTTTGTATAAATTCAAATATACCTATGAATATAGTTCAAAAGTAGAATTTGAAACTCAGGGATTTTAAATATAGTTAAAGAGTGATTACTAATGTTAATCGACTAAAAAGTATCAATTATGCAGTAAAAATAGAATATGTAATTGAATCTAAAGCAATGTAGAAGATATAAGTTTAGCAAAACTTGACATAAACGCATGCAAATTGCATTTAATGCTACAATAAAGACAAATATTTGTCATTTCTAAGCAAAAACTTCCTATTTATAACACTACTAATTATGTAGACAAGTTTAGAAATAGTTAAAAAACTATTATTTCTATGAATACTTGCATCTTAACAAACAAAAAGTCGTTCATATGAGTATAAAAATAAAAGTAAGCAATGGATAATGATGTAAAACTGCTAAGTTTATGATTCCTTGCATTTCGAAAAACAAAAGTTGACCAAATGAAAAAGATTTTAATCCCATTTTTACTTTTAGTATTTATGTTTTCTTTAGTTGATGATGCTTCTGCACAAAGAAGAGGCAAAAAGAAAAGAAAAACTAAAGAGAAGACTGAAGAGAAAGATGACAGAAGAAATACTAGAGACGATGAAGATGAGGACTATGGCCCATCTGGTATCAAAGAAAGATTGAATTCTGAGATTAAACTTGGTAATTTGAATTTCTTCAGTAATGTATTCAACATATCAATGAAATCGAATGTTGGATACAAATTAAACAAGACTTTCTCCGCTGGTTTGGGAGCAAAGTTTGACTACTATTATAGAAGTGTTCCAGGCCCAGGAGACGAAGGCTTCTTTAGTTATGGAGGCCTTGCGTATGCAAGGGCCAAGATAACTCAACAGCTATACGCACAAGTGGAGTATAATGCATATAATACTGCTTTCACCTTACCTAGAAAAACATATTTATACCCGAGTGCCGGTTTAGGATATATTTATGAAGGATTTAACTGGAGTTCTGGTGTCGAATTATTAGTACCACTAGATGATGAAGTTAGAGACTTCTTTGGTATCGTTGAATACTGGTTCACATTCAGCCATAATTTCTAATCAAAATTACAATCGAAATAAATTACTGACTTTCAAGTAATTAGATTACCTTGGGAGGATAACGAAAATTTCGTCGGTTTCTACTACAGACAATTAGTGAAGGCTTGCAAAGTTGGAAATGATTTTTTCATCCACTTAAATAGCTTCGAGTATGGATTCTGCACATTTTGAGATAGAGCCAGATCATTTGTTTTCAAAGAGTAAAATATGGCAACTTAATCGAGATTTCTATCAAAAAAAAGGTCCAAGTGCATTTAGCGAAGAATTAGTTCCCCACAATCTGACCAGCAGTTCTTATGTTGGTAGGACCTATGCAGAACTTATTTTTGGATTCCTCAAAGATTTATCCTCAAAAGGAAAAGTCGTCGATAAAGTTTACATTTTGGAACTTGGAGCGGGACATGGTAGGTTAGCATTCCATATCCTTGTTCACCTAGAGAGACTTATATTAAGAACTAACATTCACTTGCCTCCTTATTGTTACATCCTCAGTGACATTGCTGAAGATAATCTTTCCTTTTTTCAAAGTCATCCACAATTTAAAACATACTTTAAAAGAGGAGTTTTGGACCTCACATATTTTGATGCAATTGAAGGTAAAGACTTATATTTGAGACACTCCAAAAAGCATATCAAACCCCAAGAACTTAATCAACCTATAATCGCTATTGCTAATTACTTTTTTGACTCCATTCCTAGTGAGTTGTTCCTAGTTAGAAACGATGAAATTTCTACTTGTTCTATATCATTATCAATGAAGAGTAATCCAGAACAAATGGACTCTGAGGCATTAATAAAGAACCTAGAAATAAAATATAAGAATGCAATTGTACCAATCCCCGAATACACCAACCCCATAATCAATCAAATCCTATCAGAGTACAAAAAACAGATCAAGGAGACTTATCTATTTTTTCCAGTCATGTCTATGTTGTGTATCGATAATGTAAAAAACTTATCAAAGAACGGACTATTTCTCTTATCTCTTGACAAAGGCTATCATCTTATACACGATTTGGAAAACAAGCCATTGCCTGATGTAGTAACGCACGGCAGTTTTTCAATTTGGGTTAATTATCATGCGCTTGGATCGTTTTGCGAACAACAAGGCGGGAAAAGCATATTTCCATCTTATTCGACATTCAATTTAGAATTGGGAGCTTTAATGTTCTTGGAGAATAGCCACTCATATACTGAAACGCTTGGTGCTTATGAGACTTTTGTAAATGATTTTGGGGCAGATGACTTTAATACCATAAAACAACTCTCATTTGCTAATGTCTCGAGATTAACCACACAGGAATTGCTCGCACATTTTCGATTAAGTGCTTATGACTCCACCTACTTTATATTGATGTTACCTCGACTCAAACAAGTATCTGGGTCTATAACATTCAACGAACGCACTAGAATTTTAGAGACCATTCATAAAATTTGGGCCATGTACTTCTACATTGGTGAAATATTTGATCTTCCATATGCCTTGGGCGGTCTATTTTACGATTTAGGCTACTATGATGAGGCATTGACTTATTTTAAGCATTCAGTGAGTCTTCATGGTCATAAAGCGGACACCTACTACAATACTGCGCTGAGTCACTATCAGCTGAGACAAGACAAACTGTTTTACGAAATCTTAGTGGAAGGTAAAAATGCTTTTCCAGAATACACCCTTTTTCAAGATTTAGCAAATCTGGACCTTAGTTGATGTTCACTGATTTAGTTAAATTCTTTAAATAAATACAACTACTAAGCTCTCAAAAAATTGCATTTTAAAAGAACTTTATATATTTGCACCACTTTTGAATATTGGAGAACGTTTTCATACTCTAAATTCAACTTTATCAATAAATAAAGAGATATGAACCTTAAAGATATACTAGCGATTAGTGGACTTCCTGGTCTATTTAAAATGATGGACTCAAGAGGCAATGGGTTGCTAGTTCAAGACATAGATGGTGGAAAAACAATGTTTTACTCAATGAGAAAACACCAGTTCACTCCTATGGAGACTGTTGCTATATATACAATGAGTGATACAATAGAATTGAGTGAGATTCTCCAAAGAATGCTGGACCAGGTTGCTGAAAACCCGCCAGCTGGAGTGAAAGAAAGTAAAGAAAAAATCGAAGATTACTTCTCTAGTATTGTTCCAGATTATGATGAAGATCGTGTCTATGTTAGTGACATGAAAAAAGTAATCAAGTGGTTTAACATTTTAAACGAAAGGGGATACCTGACAATGGAACCAGATGAGGAGGAAGAATGATATCCTTATTGTTTCCGACAAGACAATGAAAGTCTTTCAAATCTAAAGTATATTTCCTATAAAATTTTGTTTGGCTAAGAAGCAATTCTTTCTATATTACTTCCATGCTTAAAAATATCAATACCAAAGATACGATTTCACATGCTTCTAAATGTATAGGAGTAATGATGTCGGCTTATAGTTTTTTCATGGAACATAAACTTTGGAAGGGATTTTTCAGACACAAATGGATTGCATTGGCTACAATTGGTATTTCTATCCTTTTTAGCTATTGGATGATATGTGATGTGACTACATTTTTCACAGCTTCTCCAATAGATATACCGATCAATGATGCTGGCATCATAGCAGATCAGATGAGTGATGAATCAAAAAGGGGAAACGCACAAACGGCCATCTCTGGGGGTTCAAAATACTTATTGCTTATTATCTTAGAGATCGTAATCTTCTACTTTTCTGTAAAAACAATCGAGATTCTTTCAGGAGAAGAGCAACCCATCAGTATTTCCAGTTTTTGGAAAGCTGAGATTCGCATGATCAAAGTTCTAATAAGAGGACTAGTACAAGCTTTTATAATTCAAATACTTCTTTCTATTTTATTTGGTATTATTGGAGTATCCAATGGGATAAAAGGATTTGTTATATTTTTTGTCTACGCATTCTTTGTAGGGCATGCTTTTTTTGATAATTACAACGAACTATACAAGCTTTCTATCAAAAAGAGCGAGATTACCACAAAATATCACTTTGGCGCTACCCTTGCATTAGGTACAGTGGCGAGTGTATTATTATTGATTCCAATAATTGGTCCCATAGTGACACCCATCTTTGCTGCACTTACCGCTAATCTTTATGGGTATCAGTATAAGTTGAATGAGGTAGTATCATAACAGATCCGATCACCTCCTGATTCAGTTGACAATCGGATTTGATTAAAGTGGTTATCATAATTTTACGAACCTACTCTCTTAGATTCATCTTCTATTCCTGTCTTTCTTTTTCTTGATTTTACATTTCTATTTCCGAAGTTATAGCTTATACTTATAGCGCCTCTACGACTATCCCAATTCCCCATTCCTTCGCCAATCAGACCATCAAAATTAGACACTCCATCCCAACCTGACTGAAAGAAAATATCATTTACACTTAATCTAACATTCATCAAGTCATTGAAGAATTTCTTTTGAAGGCCAAGGTTTAGACTCCAAGTTTCGTTGTATTTGAAAACTCCACCCCATACTCCTGGTCCAGAAAAATATCCAGAGATTTCCCCAGTAAATCCTTTTGGCAGTGTAAATGTATGCTGCTGAAAAATAGAATACGTAAATGCTTGAATGTCCACAATAGCTCCATCTCCATAGTCAGCTTGATTATTTAGGTACCCACCACTAATATTCATAAATGCATTCCACCACGGCTTCACTTCAAATGGAAGAGCCGCATTAAACCCATAAATAGTCTGCTCAGCTAGGTTTGCCCATGTTATAAAACCAGCTCTTGGATCTTCATCATCAGGTGCAATTAATCTTGTGATCTGATTGGTCGTATTACTATAGCTCAATTTGAAATTGTATCGATAATTTAGGGTATATCCTAGTTCCAAATTATTTACTATTTCAGGGATAAGAGATTCATTTCCTTTCATGAATGATAATTCACTTAACTGCACAGTAAATGGATTTAATACATTGTAATCTGGTCTATTGATTCTTCGTCCATAATTAAGAGACCATGTTTTGTTGGGCGCTTGTTGAAACGTCAAACCACCTGATGGGAAATAATTCGTATAATTAAGTTCAACTGGATCCTCTTGTAGCTCCTCCTTGAAAGCTCTCAAGTCTCCAACAGCATCTGTCGACTCTACTCTTAGCCCAGCTGACATACCCCATTTTTTATTAATAGATCTCTGAAAATTAGCATATCCAGCGTATACATTTTCATCATAAAAAAACTCATTTGACCTTGTATTATTCCTTTCTCTCTCCCCACCCAAGATATCGTAGAATAAGAATGAATTATCCGTAGCTACCTTACTTACCTTTGATCCTAATCCTATCTTACCACCGAATACGTCCGTTTCATAATCTATCTTTCCAGTATATATATCAATGTTTATAGGCGTATCATATTCTGTCAATACTTCTGTACTAGGCGTCGTTTCACCAACTAAATAATATCTATTAGGCTGAATATAAGCATAATCATTTCTATATCGCCCATAATCCAAATCAATATTCAATGAATGTTTTTTATTGTCAAATGCATAGTTTACATTGTAAGTACTTTGGTCTCTTGTCTGATCAGATAAATTTTCAGCTATGAGCACACTATCAATATTGGAAACATTCTCTAGCTCTGATATTTTAATCCTATTTTCAGACACATTTTCACTTGACTGGTTTTGTCCTGAGACTAAAAACCCAATGGTTGAATTTTCGCCAATAAAAAAATCAGTTCCCCACCGATAATTTATTCCGTTCGATGCATTTTCAGAGTTATTAATTTCATCAAGTAATAGTCCATTCTGATTATTTCTGAATGTCATATCGTGATAACTTGATCCACCATTATACCCTAAAGTACCGAAGGTATTCAGTAATTTATTTCTATAATTTCCTACAGAACTGATATTACCCTTTCCTAATCTACCCTGACTAAGAGAGCCACTGATGGATCCATTTACACCATGACCCTTATCTCTTTTCAATCTTATGTCGATGATTCCTGCGTTCCCTTGAGCTTCATATTTTGCTCCAGGGTTAGTAATGATATCCATACGATCTATTTGCTCTGCAGGCAGATTACTTAAGTAAGCATTAAGATCATCTCCTGTCAGTGGGAGTCGTTTACCATCCACATAAATAAGTACTCCAGATCGGCTTAGAACAGTAATATTGTTATTGTTATCAACTAACACACCTGGCGCTTTTCTCAATAAGCCAAGGGCATCATCGCCAGCACTATTTATAGTTCCTTCAACATTGAATACCATTCTATCAGGCTTTACCTCTATGAGTGAGCGCTTTGCCTTCACCACGGCCGTTTCTAATTCCACAGCATTGATCTCCATGATAAAATCAGATAAAACAATATCATCGCCTTGCATATTTATTGGCTCAGATTTAAAGTTTGTGTACCCAATAAAACTAGCTTCAATATAATAAGACCCATTCTCTAGATTTCTAAACTTGAATTGTCCATTTTCATCTGACGACTCTACTTTTATCATTTTCGAATCTGTTGTAGAATATAAAACTACATTTGCAAACATGACCGGTGCTCCATCACCATCCAACAATTTACTCGATAGACTATACTGAGCATTAATTGTAACCACAGAGCATGATAGAAATATAAGTAATAGTAAATTTCTCATTTTGTTATAGATTGATAGTTTGACTGCAAAGATTGTGTTTCGCTTATAATAAGACGCATCTATTAGATAAAAGATGCAATTTGATCTACACAAATAGTATTTATTTTACGAATTCGAGACAACTCCGGTCTGAGTGAATGAATTCGTCACTTTATAGGCTGCGTACCGATAGTTGCTTCAACACTACTAGTGACAACATCGCATCGAGCGATTAGACCACCTAACCGTTCTAGGTAAAAGAGTAAGTATTACATATGATCAAATAGAAATTGCTGTTGTTGTTTCTTGGATTCTGTCCTTCAAGGTTTACAAAACTAAAGTCTTGAATACATAAAAAATCTTAGTTTTGCTTTATGAAAGTCTGTATCGCTGAAAAACCATCTGTTGCAAGAGAGATTGCTTCTGTCATAGGAGCGAAGGCTAGAAAAGATGGTTACTTCGAAGGTAATGGCTATGCTGTTACATGGACTTTTGGTCACTTTTGTTCACTTTATGCCCCGGACGAGTATAAACCGAGTTGGAAAAGATGGGATCTAAATTCTCTTCCGATGCTTCCTGAAAAATTTGAAACCAAACTAATAAATGACTCAGGTGTCAAAAAACAATTCAAAGTTATTAAAGAGCTTTTCAAAAAAGCTACTGTAGTTATTAACTGCGGTGATGCGGGACAAGAAGGTGAACTTATACAAAGATGGGTCATCAACCAAGCAAAATATAAAGGGCCAATCCAAAGGTTATGGATATCATCTCTAACAAATGAGGCCATCAGAGAGGGGTTTGGAAAGCTAAAACCATCAAGTGATTTTGACAAACTGTATTATGCTGGCAGTGCTAGAGCCATTGGAGATTGGTTATTAGGAATGAATGCTACCCGCTTGTACACATTGAAGTATGGAGGATACAAACAAGTTTTATCTGTAGGTCGTGTACAAACCCCTACTCTTGCCATGATTGTAGAAAGACATCATGAAATTAACAATTTCATCTCCAAACCATTCTGGGAATTGCAAACCACCTATAGAGATACAACTTTTAATAGAGTCAAAGGAAGATTCGAGAAAATAGAAGACGGGCAGGCATTATTGAATACGATCAAAGAGGAGAAGTTCCATATAATATCCGCAGATCGTAAAGAAGGTAAAGAATATTCTCCTAGGTTATTTGACCTAACCAGTTTGCAGGTCTTTTGCAACAAAAGATATAGCTATAGTGCAGATCAAACGCTTAAGTTAGTCCAGAAACTCTATGAGATGAAAATTGTCACTTACCCAAGAGTGGACACTACTTATCTACCAGCAGATCAGCATCCAAAGATCAAGAGCATAATGCAAGGCATGAAATCTTACAGTCAATATACGCAATCAGTATTGGCCGCTCCGATTAAGAAAACGAAACGGATCTTTGACGATAAAAAGATTACTGATCACCATGCTATCATACCCACAGGAAATGAATCTCACCTGGACGGAGGGCTAGCTAACGTATATGATGTTATAGCAAAGAGATTCATTGCTAACTTCTATCCAGAATGTAAGGTTGCAAATACAACTGTAATCGGAAAGGCTGCCAATGAGAAATTTAAAGCCACGGGAAAAGAGATATTAGAACCTGGATGGCGAGTTCTATTCCCTAAATCTAAAAAGAAAGACTCCGACAGTAAAGAGAAGGAAGAAGACAAAATATTGCCTTCATTTGCCGTAGGTGAGTCAGGTCCACATGATCCTACGCTGGTAGAAAAGAAAACTCAACCTCCTAAATACTACACTGAAGCGACATTGTTAAGAGGGATGGAGACCGCTGGGAAAGCTGTAGACGATGAAGAACTGAGAGAATTGATGAAGGCTAATGGTATAGGTAGACCGTCAACGAGAGCTGCAATCATTGAGACATTATTCAAACGAAAATATGTCAAGAGGAGTAAAAAGTTACTACTCCCTACGGATATTGGAGTACAATTGATAGATACAATCAATAACAAAATGCTCAAATCCGTAGAACTTACTGGACAATGGGAAAAGCAACTTAAAGATATAGAAGCTGGTACTTATAACCCCAAAGCATTCATTCAAAACATGAAGAAAATGGTGGACAGTCTGGTCACTGAAGTACGAATGGAAAAACATAGAACATTCGTCACAGCAGATACAAAATCTAAATACTCTACTAAAAGTAGCAGTAGCAAATCTACCAAGAGTCGAACTACTAAATCAAGCTCAGCTTCGTCAAATAAAGCACCAATTACACAGTCAAAATGCCCTAAGTGCAAATCTGGCACTATAATGAAAGGGAAGACCGCTTATGGATGTTCTCTATGGAAGTCAGGCTGTAAATTTGTGCTGCCATTCCAAATTTATGGTAAAAAAGTGTCCGAAAATCAGCTGCGAAGATTGATTGTTAAAGGATGTACAACTAACTTAAAAGGATTTACACTCAATAGTCATAAAGTAGAAGGATTGATTCGATTTGATGATGATTTTTCACTGACCTTAGAACCCAAAAAGGGAACTGCACCTAGCCCACAAAAAAACGTTATAGATACACCACCTCCTTGCCCTAAATGTAAAAAAGGTTCGATCATAAAAGGTAAAACAGCTTATGGGTGCAGTCATTGGAAGTCAGGATGTGATTTTAAATTTTCTTTTGAAAAGATAAAGGAAAAGGCTGCAGGAAGAGCGTTGACAAAGGAATTGGTGATGAGTATTATTACTGCGTAAGAAATAGTACGAGCCCTGTTACGTGCTCTCCTTTAGAGCAGAAATAAGGAAGCGGCGTTGGCCAGTTTTTTCTTAAACGATCTAGGAATAGGTTAATCTTACCCTACCAATTCAGTTCTTCCTAAATACAAAATATACTACAAAAAATTCCAACAAAACAATCGTCTTGTTGGAATACCTTTCTTATTTCGAAAACCTTCCTATACGAAAGAACCTTCTTTCTGAGAGCCTTTTTGAAATCTTACTTCTGTGAATCAGAATTATTAGTAAAAAGCTTCTCTCATTAATTCTGTTAGGAAAATCAATACTTCTCTTATGGTAATTGCTCTACTAAGTGTACGAAATTTGTTCTAGTTTCAGTATTCTGCGAATAGAATAATACCTGCTCTAATATTAGATTTCTATCATCATCTGGGGCTGTAAATTTTGCTTTGCCATTCATATCAAAGTCACTTTGTAAGTATCCAACAGATCCACCAAAATTCACTTTATAATTTGGATTGAGATTCATATCAAAACCCGCCACTTCCGATTGCAATATATTTACATCGCTATTGTTAGCTATGTAACAGATGACACCATCTGCATCAAAGTCCCCACCCCATAGTACCATTAATTCTTCAGAACCTACCATGACATTCTTCTGTGCTAGACCTGAATAGTTGAATTGGTTGTTTGTATTACCAAAATCAAATACTTGAGTATCAACTGAAGAAAAATCAATTAAACCCGCCATATCTTCTGGCGATACTGGGTATTTAGTCATAACTCCCAAATGGTTTCTATGTCTTATTACTACAAAATAGAAATCAGGATTCACATTGTTAAAAAACAATGGGCTAGTACCATCTAAATCAACTATATCACCATCTCTTTGTAGCAATCCTGCTCTCGTTGCTATCACACTTGTGTAGTCATTTTTATCTCTTAACTCCACAAACATCCAATCTACGATAGCATCTTCACCTGTTACAGCAAATACTGAAAATGGTGTTGGAATAGATTTATATTGAGCGAAAGTTCCACATCCTACGTGTGTGTACTTTGCTGTCACATCTACCTTAGTATAGCTATTGACAATATTGGGGGTCTGATAGATATCCTGATCAGGAATCACTCTCTGACTATTGAACGGATTGTCTCGAAGATTATCTCTCATGAGTGGCCGATTATGAGTCTCTCCAACTTCAACACTATATCTAAGTGCGCCATCAAGATAAGCTCTAGCATTTAATTCTAAACCTTGGCTATATAAACCAGAAGATGCAAAAAGTACAAAAAGAAATACCGAAATTCTAAGGGCGAAAGTGGATAATTTCATGAGATTAAGTTTATGATTAAGTGTTAAAATTCGTTTCGTTTATTCTACGGTTCGAATAGCCTGTCATTCAATAGACATGCTTCATAATCATTCTCATGAAATCTAACGCTCGAAGGCCAGATTAATGGTTGGTCACATTAATAAAAACAAATATATAAAATAGTTTGAATGTATGCTAGTTATATATGTAATAAATATTTAATAGGTGAATAAAAGACGTATTATTGATCAGATTGGAAGGATTGGAGAGGTTGTTTATTGATGTGAAGGCAAATAGGAATTAGATTCACATTAGCCTTTGTAGGTTTCATCTTACCTGCCATGTTGAATATGACAAATGTCCGAATCTTAATAGAACAAGGTCTAGGAATTTCATTTGAAGCGGAAACAACAAACGCTATTCATGGATTAATTGCCATTCCTTTTCTTACAGACTTAGATGCTAATCTAGATATTATATTATGGCTCAAGCGGATAGGTATATCTGTACTAATTATGTTTTGGATAAACGTTTTCGAATTAATAGAAGCAGTAAATCAAAAATACAGTCATTGGCTTTAGCTTCAGCATATTTGGATATTTGGATATTTGGATGTTTGCGAATGAAGTGGGAACTTGCTGAACTTGTTATGTTTAATGCACCCGACATCTGTCTACGGTCATTTCAAGCATTTCCAATACTAAATCAAACAGAAATCACTGAATTCCGATCCAATCAGCAATTTTCAGTCAGCAATCTCCTCAATCAATAATCTTCAATCATTAGCCTCTCCTATGCCTGTGCCGTTGGTGTAAAATTCATCGGGGGAAAAGAATTATTATTATTCTCTGGCTCACTTATTGGCCCGTGTTGAGCTTCATATTTCTTTACATTGTCCACTAATGCTTTAAGCAGTCTTTTAGCATGTTGGGGAGTAAGTATGATTCTTGATTTCACCTTTGCTTTTGGCACATTCGGAAGTATTTTCACAAAGTCTACTACGAATTCTGATTGAGAATGTGCAATAATTGCCAAGTTTGAATAGATCCCTTCCGCTACTTCTTCTGACAATTCAATATTCATTTGTTTGCCTTGCTTCTTTTTATTTTCTTCTGCCATTATGTTTAGTTTTTCTTTTAAAAATTATGAATTACCTCCTTAAAACAAACTACCTGTCTGTGTTGGTGGTACGATTCCGATGTGTTTGTAGGCTTTTGCTGTAGCTTCTCTGCCACGTGGAGTCCGCTGTATATAACCTTCCATAATAAGGAAGGGTTCATGAACTTCTTCGATAGTTCCAGATTCTTCTCCTACTGCAGTAGCTATAGTACTGATTCCAACAGGTCCGCCTTTAAATTTTGTAATGATGGTATTCAATATCTTATTATCCATCTCATCTAGACCTCCATCATCCACATTTAATGCTTCAAGACCATATCTAGCTATTTTTTTATCAATAGAGCCATTTCCTTTAATCTGTGCAAAATCTCTGATTCTCCTGAGCAATGCATTGGCAATTCTAGGTGTTCCTCTACTTCTCCTTGCTATTTCATTAGCACCTTCCGCATCGATTGGCACTTCCAATATCTCAGCACTTCGAAATATAATATTCTCTAAAGTTTTCACATCATAATAATCGAGCAAACACGTGATCCCAAATCTAGCCCGCATTGGAGCTGTCAACAACCCCATACGAGTAGTCGCTCCTACCAGCGTAAATGGATTCAACGTTAACTGTATACTTCTAGCATTCGGGCCACTATCGATCATGATGTCGATTCTGTAGTCCTCCATCGCACTATAGAGATATTCTTCTACTACATTATTTAATCTATGAATTTCATCTATAAATAAAACATCACCTTCATCAAGATTTGTCAATAACCCTGCAAGGTCGCCTGGTTTTTCTAAGACTGGGCCAGATGTCATTTTGATATCCGATTCCATTTCAGTAGCTACGATGTATGATAAAGTCGTTTTACCCAGTCCCGGAGGCCCATGTAACAATACATGATCTAGTGCTTCATCCCGTTGTTTTGCCGCTTGGATAAATACTTTTAGATTTGCTACAATCTTAGGCTGTCCACTAAAATCACCTAATGATTTTGGACGTAATGCCTTTTCTACTTGCTTGTCATCGCTAGTAAATTGAGATTCTGTTGGATCGAGATTTGGATTCAAATTATTATTACGTATTATGGAAAATGTAAATATATGGTTTTTTAGATTAGTTAACTTCGATTCGTTCATTTAGGTGCAATTCATTCTTATTGTTTTCTACGAAAGCCAGATAAGTGGATTTCGTTTTTGCATACTGTTTGAATCGCGAAATTGTAAAACGACTGCGATATATATTCTGTCAACTAATGAAGCAATTCTGCTATTCTAGCAATTTTACCATTCTGCAAAAACATTTTAAAGAGCACAATTTTATTCATTAAAAAACGACAAACTTAAATGCAGCTATGGGTTTCGAGTAAATTTGATCGAATAAAAGTATATCATTGCAGTTAAATGGAAGTTACCCACATAGGAATTGGATTCATATTAGCTTTTGTCGGATTCATCACTCCAGCGATGTTGAACATGACAACTGTCAGAACCTCGATAGAACAAGGACGAGGACAAGGAATTTTATTTGGAGCTGGAGCCGCAACTATAAATGCTATTCATGGATTAATTGCATTTACTTTCCTTAGATTCTTAGATGCGAATCCTGATATTATTTTGTGGCTTAAACGGGTAGGTATACTTGTCCTATTTACTTTGTCATTTTATTTCTACAAAAAATCAAAAAAGGTAATCACTGCAAAGGATAAAAAAGGAAACACTCCAGCTTTTTACGAAGGACTCATTATGTCTTCTATTAATATGTTAGGGCTTCCTTATTACTTCACCGCTGCATTGTTGCTTGATGCTCAATCATACATTACAGCTTCAGCGCCTTACGTATATTATTTGGCAATGGGCGTTTTCTTAGGTGGTACAGCTATGTTTGCCATCTATTCGATTGCCGCAGAGACCATAGCAAGGAAATCAGAATACGTCACTAAGAATATCAACCTTATACTTTCTGGTGTATTCGTGATTTTGGCTATGATTGTATTGATAAATTTATTTGTAGGTTAATAAAACCTATTTCTATCAACAATCTCTCTAAGCATTACTTTTACATTTCATATTATTAAAAAGTCTAATGCCTTAAATGTCAAACATTTAAATTCAAATCAAATCGAAAATTTGTCAATTGGATTCACCCCAGCATATTTGGATAAATGTATCTGAAATGGTATCTTACGGAACTAGTTTTGTTAAATGCATCCCGTTATGATTCGATCTTGGACCACATTAGTGTTGATCACGTTAATCACATTTTCAATGTTGGGTCAAGAAATTTGTAATAATGAAATTGATGACGATGGCAATGGGCTTATTGATTATCAAGATCCTTCATGTACTTCCTGTTTTGGTGATATGACCGTTATGGTTGAAGGATTTTTCGAAGACTATGACTGTTGTCCAAGCACCTTTACAGTATATGGTGAGGACGATGGGATTTGGTACAAGTACGAACGGGAATGCTTATGAATACGTTTGGGAAAAAGATGTGAATGATGGATTCTTTGTATACCTTTTAGAACTAACAACTAAAAGAGGGAAGCGACTAATTAAAGTTGGGGATATTACTGTTATTAAATAATAGGTTTAGAATTAAAAGAACTTATGATTTATAAAAAACACGTAGTAAAGTCTCTTCACAAAACACTCGTATTATGATTAGAATATTATTTGCTGCATTAATTTTACTTACCCTATGTACATCTTCATTGTTTAGTCAAGATGAGATAGAGATTTGCAATAATGCTATTGATGATGATGATAATGGGCTTAATGGTTATCCAGATCCTCCATGTAAATTTTGTTATTTTGTAAAATATTCTACTCTAGACGATGATTTCGAATCCTATAATTGTTGTCCAGAATTTCCCACTGAAACTGAATGTATTAATGGTTGGCAAAGCATGTCAGGCTCGCCTGATTATTTTAACACTTGCGACTTTATCGGTGGAGTCTTTGTACCTGAAGTTCCATTACCGCTTCCTTCTGGTGATGGGGCAGTTGGATTTAGCAGTTTGAATGAAACAATTGGAACCTGTACACAGGACAATATATTGTTAAACGGAGAAACTTATGATATAAGCTTTGATGTCGGATTTAATACAGGAATTAATTTCGAATCTAATTTGAATGTTGAATTGTCTCTTTATGGAACATATAGTTGCCTTTTCACACCTCCAGATTATCTCGGAAATTGTGCTACTTGGACTGAAATTGCAACTTTTTCTATGACAGGCACTGAAAATAACAGTTGGATAGCATATTCTTCTTCTTTCAGCCCTGAATATCCTATATACGCTGTAGCTATAGGACATAGTTGTGATTTTATTGGGAATAATCCAGATGCAAATTATCACTTTATAGATCAAATCAAACTCAGTGGAAATTTTGGTACATTACTTAGTGAGATTCCAGGAATAGCCTACACTGGTGACTGTATAAATGGCGTTTTTTTAGACGCAGACATAGATAATGGTGGTGACTATCAATGGTTTCTTGGAGGTGAACCTATTCCTGGTGCAACCACGAACCCCTACCAAATGGACCCTATTCAATCCGGTGTATACTCAGTATCAATATTGGATGATTTAGGATGCAACCTTGTCTCCGATCCTCTTTTGATTATTATTGATTTCGATGTATTGAACATCCAATCAATAGTAATTGATTTATCATGTTCTTCTTTAACTGATGGTAGTATCGAATTAACAGTTGATAGCCCTAACACGCCCTATACTTTTAATTGGAATAATGGTGAAACCACTTCGTTTATCGAAAATTTAATCGCAGGATCGTATACTGTAACTGTTACCGATAGTAATGGTTGTTTTACAGTCCAAACTTATACTATTGAACTACCAGAAGCTATAATTGCTTTGGTAACGGGTGACTGCATTTCTGGAGTAGAGATATATGTTGATATTGATATTCCTGGCGCTACTTTTCAATGGTATTTAGATGGCGTTTTAATCCCAGGTGCAATAAGTAATCCGTACATCATTCCATCTGATGCTCAGGGAGAATATCACGTCATAGTCTCCGCTAATGGTTTGGAGTGCTTAGAATCTATTCCTATTTTAGTAGAGATAGATTTAGAGGTTTTGGAGGTCGAGGCTACAATTATTGTCCCTTCTTGTGCCACTGCCTCAAATGGGAGTATAGAATTATCCATTGACAGCCCGAATATGCCTTATACCATTATTTGGGATAATGGTGAGACCACTTCGACTATCGAAAATTTAAATATTGGATCTTATTCAGTTACAGTTACAGATGCTAATGGTTGTTTTACAACCGAAACTTATGTTTTAAATGCTTTAGATTTTGATCTGGATATTAATGGCGATATAATAGATGTACTCTGTTATGGCTTGTCCACGGGAAGCATCAATGTGACTGCCGATCAAAGCAATCCCCCATTATCCTTTCTCTGGAGTAATGGCGAAACCAGTGCTGATATTCAAAATCTTGCAGCGGGAACTTATACAATAACAGTAACGGATGCCAATGGATGCTTTAATGAAAAAGACTTTACAGTTGAAAGTCCAGACCCATTTTTCAATACGATTATTGTAGTGCAAGCAAATATGGGGACTCCTGGGTCAGCATCTATTACTTCAACTGGTGGTCTCCTGCAGTACACTTATCAATGGAGCACTGGCAATACAACAAACTCGGATAATAATCTTTCCGCTGGTTCATATTCCGTTACTGTTTCAGATGAAAATGGATGCCAGGAAATATTTGAATTTGAGATTACTACCGACTTTATTGTTAATTCTTCCTCAACGGATGTTTCTTGTTTTGGAAGCTGTGATGGATCTATTTCTCTTACTGTGGATGGGCCAGATGTAGTTTATTCTGTTACTTGGGATGATCTAGGCCTTGAAGGATTCATGCCCCTTAATGTATGTGCTGGCACTTACAATTATTTAGTAACGGATGAAAATGGTTTAACATTTGGTGGTACAGTTATTATAACACAACCAGACGAAATAATCATTTTTGCAAATTATCAAGAATTCATCTGTGACATTTCAGAACAGACCAATATTGCTCTAATAGTCAACGGAGGACTACCTCCTTATATATACCTTTGGACAAATGGTAGCATTAATGATACCTTAATCAATGTTGGATTTGGTACTCACACCGTCGATGTGACAGATAGTGATGGTTGTAATGCAAATTCAACATTTGTAGTGGACACCTTCCCCGAGATAAACCTTTCATTTGTCACTTCTTTGACTGGATGTGATGGAGAATCCGATGGTACTATTAATTTGACAGTTTCAGGAGGACTTACCCCTTTTGTGTATGAATGGAGCAATGATTCTATAACTGAAGATTTGATCGACCTAGCACAAGGAACTTATACAATCACTGTAACGGATGCTAATAACTGTAGTGTAGTATCGTCTGTGGATATCAATGTGGATCCAGGAATTCAAGTAACTGAATCTTTTTCAAATATCAATTGTCTTGACTTGGATGATGGGTCCATTTATTTAGATATTATCGGCGAATCTAGTGACTATGATATTCTATGGAATACAGCATCTGATTCTAATTATATTTTTGATTTACCTCCCGGAAGTTATTCTGTTACCATTACAAATATAAATGGCTGTACCTGGATTCAATCCTATGTTTTGTCTTTAAATTCTGATCTAAGTATTACTGCAGAGGTTACAGATAATCCATGTTTTCAAGGACAGGATGGTAGTATAAATATGCAAATTGATAACAGCAATAGTCCTTACAACATTTTATGGAACAATGGCAGTGCCGGTGAAGATCTATCCAACATTTCAGCTGGAATGTATGAATTTTCTCTTATCGATAGTTTTGGATGCGAATACAATTACTTTTATGATGTAGAGGAAGGATTAGAGATGATTTATAGCACAAATGTACCCGAGCCAGGATGTAATGGTGTATTTGTAGACTCGATCAGAATAACTCCTTTAGCCGGCTCCATGCCATTCTCATACCTTTGGAGTAATGGAGATACTACCAATCTCATATCCAATATCCAAGCTGGATATCATTACCTAACTATAACAGACAATGAAGGCTGTATTAAATTGGATACTTTTTTAATTTTAGAAAATACCATCCTAGAAGTAAATGAAAACATTGTGCATAACCTCTGTTATGGAGACAATCAAGGCCAAATATCTCTGGAAATATCTGGAGGCTTAGAGCCTTATGAAGTGCTATGGAGCAATGCTGCCACAACACCTATTGTTTCTTCATTATCCGCAGGAGGTTATTCTGTTACAGTAACCGATGCAATTGGCTGTCCAATATACCAACAGGTTACTGTCACACAACCAGATTCGCTTGGAGTAATAAGTGAAATGGAACTGCCTTTATGTTTTGATGATATCGGTTCGATTTCAATTCAAGGATTTGGAGGAATTGAACCCTATTCCATATTGTGGTCTACAGGAGCTGTATTATCCACAATAAGTATAGAACCTGGTAATAATTACGAAGTTACCATTACCGATGTCAATAATTGTTCGGCAACTCTAGATTTTATTATCGAGGATATTCTCGAAATTGATATTATTGTGCTTTCAGTATCACAATCAGGATCTTCTAATGACAATGGAGAAGTAATCATTGATGTAAGTGGTGGAACTTCTCCTTACCAAATTGTATGGGGTGATGGACAAGTGGGACCAGTCGCTTCTGGATTAGGCTATGGAAGTATTACAGTCAATGTTGTTGATGCCAATGGTTGCACCTCGCAATTATCAATAATTATAGATTATGACCCTCTCATAATACAAAATACACTAGCAGACAATTTATGTTTTGGAGAATGTAAAGGAACAGTTGTTTTGGAAATAAGTGATGGGATTCTACCATACATGATCACTTGGTCTGATGGACAAATTACACCTACTGCTACTAACCTATGCAATGGAATTTATCAAGCAACAATAGTTGATGCAACTGGTACTGAAGTCATCACTGAGGAATTTGAAATTCTCAGCCCATCACAAATCAATATCGATGGTCAAGTCTTTGATATTTCCTGTGTTGGCATTGATGATGGCCAAATCGGAGTTAATGCTTCAGGAGGATCACAGCCCTTCGAGTTTTCGTGGAATAATGGCATGAATAGTCAGGATATCAATAGTTTAAGTCCTGGTGCTTACCAGGTTACAGTAATTGATGAAAATGATTGTATCAATTCGTCTAATTTCACCTTAGAAGATATCCCCTTGATCGATTTTGAAATTGGTGTAATAGACTTTAATTGTGATGAAGCATTTACAAGCATTGAAGTAATAGGAGATAATATTTATAATTACCCAATTTATCTTAATGATGTCGTGACCAATTTAGATGTAAATAATCATATTATAAATTTAGATCCAGGAAACTACTCATTATCGTATCAGATAAATGAAAACTGTATAATTCACATTGAAGAGATAGAAATCGTAAACCCTAATGAAACTCAAATAAACTTAAACATCGAATCAGCTGAATTACGTTATGGGGATTTGCTAGAACTAACGTTGGATATAACAAGTGATTTACCTCTTTCTGGATTTTTTATAGATTGGGAATTGATAAATTATTACGAATGTACAGAGACCCTTCTGGAAGGACAATGTAAAACTATTGTAATCATAGCTTCTGAGAATGAGGCAGTGGAAGTAACATTTACAGATGATCGAGGTTGTATAAAAACTCTAACAGTCGAAATAAGGGTTGACAAAACAGTAGATATTTTTATTCCAAATGTATTTAGCCCAAATGGGGATGGCACAAATGACAATTTTACGATTACAAGTAACTATTTAGACATATCTGTAAACCGTTTTCTAATCTTTGATCGGTGGGGAAATAATGTTTTCTCGCAACAAAATGTAATACTTTCAGAACTGCTTCCTTGGAATGGTTTTTTTGGAGGAAAGGAAGCAAGTGAAGGAGTCTATGTGTATCTGTTAGAATTAACGACGAAAGAAGGAGAACAAATAATTAAAGCTGGGGATATTACTTTGATAAAATAAAACCGATCTTAATAGAAGTACCAATTATACACTGAAATAATTTAGTCCATCATATTTTGATTCTAATCTAGTAAGGATTAATACTTTTTTAGTCGACCAACATATTAAAGTTGGCTTATACATTTCAAAACAAATCCCCGATATAAGGATTCTTTCCACACACATCAAATAATAGATAAACCTCTACGAATAATAGAATGCCACTTCAATTCCTGTGAAACACCTTCATATTTGTATCATAACAATTAAGAAATTATGAAAGCACTGATAGAAGACCTCAACAGAAAGACGGACAATAGATTTGTATATGCTATAGGAATATTTTGCCTTCTGAGCATTTGTTTGTCTCATTTCCCAGAAGCAAATCAGAAAGCAGAAATTATGAAAAATGAAATCATAATAGCTTCTAATCTTACAAGCCCCGATCCTAATCATCAACTATACAATATCAAATAAATTAAGATCTGTTATCGAATAGATCTATACATATACATTTTTTCAAATTATAAAACCCAGAATTATGACTTATCAAGTAAAAATGCAAGGACAGAAAACAGTGGCAAAAATCACTAAAAAAGTGATTGCAGGATTATTAATGCTCTTATTTTACACACAGATGTGGGGAACAGGACAGCCAATATTTTCAGAAGGAACCCAACTCTATGTAATGGCTAACTCTGGTCTGACTTTAAGAGCAGAACCCAATTCGCAATCAGAATCATTAGGAGTTCTTGGTTTGGGGTTCACCGTTCTAGTCCTAAATCAACCTGATAGTATTGACACTTATGAAAAAATAGAATGGGTAGAAGGCAATTGGGTATATGTGGAACACGAAGGTGTGACAGGATATATGTTTGATGGTTACTTGTCCGATCTGCCATTGCCTTCATACGACTTCGAAAAGTGTCAGTTAGATATGGATCTGATCTACCCTTTAGAATCATGGACTGAAGTTAATCTAGGCCTTGACCGTACAGACACTTTAAATGCTGGCACATTACAAAAGATGACTTCATATTTTGAGGCAGGTGATAAAATGATCCAAACCCATAAAAACGATGAATACAAAGTAGAGCTTTATCTTAAAGATATTAGAGTAATGGATGCCTACCACCTATTATTAAGTATGCTGGATGGTAAAGAATCAATTAGCTCATTTAAAGATATGTCGACCTTCATTGAAGATAACAACGATGAATTGTATAAAATCATGATTGATATTGACAATCCCATTTGGATAAGGAAACTAAAAAACGGTGATATAAAGATCACAGTCAAAACACTAAACTATCTCTGTGGATTGTAAGAAGTATTAAGCGTTTGCTTTGGGGATCCTTATGTCTGTTTTCTAGTAGTTCGTTTCTTTCAGAAGCCGAACAATGAAGCCAGCCAATACTGTTTACCCTAGCGTTTTCCGTTTCTTGCAGAATCCGGAAAATAGAATCTAGGAATTAGAAGGTCTAATATAGAAGCCTCAGAGGTGTATATCTCTGGGGCGGATTTTTTTGTGATAGACTGACTAAGTCAGTCGCTAATATTCCAATTTTCACACTTTTTATGCAGTTTCCGAAAAATAAATAATTTAATTTTGTTTAAATCACAATAAATTAATCCAACTCTTACTTACTAATTATCAGCCACTTAAGATATTTTATTTAAAGCAAAACATCATATCAATAAATAAAAATATGAAGTATTTACATATTATGTAAAAATGTAATATGTTTTATGCTATATTTGTGCCAACAACAAAAAGTATTAGAGAAACTAAAGAGTTTTTCAATTTTGAGATCCGTTTTGAAAACTATATACGTGTCCACCAAAAAAGAATAATTGTAATGAGAGGCCTTCCAAAAACCGATTTATTATTTTGTTCAGGTAAGGTATTATAATATTGTGACCAAATGTAGTTGTACCCACAGAATGCGTGTGTAGTTTTCTTTCTCAATTTTAAAGACTCAAATTTCTCTTCTATTTGTTGGGTGAACCCTTTTTAGAAATAATGATAGCTACCGAGCTTTTTGCTCTGTAGCTATTTTCTATTGTAGCTACTTCGCTTAGGTCTGTGATTAAGTTTTCGATCTCATATTCATGATAGTGATTAGCCAAAATCCAAACTTTCTCTTCTTGGTTTAACACCTTTAAAACCGAAGCTTTTATATCTGTATTGTATTCTGATGGTCTCATTGGACCAACATCTAGGTTTTTGTAATTTGCAGCGTGATGCATATAATAATCGTAGGCCGGCACTGCATGCTGCGTACAAACTATATATCTTTCATGTTCAGGATGATGCGCTATATAAAGTAGCGATGATCTATTATCTTCATGCTCAAAAGGATTAAAGACGTACTTAAAGGATTGCTTTTCGTAAAATCCGATGAGCAAACCTAGTGACACGACCCCCAAAATAATTCTACTTAAATACGCTTTTTTCAGTCTTGCATTCTGAAAAACATGCTCCAAACCAATCATAACTAACAGTAAAGCTAAGGGCAGAGAAAATAACATCAATCTTTCTAGGATAGAATATTTGCCTATTAATGATGCACCAAAAGCTCCAACTATAGGCAATCCAAAAAGTATAATTTCGTATCGTTTTTGTTTTATAGAAATAAGAGTCGACATCGCTATAGAGAATAATACAGCTGCAATGGCCAATCCCGATTTACCAACTAACATTCTTGCTTGCCCAATGATCAATCCAAAATCGTGGGTTAATGCATCTAGATCATAAACCTTTCCCTCGAGAAAAAAACTGTTATGGAAGTCTTGCATATGAGTACTTCCTATTGTCGGCTTTAACATGATATGATAGTTAGCCAAGAAGCTAAGCCCTACAAATCCCGTTACCCATAATATTGGCGATATTGAGCCACCTTTTCTAAGGTGAATAATCGTGTAATATAATAGTGCTGAAATCAAAACAAAAATAGACGGCATACTGAGCCAGGAAATAATTACTCCTCCAAGTGCTAGCTTCCACCAATTCTGTTTATTGATTTCTATTATTTGTAACACAATCCATATGATCAACAATGAAGCAAATACATCGACCATATACTGCTTGTATTCTGTAGCATAACGTGCTACCAACTGATGAGTTCCAAACCAAAATAATGCTATTAGGCTAAATGGAAACTCAAGTACTTTTTTAGAAATATCTGCAAATAAAAACAATGAGATTATTCCCGCTAAGAGTGGCAGTAATCGAAGAGAATAATGAGAAATACCTAATACTAATGTGAATAATTTACTAACCCATAAAAATAATAAAGGAGCGCTCTGTTCGTAACTAAGAGGATTGATCAACTCTGCAAAAGATCGCTCCCCAATGTTTCGAGCTACATTGAGACTATCGAGTAATAATGAACGATCTTGAACAAATAGTATCAAACATAGAACAACAGAAATACATAATACTATTCTTGCAATCCACTTGTTTCTTTCTTGCCCTAGCAAAGCCCTAGTCTACTTTTAGTATAAATGGTAGCCGTGCTTGAGGTGTTCTGTCTAATAACAAATTTTTCACTTCTCTATACTGCCTTACCATCTCCAAATCTGATTTATCAATATTGATTCCGAGAGCCGCTTGTACATTATTTGTCTCTGAAATTCCTTTTACAACTTGATCTAAGAATGTCTCCTTTATAAATGGATATTCTTTGGTTTTGAAATCTTCTACTCCAGCCATTTCACTAGCTAATTTGACAGCATCATCAATACCACCTATCACATCTACAAGGCCAATCTCTAATGCTTTCGTCCCTGTCCAGACCCTACCCTGAGCTACCTCATGGACTTCGTCTCTGGTCATTCCTCTACCTTCCGCCACCCTATTCAGGAATTGTTCGTAGATGTCATCTGTCCCTTTTTGAAGCAATTCTTTTTCGGCATCTGTCAAATCTTTGACTGGAGATAACCCCACAGCCATCGGGTGCGTTTTCACTTCATCAAAATTGACTCCAAGTTTATCGTTCATTAGGCCTGTCATATTAGGAAACATCATAAATACACCTATGGACCCTGTAAGACAATTGGGTGCCGAAACAATAGTATCCGCTCCAGCTGCAATATAATAACCTCCCGATGCCGCATAATCACCAAATGATGCTACTACAGGTTTTCCTGCAGCTTTTACATTCTCTATTGCTCTCCAAAGGATATCAGAAGTAATACTACTTCCACCGCCACTATTTACTCTTAGTACCATGGCTTTGATATCATCGTCATTTTTTATTTTTTCAAATATCTTCAAGTACTTTGCCTCGCTGATTGATCCTTTTGCATCCGTCCCATATGAAATCGTCCCTTCAGCATAAACAATTGCTATTTTAGCTTTTGCTTTTGATTCCTTAGGTAACGTTACCGCAGAATAATAATCTGTTAGCGATTTGAGTTTTATCTTTTTATCCGCTTTAATATCCAATTCTCGTCTCATCGTGGACTCTACTTCGTCCCAATAAACAATCTTATCAATTAATCCAGATTCAAGAGATGATTTAGCATCTCTACCTTTGTAGTTTGTCATTATTTCATCTAATTCATCAGATGACATGTTTCGAGACGAAGATACTAAGTCCTTGTACTGATCAACCAAGCTCGTTAAAAATTCTCTTGTTTGAATCTTACTGGGCTCACTCATTTCCGTCCTACGGAATGGCTCCGTTGCACTTTTAAAATTGCCAGCATAAAATACATTCATTTTTATTCCCACATTGTCCAATGCATTCTTAAAAAACGGAACCATAGTTGCGAACCCTTTAATATCCACCATTCCATTAGGGTTGAGAAAGACTGAATCGGCAACTGATCCTAAAAAGTATCCTGATTGACTGTAAAAATCAGCATAAGAATAAACGAATTTCTCAGACTTTTTGAATTTCACTAAAGCTTCTCTGATTGACGACACAGTAGCTTGTCCTGCATTCACTCCTCCACCTTTTATTAATAGTCCTTTTACTTTATCGTCTGTCGCAGCATAATCTAATAAAGCAACAATGCTATTCAATCCTAACTTATCAACTTGTTCGAAACTCATCGCACTAGATTCAACATTTCCAGTTTTTTCAGGAACAAAAGAGGAAAAATCTAACTCAAGAACAGTATTTTTCGGCACTATAGGTTTATTACCTGCCATGCTTCCAAGGAAACCAGCGAAGATTAATCCTATAATAGCAATCGCTGCAAAAACACCCAAACAAGATGCCGTGAAAAATTTAAAAAATTGACTCATAAATTTATTATTAGATCCGTAAATATAACCCTATAATGTTTATCCAGTTCCAATTTATGGACTAAGTACGTATATCCGAGGACAAAACTCTATATGTACCCTAAACCAGTAAACAATCAGAAGCCCTATCCTCGTAAAACTATTGCCAAGAGAGAATTATTGAATTATCGAAATGATAGATTTCTGACCGCTGGATGTACAAGGTTATTCTGTTTTTTCCTTATTTTTTAAAACAAAAAAGACGATTATGAAACTGATTAACATTAAGATTCCACCGAGTAAAAAGGGTGCACCCGCATATTGAATAGTTGCCCTTTCCGACGTGAAATAAAAGAATATCTGAGTCATCATAATCGGCCCAATAATGGTTGAAAGACTGATCAAGCTAGTAAGCCCTCCTTGTAATTCACCTTGCTCTTTCGCAGAAACTTTACTTACCATAAAAGCTTGAAGATTCGGCATCGCTATACCACCCAAAGCATATGGAATTAAAAATAAAAACATCATCCAGGTAGTACTTGCTATCGAAAATAAAAACATACCAATTGTATAAAGGCCAAATCCTACTATAATACTCCTGCCTACACCTATGACATCCGCGGCTTTTTGTGCCGCCATCGCTTGCACTACACCTACCATTGCTCCCACAACTGCAAGGGAAATTCCCACCATTCCTTCGCTCCAGTCAAATTTATACATGGTAAAATATGCCCAGTTGCTTTGTACTGCATGCGAACCAAGGTTTATAATAAAAAAAGCAAGCAATAAATATCCGATGTGTTTATAAGTTGCGATTTTTTTTAATGTGCTAATAGGGTTTGCTTTTTTCCACTCCAACTTTCTTCTATTTTCTATCGCCAAAGATTCGGGAAGAATAAAATATCCATAAAGAAGGTTGATAAATGTCAAACCAGCTGCAACATAAAATGGCACTCGAAGTCCAATCTCACCTAAAAGCCCACCTAATAATGGCCCTATTATAAATCCAACCCCAAAAGCTGCACCCATCATTCCGAAGTTCTTTGATCTATTTTCTTCGGTACTCACATCAGCGATGTACGAATTGGCGGTAGAGTAACTTGCTCCAAAAAAACCTGCAATTAATCTTCCAATGACTAACCAAGCAAATGTTGGTGCGATTGCCAATAATAGATAATCAATAACAAAACCAAATAGGGATAATAGAATAATCGGTCGGCGTCCATATTGGTCGCTCAGGTTTCCCATAAAAGGAGAGAATAGAAATTGAGTAATTGCAAAAGCAAATAAAAGATAGCCTCCGTAAACAGCGGCTTCATTCGCGTTTATACCCTTCATTTCTTCAAGTAACCCAGGAAGCACTGGTATGATAATACCAAAGCCAATTATATCTAAAAGAACTGTGATAAAAATGAAGTTAACAGCGGCTTTTCGGACCTTAGTCATATAGAATAATTTCAATTGCAAAACTAATGATAATAATCACAAAGAAGTGATTTGGGATCTAAGGTTAAGTAGAATTTGAAAGGGCTCAATTAACAAGAATGCAAACATATAAATCAACCATATATTCTTAAATCACTTCAATCGTATTTCACCAAATATATCTAAAGATTAGTACCCTTACTACAATCCAAAACACAACTATTTTTTGACTATTCGACAAATAACTTTCTCCATTAATTTCCAGCCAATAGACTCCTTTGGGGAACGCCTGGCCTGCTCATCCAATATTTTGATATTTAGTCCATGGTGAAAACATTCTCTTTGCTCTAGTATTTTGACCCCATTATAATTATACATATTAATACTTACTTCAATCTCTCTTTCAGATTCAAAAGTTACTTTGGCGAACCCTCTAGTTGGGTTTGGAAAGACTACACAACTAACTTCATTAATAAATGGAGAATCAACGTTGGGTAGGTGAGTAAATTACAGATTAAAAAGTAGTGATGTCCGCTTAAATTTTAGAAATTCTGATTTTCTTTGATGCAAATACTCGATTGTCTCTGTTTATCGAAGGATACAACTTCTATTTCCTTTCACCAGACAGCAGAAATTTAATTTCAAAAATAGAACCCCCTCCCTAATTTTGGAGCTTAAGCCGAATTTCGGCTATCCGATAAAAAAGCATTTTTAACACCGAATTATCCAATTTATTAGAGCTTTTTAAGATTTATGACTACTTCTAGGCGTATTTAGTTGAAATTTTGAAATTCGGCTGTCCTGTAAATATTTGATCTCAGTATCTCTATCGGACACCACTAATTAAAAAGAGATAAATATTTCAATTCTCAATTTCTATACTCTTTTTCGACTAAGTCTGTTATGGTTGAATGATTTCCTATTTATATGTTTTCAACATCTATTATTTCGTCTCAATTTATTTTACACAGTATTATGTTATGATTAAAATCACATAGGTAACTATATTTTAAATTGACTCTTGTGTACCAAAACCATAATAACGCTATATCAAAAGGTGAATCATTTTTCGTAACTGCTCTCTAATAACTTTAAATTTTGCCAGATAACAAATCAAATTGTTTAAAGAAATAAAAAAATCGTATTTTGATTGAATATATTCGTTTTTTGTCTTAGTGTAGTATAATTATTAATTCGCAATATGAAAGGAATAATATTTACCGAATTCTTAGAAATGGTGGAAAATAAATTTGGCTATGAAATGGTCGACACCATTATTGAGGAATCAGAACTGCCGTCAAACGGCATATATACATCAATAGGTACTTATCACCATAGTGAGGTTGTACGGCTACTCGGCAACCTATCTAAGAGGTCAGGAATTGATTCTCAAGTATTGTTGAAAGCTTTTGGAGAATATCTATTTAATGCATTTCTAAAATCTTACCCTCAGCTTTTTAGTGCTGTAGACAATCCATTCGATTTTTTAATTTCAATAGATAGTCACATTCATGGAGAGGTATTGAAACTATATCCTGATGCAATATTGCCAAAATTCGACACTAGCCATCTTGAAGATGGTAGTTTAGAAATGACATATAGAAGCGAAAGAAAAATGGCCGTTTTAGCTGAAAGTTTAATAGAAAAATCTATTGCGCATTACAATACATCTCACATCATAGAGAAAGAAATTATAAGTAATGACGGATCAATAGTTAAATTCACGATAAAGGAACCCTAGTATGGATAAGATATCACTCTTAAAGAAAAAACTAGAAAGGGAAAAGCTAGCAAGAAAACAGGCAGAGTCAATTCTTGAACATAAAGCTTATGAACTATTCAAAGCTAATGAATCGTTACGCGAACTAAACCAAAATCTTGAAAGTGAAATTGCAATACGAACGAAATCCCTAGCAGTAAGTGAAGAGCAATACAGGACAGTAATAGAAAAAGCAAGAGATATTATTTACAGGATCGACGACGAAGGGTATTTTCTATTTATCAATAAAATAGGGATTAAGAGGTTTGGTTATACTGAAGAAGAAATAATTGGTCGAAGATACACTGAATTTATTCCTGAAGAAGATCTAGAATCTGAATTTAAGTACTATACCGAGGTGCGAGATTCAGAAATATCCACAGATTATCACGAATTTAGGATTGTATCGAAAAGCGGAGACGTTTTTTGGGTAGGTCAAAATGTAAATAGAATTATTTATTCGGAAGGTACAGTTTATTTCACCGCTGTAGCTAGAGATATTACTCAGAGAAAGGCAACTGAACTGGCACTTGCGGAAGCAAAAATTGAATTGCAAAAAAGTGAAATTAAATATAGGAGTATCATCGAAAACATGGAATTAGGCCTCTTGGAAGTCGATAATAAAGGTAACATATTAAGAGTCTACGACAGATTTAATATGATGTTAGGTTATAAAGGAGATGAATTGGTAGGCAAAAATGCAAATGCTGTACTTTTAGTTGAAGAGTTCAAACAAACAATTGAAATTGAATATAAAAAAAGACTCAAAGGAGAATCTGGTGTTTATGAAATGAAAATTAAAAAGAAAGATGGTTCTGAAATTTGGGTAATTATTAGCGGTGCACCATTTTACAACGAAAAAGGAGTTGTAATAGGATCAATCGGGGTTCACTATGATATTACAGATAGAAAAGAACTACAAACTCAACTAGAAATAGCAAGAAGTAAAGCCGTAAAAGCGCAACAAGCGGAGAAAGCATTCTTAGCAAATATGAGTCATGAAATTCGAACTCCTCTAAATGCTATCATCGGTATGAGTCATCTTTTGATGGATACTCAATTAGATGAAGAACAAACTGATTTTATCGATACGTTGAATAATTCTGCATCAATTTTAAAAACCCTTATTTCCGACATATTAGATATCTCTAAGATCGATGCGGGTTCTCTAGAGGTACAAAACAAGCCGTTTGATATTAGAACACTTGGTGAAAAACTTGTTAATACATTTAAAAAACAGGATCAAGACGGTGATGTAGAATTTAAATATTCATGTGATCCAAATATCCAATTTTCATTAAGTTCTGATCCTCAACTAATCAATCAGGTCCTTATCAACCTATTAGGCAATGCACAAAAATTCACAAGTTCTGGATCAGTAGAATTGAACATCCATACCGTCTCTCAAAATTTGAATTCCGCTATAATTAGATTTCAGGTAAAAGATACTGGAATTGGAATATCGGAATTGGAAGTAAATCAGATATTTCAAGAATTTAAACAAGCCAACAATGAGATTAGAACAAAATTTGGTGGTAGTGGCCTAGGTTTGAGTATCTCTTATCAATTGGTAAAATTACTTGGAGGACAATTAGCTGTTTCTTCAATTCAAGATAAGGTTAGCACATTTAGTTTCGAATTGGAAATGGAAAAGTCAGAAGAATTACCTAGAATTAAAAATAAAATATCTCTTCTTAATTCACTTAATACTGAAAAAAATACAATCCTAATAGTAGAAGACAATGCTATGAATCTAAAATATATAACTTCCCTTTTTAGGAAATGGAAGATTACGCATCATGTTGCTTATGATGGGAAAGAAGCTTTCGAGCTATCACAAGAAAATGATTATGATCTCATCTTCATGGATCTACAAATGCCAATTATGGGAGGTTTTGAATCAACTCAACTCATAAGAAATTCTAAAAATAATAATTCAAAAATCCCAATTATCGCGCTAACCGCTTCTACTTTTCTAAGTAAGAAAAGGCTCGCTTTAAAGGCAGGAATGACTGATTTCTTATCAAAACCCTTTACTCCTGACCAGCTCCATGAAATCATCGGTAAATATTTGAATAGTTCTGAAAGTAAAATTGTTTCAGAAAAAGATTTTGCTTTTTCTGAATACCTTGATTCAGAATACCTGAAAGATGCTTATGGTAATGATTCGGAGTATGCCCTCGATATGTTCGAAACTTATTTAGAGATCATAGAAGATGATATCTTGCTGATAAAAGATAGTATCAGTACTAATGACCTGATAAATTTAAAAGAACAACTACATAGAATAAAACCAACATTTACTTTGGTAGGTATTAGTAAGGTAACTAAAACCATAGAAACGATCGAACCTATTTTAGATTCACTGACTAAATCAAAATTAGATCAATGGTTTAGTGAATTTGACACATTTACAAGATCAAAGACACCACTAATTATAGAAGAAATAAAAAGACTACGTTTATATAAGGAAGGAAGGAATACATCTTAAATGTATCTTATTATTCTATTCTCTATTTTGAAAATATAAGAGGTTATCTGAATAATAATCATAGAGAAAGGAAACCATATCATTCATGGAAGTATGGAATCAATTGATAGTCATACAACATCTAAGTTTTATAAAAGAACACCCACCCTACATTGTCAATCTTGATTTTCTATGGCCCCGAATTAATCTTTCTCAATATTTTTGATTTTAACACTCCACTCTTGGACTTTTTTGTTCAAATTTAAAACAATTGCAAACCAAAAGAATGTTAATACGCCCAGAACTAACACAGTTGTTATAGAAAAGAAATTTATTAAAATAAAGAATAAAACTAAAAACAAAAGAGCCAATGAGAGAATAAGAGAGGAGGTCTGTTTGTGGCTAATATCTAAAAGTAGAATAAGATGATGAATATGGTTTTTATCCGCTTTAAATGGAGAGTGTCCATTCATAATTCGACTAAAATAGACCCTTAATGAATCCAACACAGGGAGAAGAAAAATACCAATCACAACTATCAAGATCATTGGTTGATTGCTGGTTACAAGTGCATTTGACTTTTCTATAATATTTATACCTGAAACAACTAATACAAAACCCATAAAAAGTGACCCCCCATCTCCTAAGAATATTTTGTCCTTACTTAGATTAAATCTCAAAAAGCCAAGTGTCGCCCCAATTAAAGCGACAAAAAGAATTAAGTATACATAATCAGAAAGTATAAAAGATAATATTGATAATATTGAAAACCCCACTATACCAAACCCTCCTGCTAAACCGTCGATACCGTCCATCAGGTTAAAAGCATTGACTACACCTGTAACAATTATTAAAGTAAAGAAATATTGCCATATAATAGAAATCTCATGAATACCAAAAATACCATAAAATGAGGTAATTCTATTTCCCGTAGAAGCTATGGCAAATGCACATCCTAATTGAATTATTAAGCGATAGATTGGATTAACATCCATTCTATCATCTATTAAGCCTGTAAACATTAATACTATAC
>CAXBGT010000030.1:0-34435 GCA_963975265.1 uncultured Saprospirales bacterium
TACCAACAATGTACTGCATCTGCTCCAAGAAGATTGATCCTTTTGTATATGCTCCGATGCCATACGATCTATTCGTTGAAAAATGATCTGAATGAGTACTTACTGGCTCATCTAGATCTGTCCCAGCATGATTCGCTTCGTAACCTTTGATTGAGCCTTCCATAGGGTTAGCAGTTACTTCTCCATTTACGAGTCCTTTTTCACGAAGTACATTCATAGTTTCAGCAGATCCAAAGGAAGTAAATCCTTCATCCATCCACGGATATAGTGATTCGTTGGTTCCCAATATCATCTGAAACCAAGAGTGCATCCATTCGTGTACCGAAACACCGACAAGGCTGCCGAAAGACCTTTCACCGGTAATCAAAGTTGCCATTGGATATTCCATTCCTCCATCGCCCCCTTGTATAAATGAGTAAACAGGATACGGATATTTTCCAAATCTGCCATTGATATAGCGCAATGCTTCATCCATCACTTTGGGCAGGTTTTTCCAATTTTCTGTAGTTCTTTCACCCGGCTGATATAGGAAGTGCATTGTAGAACCATCATGTGCTTTATGAACAATATGGTCATAATCAGGATCCGCAGCCCAAACAAAATCGTGAACATTCTCAGCTAAAAAATGCCAGTCTAATTCATCACTTTTATCTGTTCCTTCACCATCACTATATCCTTTTCCTATTTCTTTCGCATTTTGTAAAACACCCGATGCTCCTAAAGTATACTTTCTATCTATCTTAATTTTTACGTCGAAATTGCCCCATACACCATGAAATTCTCTAGCTATATACGGATTAGAATGCCATCCTTGATAATCATATTCACTTAATTTAGGGTACCACTGAGCCATTGAATAATCTATTCCTTCTTTGTTGTCTCTTCCAGATCGTCTGACTTGTAATGGAACTTGTCCTTCGAATTTCATTTCAAGATCAACAGTTTCACCCGGCATTATCTTTCTCTTACTCAAATCTACTTCGAGAACTGTTCCGACTATCTTATACTTCACCTTTGTCCCATCTACCTTAAGACTTTTTATTTTTTGATAGCCAATTTCTCCTTTACTCAATTTTGAAATCCTATCTCCTACCCTTCTGTCTGGGTCTGGAATATTAAGAGATCTTACATCCATCATACTACCAGGCTGGAAAGCATTAAAGTATAGGTGATAGAATGCTTTATCAAGTACATCAGGTGAATTATTTGTGTATTTGATCAGCTGTTTTCCTTTAAACTGGTGCTTCTCTGAATCAAAGTCAATTGACATTGTATAATCAGCTTTTTGTTGCCAGTAGGTACTCTGTCCGTATACACTAGCTGCGAATACGAAAGATATAAGAATTGAGATAATATTTTTATGCATGTTATTTAGTATTAATACGTTGATGTTTCTATTTAAATTAATCTAAGGTCTCAAATGAAATGTCAGTATAAGTAGAAGTAGCTTGTGATTTCTCTACAGGTTCAAATAGCCTTTTGAACCCTCCCCAGTTGTATTTCTTATTGCAGACCACAATAAAAATGACCGCACCCATCAAGAAAGTAAGACTCATAAGGTAAGGATTGATGTCATTAGCCTTTACTAAACTGTCTGTTTGTAAGACGCTTCCGTCAAATGAAAAGAAAGCAGCACCAAAAACATTAGTTGCAGCATGTACTCCAAGAGCTAACTCCAAACTATCATCCAACACCGTAATAAGTCCTAAAAATAAACCGGCTCCAATGTAATATAGCTGCATAGTCCAAAATCCAAAACGTTCTACTTCCGGGTTCGCTCCATGTATCAATCCGAAAATCATACTTGTAACGACCCAAGGTATCCATTTGTTTTTTGTCAAAAGTGACAATCCTGGCATCATATACCCTCTAATTACTAATTCTTCAAGACTTGTCTGTATGGGTAGTAAGAAAATACAAATTAGCATCAAAAACACCCAGCTCATGGGTTTAAAATTTAGATAATATGTTTCTGGATGCATAAATGCTAAAATCCCTTTAAACACTAATGCAATCACAAACCACAATCCAAATCCGAATAAAATCTTTTTCCAATTGATAGAACTATTAGGAGTAATCAGTCTTTGAAACGGTAATTTATGAAGGTATTTTATTGCCAACATGAAAGCCAACATTGTAAAAATAAAGATAGAAATCATCAATATCAATCCTACATTATTAGATAATTTCAGGAGCGAAAAGTCCATTGTTTCCAGAAACTGTTCAACTACATCTGTTGTAATTTCAGAATGCCTTTTCACTTGCAATGTTTGCACAATTACCAGCGGAGTCTGACCAAGTATATATCCAGCTATTACGATCAAAATCGTGGCTATGTACAACAAAATATGATTTTTGCCGCTGGTAGCCTTTTGAAAAAACATATATACATTTTAATAATCCACAAATCATTATTCCATGTTATAGAATGAATAGATATACGGACTTATAGTGAAAAAGAATTCGATTGTAAAGCTATTGCATTTCTCGTACAATTGACATTAGAATGTGATATTTATATTACTTAAACTGTAATGTTACACCAAACGTATTATCTGACATTGGACATGATCTAGAAGCAAATTGTAGTTCTAGTTCTGTTTCCGTAGCTTCACCTCTTCCAAATAATGTATCGGTCTCGAACACAAATTCTGAGATTATCAAAATATTATCATTGCTAGCATCTAACTCACCGAAAAACGTAAATAATTCTGATCCATTTTCTGTTAAAATCCCAGTAATTTCAGTTTCGCTGTCTTTAGTTAATGTTGCTGTTACACCTGATATAGTGCTTACTAGTGTTTGGTTTTCTTCACAAGTCAATGTATTAAGATCGCCTGTGAAAGTCCCTGCAAATTCATCTATAGACTTTTCAGCCTCATCAATGGTACAAGAATAAGTAAAGAACATTCCACAGATAAGTGTTAATAATAGTATTTTTTTCATTGGTATAGTTTGTATAGACTACTGAATATGCAGGCCATAGATTAATAATTTCATGTACATCTAAGCGCAAGTTGTAAGCTATCGCTTGATAATTCCTGCGAATTTACCAAAAAAATGAAAGTTGCAAACTTATAATCTGGTATTTCAAGTGAGCAACATAAATATTATTGCTTTTACAGTACTTCTTGAGCTAAGGAGTTACTTAAGAACTAAATGAAAATCACAATGTAGAAATTATGTACAACGATCAAAGATTAATTACATTTGATATTGTTTTTACAAGTAACTAAAAATCAGAGTCCTTGAAAAAAATATTAGTAACAGGAGGAATAGGATATATTGGCTCACATACAGTCATTGAGTTAATAAATAACGAGTATGATGTTCACATCATAGATAATTTATCAAACAGTGACATATCTATGTTGGATAGGATAGAAAAAATAACCAAAAAGCGACCAATATTTACTAATCTAGACTTAAAGGATAAAGTAAAAGTTGATTCTTTCTTTCAAAGCAATTCAAATATTGAGGGAGTAATACATTTTGCAGCACTAAAAAGTGTAGGAGAAAGTGTAAAAGAACCAATCAAGTATTATGAAAATAACGTTTTAGGATTATGTAATTTGCTTGGAGCAATGAAGTCAAAGGACATAATTAATTTCGTCTTTTCATCATCTGCGACAGTTTACGGATCACCAGAAATTTTACCTGTAACTGAAAAGTCACCTATCAAATTCACCCCATCTCCCTACGGAGCATCTAAACAAATGTGCGAACGAATTATAGAAGATTATACCTATTCAAACCCGAACTTCAGGGGAATGTCATTACGATATTTCAACCCAATTGGTGCACATGAAAGTGGATTGATAGGAGAATTACCAACTGGCATACCTAACAATCTGATGCCATATATCACTCAGACAGCTGCCGGTGTCAGAGAACAACTATCTGTATTCGGCTCCGACTATGATACTTTAGATGGCACGGCAATAAGAGATTACATACATGTTTCAGATGTTGCAACGGCCCATGTACATGCGATTGACTTTATTACTAAGTGTAATGAAAGCAAACATTTCAAACTTAATGTAGGAACTGGCATAGGTTTAAGTGTATTAGAAGTAATTAAGTCATTTGAAAAAACATCAGGTATCAAACTGAACTACACACTCGCTGATAGACGAGAAGGTGATGTGGAGGCTGTATATGCCAATGTATCCTTCGCTCTTTCCCTCTTAGGTTGGAAAGCTAGGTATGGAATCGATGAAATGACAAAATCATCTTGGCTTTGGGAAAAGAAAATGAGAAATATTGACTAAAATATCAATTCATGTACCAGTTTTACCTAATCAAAGTGACGTGACCTTTTAGCTCATTTGCTTCTCCTCTTGGTCCGGTATATTGAATTGTGTACACATATACTCCCACAGGACTATTTTCACCATTGTTTTCTTTTTTTCCATTCCAGCCCAGATCTGGATCTAGCGTTTCAAATACCCTTTCGCCCCACCTGTTCCAAACATTCATTCTATAATCTTGAAATCCATCAAAGAAACCTTTCCCTTTAAAGAAGTCATTTAGTCCATCATTATT
Organism: uncultured Saprospirales bacterium; assembly: GCA_963975265.1. Taxonomy (GTDB): domain Bacteria; phylum Bacteroidota; class Bacteroidia; order Chitinophagales; family Saprospiraceae; genus CAJXUU01. The sequence goes on from CAXBGT010000030.1 coordinate 4,546, forward strand.
GGGAGTAAATGCATTTGGCATGTGTAAAGTAACAAGTGGTTTAATATCCAAAAGGATAGCCAAAGAATCTGTACAGCCAGAAGGATGGGTCACTATCTGAATAACTTCTACCACTCCTGTATCCGGAAAAGTATAAGTAGGATTACGCTCCAAAAATCCAAATCCTCCAATATTATAGAACCAGGAAACAGCCCCTGAAGATTCATCAATAAAATCTACAGTTCTATTAAATATAGATGGCATCTCAGGAGTAAATGAAAATCCAGCTACAGGGCTTTCTAGCACTCTAATCCAATCTCCGAAAGAATTATCTGTTTGACAGTCTAAAGGTGATGTTATGTCAACTGAAATAGAATAATTGCCAACTTCTTCATAAACGTGCGTTGGACTCACTTCATTCGCAATGGTCCCGTCTCCAAAATCCCAAATTACATCATATGAAGAGTCTATTGGAGAGGATAGATTATTAAAACTGATCCTTGCTGGTACACAGCCAATAAAAGTGCTAGGCTCAATGATAATTAAGGGAGGTACTGGATACCAAGTCAAGTCCTTAACAAGACTATCTCTACATTCATTTTTATCTTCTACCGTCAATTTAATTGGTTTTACCCCTGGCGTGCTGTACAGATAAGTAGGGTCTTTGAGATCACTGGTTGCATTTTGTTCAAATGTCCATTCATTGCTCAATATGTCGCCGGCACCCGTTCTAGATAAATTAATAAAATCAATTGGCCCCGCAATACATGTATCATACATAAAACTAAAATCCGCAATAATCGCTGGATATATATTAACCGTAATATAGGCTGTGTCTTTACAATTAGCGAAGTCTCCACTATTGTTCAATAATAGCAAACCTTCATATCTTCCAGTATCAGGAAAGGTATAAGAAATATCCTTTGTATCAAATTCTACTAAATCACCTTTTATGTCAAATTGCCAATCATAAGAGAAAATCTTTGTCACGTCAGTACTAAGATTTACAAAATCGACATCAAAATCTCCACAAGAATTTACAATAAACTCTTCACCGTTTAAGATATTACTTGCTCCAATACTTGCTTGGACAGCAATTTCACAATTGGTAACATTAAATTGAAAATCTCTGCTTAGTCTACCGATTTCAACCCCGTTCCTATACGTAGTGGCACAAACACCCACTACAAACTGTCCCAAAATCATTGGAACACCAGAGATCAAGCCTGTATTCTGAGCAATATTTACGCCATTCCCTAAAGGGTCATCAAATCTGTACTCTGGCAATCTGAAATTAACTTCTGTAAAAGGTGGTAGACAATTCATTGGATTAGGGGTGATACCAGTACAGTCATCTGCCATTCCCCCATTTACTCCATCTGTACCACCCGCAGATAATGGTGTACAAAATGAATATACTATTTGATCACCGTCTACATCTGTTGCTGAATGATCAAAGTTTAATAAAGAATTAGCACAAATTACAACAGGTGGGAAATCATTAAATGTTGGACTATTATCGCCCTCCGCTTGTGCCAATGGACTAATCGTCGCTGAAAACACAGCTCCAGTATCTTCTGGACTGAGTATATTGAAGATTGAATTATTTCTGCAACATCTTTGATATGCAACCATGTATGACTCCGTTGCACTTTGCTGAAAAGTAACTTCAAATTTATAAACGCCACTTTGTACACCGATCCCTGTAGGAACTTCTAAGCAAGGATTACCAGTGTCAATGTTTAATGTTGTAATATCGGAAGGATTCTCTATGTATGTTTGCTCATGGCTCCAAATATTTCCATTACCTCGAAAAAGACCAAATCTACCTTGATTGTCAAACTGAGCGCCTCCCCCTTGACTATCTCTGTACATGGTGAAAGTGATCTCAAAAGTCACATTAGTTCCTTGTCTGCTGACAAACCTGTATGTAACATCACCTCCTACGATATGCTTAGCATAGGTTTGCAAAGGCATCAAAAAAAATGCTAATACTAATAGGAAAACACTATATTTTAAATATTTTTTTTTCATCATTCTTCATTTTGAAAAATTAATCTCAAATAGTAAACGTTATTCATCTTTCTTTGAGTATTTACTAAGAGCAATGCATTTCGACAATTGGTCTTGGTCACTGATAACTAATACAAATTTATATTAAAATATGTTATTTGATGATAAGCTAAGTGACATTATAAGGACATTAGAAAGTGATGGAGTGCTGCTTCATGCTACAGATACTGTCTGGGGCCTCGCTTGTTCGGCACTTTCTAAGAAAGGAATAGACAAAATCTATAGCATAAAAAACAGGGATCATGACAAACCTATCCTTATGTTGGTTGATTCTGTAGAAATGATTAAAAAACATGTTCCACACATCCATCCTCGTATAGAGACTCTTTTACTCTTTCATAAAAAACCGCTAACGATTGTATACCCTAACATAATCAAGCTCCCAAAGTTCTCATTAGCAAGAAATGGTAGCGCAGCTATAAGAATCACATCCGATCCATTTACGAATCATCTCATTAAACTACTCGGCTGTCCTTTAATGTCCACATCAGCAAATATAAGTAATGAACCATTTGCACAGTCGCTAGGAGAAGTGTCAAGAGAAATATTAAATAAAGTAGATTTTATTTCAAAACACAGAAAAGACGAAAGATTAATAGGTCGTCCCTCCGTAATGATTGATTATAATGACGTAGGTGAGATTAATTTTCTACGGCTATAGGTTTAATTAAATCAGTCAATTTATCAGATGAATTAAAGTACTCTAATGACCTAATTATAAAATCATCCAATGATAATTCATATTTAAAAACAGCTTCCTCTCCCTCTACGTGTTTAATAAGTGAAGATTTTATTTTATTCAAGATCTCCGTACCATGAGCATCCATAAACATTTGGCTTTCTAAAGTTGCTTCTCTAGAAACAAAACGGTTGTAGGTCTCATTTGCAAATATTTCGATCTCAGATTTTTCTAGTTCGCCATTCCGTTCAGCCAATTGCCGAAAAACATACTGGGGAATTTCATTCATTACTTCTCCATAAATAGGTTCAAATCTTACCGAATCTAGAGGAATAAAAATATCAGGTGTGATTCCACCGCCACCAAATACCGGTCTATTCAACTTCATTGTCTCATATAGATCTGTATTTCCTTTCACTATCGAGTCCTCTGAGAAAAACTCTCCACTGTAATACCTTTCTTCATAATCAGAGTAGTAATTTTCTTTGTCATCATAAGTTCGCTGAATACTTCTTCCTGATGGAGTATAATATCTAGCTACTGTAAGTCTAAGTGCTCCTCCATTGTTTAGATCATATTGTTCCTGCACCAACCCTTTTCCAAATGACCTTCTTCCTATAATTACGCCTCTATCCCAATCTTGAATTGCACCCGCCATAATTTCAGAACCAGATGCAGAATTTTCATCAATTAAAACAGCAATCTTATCAATCTTAAAGAATGTTTTGCCAGTTGATTTATATTCTTGCTTTATATCACTCTTTCCCTGAGTATATACCATGAGGTTTCCTTTCTCAGTGAATAGTTGGCTTAAAATATTAGTAGCTTGAGGAAGGTAGCCTCCTGGATTGTCTCTAAGATCAATTATGATATTTTTCATCCCCTCATCTTCAGTGAGTTTCTGAAAATAGTCCATAAACTCCCTGTATGTGTTGGCTCCAAACCTATCGATTTTCAAATATCCAGTTTCGTCATTTACCATAACCCCACCTTTTACAGAATTAACTGGTATATCATCAATCAATATTTGGGCAACTTTCTCATGATTATTCTGAGATAGAAGTTTTAGTTCTAATTCGTCTCCTATATCACCACGCAACATTTTTCTTATCTCTGCGAATTTCAATCCTTGTCCCGCGACTACAGAATCATTGATACTAATTAATTTATCAAATGATTTAATACCCGCTTTTGCGGCAGGGCCATCAGCTATAGTATTTATGATATTAACAGTATCATCAAGGTAAAATATCTCCACGCCTATTCCTCTGAAACGGCCTTCCATTTCATTATTCACACCTGAAATTTGCTCAGGAGTAATATATACTGAATGTGGATCCAAATTATCTAAAACAGCTTTTAAAGCCGTTTCCGTCAGTTTACTTCTATCTATACTATCAACATATCTTGTTTCTATAAATCTAATTAATTCCTCAACTTGTCCGACAGCCCCCTTACTTTCTTCATCGACAAATGAAATCAGACTACTTTGTTCCTGATTATTCATTTTATAACCAAATAACATTCCTATTGCCAACATGATTGACAATGCCAATGGCTGCCATATCTTATATTTATCTTCTTCTTTGGATATCACTCTATTATTGATTAATTTATGAAAAGTAAACTAATAGTTCATTCATAAGTTCACTTCTATCCTATAAACGATGCAATAGTAATTATTACCATTTATCTTTACGCATATTTCTTGCCAATATTCACTAATTAGTCTTTCAATTGGTCGAATAACGAACTTAAAAACATGAAAAACACAGAAGTTAAACTTGATCATACAGATTATGGGATATTATCAATATTGATGATGGACGCAAAAACCCCTTATGCTGAGATTAGTGCTCAATTGTCAGTGTCCACAGGAACAGTGCATGCTCGATTAAAAAAGATGATCGATCTTGGTATAATAAATGGGACCCACCTATCTGTCGATTATAAAAGAATCGGATTTGATGTTACTGCATTCTTAGGAATATATTTAGAAAAAAGTGATTTATATTCTACAGTTTCTACGGAATTAAAAAAAATCCCTGAAGTAGTAAGTGCACATTATACGACAGGTGTCTACAGTATATTTGCTAAAGTTGTTTGTAGAGATACGGAACATCTAAGAACCGTCTTATCTAACTCTATACAAAGTGTACAAGGAATTCAACGGACAGAAACTTTTATTTCCTTACATGAAAGTATAAGCAGACCATTAATAATAGATAACATCAAACTGTAGTGGATCTATATCGCTTTGAGTGTAAACTATTTGATCTCTCCAAAATAACTCTGAGAACAAAGTGACACGGGGTTATAGAAACACGAAATCTTTGTAAATGCGTACTTTCTGATATCATTAAAGCGCAGTAGGTTCGGCATCTACTGTTCTATTCAAATATAAGCAAATGCTAAATTCTATATAGCGTACCCTGTTTTCATTTTCATCCCATGCATTGCAATAGAGCCATCGAATCGTAATAGAAATACCACAATCAAAAATAATGACATACATGAAAATGATGTAAGTTCTTATGGTACACTTTATTCTAATCTAAAAATGGCAATAAAAAAAAAGAAGGGCCCTCCGAAGAAAATTGGAGAAGCCCTATATTAAGGTGTTAAGATCGAAACAAAGATAACTAAATTATTTTAACGTCAAAATCTATTTTAGATTAAGCTCCTAAATAATGTTTTAATAATTTACTTCTTGATGCAGATCTTAGTTTATTTATTGCTTTGTCTTTTATTTGTCTGACTCTTTCTCTTGTTAGTCCAAACTTGTCTCCAATATCTTCTAGGGACATTGGATGCTCAACACTGATACCAAAGTATAACTTGATAACATCGCATTGTCTTTCTGTCAAAGTGCTAAGAGAACGCTCTATTTCAGTTCTTAATGAGTGTGTATACTCTAAAGATTGATCTGTTTTTGGTGTATGGCCATTCTCTAGTACATCTAACAAAGAATTATCTTCACCATCAACAAACGGAGCATCCATTGATACGTGTCTAGCAGCTACTCCAAGTGTTGTTTCTACCTCCTCTGTAGGGATTTCAAGTAACTGAGCTAGTTCTTCAGGAGAAGGCTCTCTTTCGAATTCCTGTTCTAATTGTGAAAACGCTCTATTGATCTTATTTAATGATCCTACTTTGTTAAGAGGTAATCTTACAATTCTTGATTGTTCTGCAAGGGCTTGCAGAATAGATTGTCTAATCCACCAAACTGCATAAGAGATAAACTTAAAACCTCTTGTTTCATCAAATCTTTGAGCGGCCTTTATTAAACCAAGATTACCTTCATTGATCAAATCACTTAGTGAAAGTCCTTGATTCTGGTATTGTTTTGCAACTGAAACTACGAATCTTAGATTAGCTTTTGTTAGCTTCTCAAGTGCTTCTTGATCATCTTGCTTTATTCTTTGAGCTAAATCAACTTCCTCTTCGGGAGTTAGAAGATCTACCTTTCCTATTTCTTGAAGGTATTTTTCTAATGATTGACTTTCTCGATTAGTGATCGATTTCGTAATTTTTAGTTGTCTCATATATCTAATTTAACTTATTTTTCTACTAAAAGTGTGCAAAAGTACGAGTAAAAAAGGAAATATTCAACCCATTGCAAAAACTATGTTATTATATCATAATAATAAGAATAAGTTTTAATCTCTTCCTTGTCTGTAAATTAAAGTTTAACGAAAAAAGTTCATTTCTTTTGATAAATGGATTATTTATTTTTATTTGCGGCACAGGTGTGAAAAGAAAACGCCAAATTATTTAAATAAGTAGTGATTTACATAAAGTATTTTTTGTAATGGAAAGAAAAAAAATAGAAATAGAATTTATCTTTAGAGCTTCTCCTGCGATTCTCTATAGTTTCCTAACTGATCCTGCCACATTGGTAAGGTGGTTTTGTGATGAAGTAGATATCCAAGATGATGTATTTACATTTAGCTGGGATGGTTCTGAAGAGAAAGCGGAAATGGTTGATGATATAGAAGAGGAAAGAGTAAGATTTAAATGGGAAGATGCTGATGATCCAGATGAATATCTTGAATTTAAGATGTACAAATCTAATATCACAAATGAAACAGTAATGGAATTGACTGATTTTTGTGATGATGATGAAGTAGAGGAACAAAAAGATCTTTGGGAAACTCAAATGAAAAAACTTAGAGTTGAGTGCGGAGGTTAAATCTCACATGTCACATTTAAGCAAATAATAAAGGCTTCGAATTTTCGAAGCCTTTATTATTTTATACTTGCTGCAACACCTATTTATTCCCCCATTCATTACATCTGTTATCCAAATACTTCACTATCTACGATGATAAGTGAAGAGCTATTTATTGAAACACATCATTTGATCAAAGTATAGCTTTTGGCTTTTGAGTTATTGAAAAATGCTAACAGCTGCACATGTCCATCAGTTTTCATCAACTCAATTGATCTCCCGTCTCCGTTGAACCAAATTCCACTTACTAAGGCAGACTGGTATCGTAATTTACTATTTTTACTGCCAAGTAAAACCCAACCATATCCTGCATCATATTTTGCAGTTTCTACTTCAGCACCATAATGATTGCCTATACCTACAACATCATCTATCCCGTCACCATTCACATCGACAACAGCTATTGACTTTAGGGGAGATATCTGACATTCAGCAGGAAGGTTTTCAACTATCCATCCTAAGGGTGTATTCCATAGTATTTTATGACTCATCCCTGTGATCTTTTTATGAACACTCTTATCAATATTATCCGCGCCTAATATATCTTCGATTCCTGCAAGTGCAAATTCATTATATGTTGGAAACTTCTCCTTAATGTCAGGTATTTGCTGGCTGCTGCATTCTCTACCTCTAGTGGGTACTACTTTATCTTTATAATGTTTCGCCAGAACAATGTCATTGGTCCCAGATCCATCAAAATCTTTACCAAATATCTCCAAAGGCTTTTCACTACTTGGATGGAATTTGTTATTATCGCCAAAAGAACCTAGAATTAAATCTTGACGTCCATCGTTATTAAAATCTCCAACTGATAAAGTATTCCACCAACTTGATAAATCGGACATTTCACTTGGCAGGTCTAATTTCAATTTCTTGCCATCTGCAATAAGAACATGGGGAATGGACCACTCGCCTACTGTTACTATATCCAACTTGCCATCCTGATTGTAGTCAATTTCAACAGCATCTGATACTAAACCAAGATCTTCAACTCCAATCCCAAGATCATTGTTTACTGATAAATCTCCCCCTGTGTTTTCTAAAATATAGGTAGAATAACTCTCTGGGTAGGATCCAACTTTATGTCCTCCAAACACAATCAAGTCCTGATCTCCGTCGGAATCTATATCCTGAGCTATTGCTTTAGATGTATTCTTTCCAATTTTAGGTAATTTATCATCCAGAGAAAAATTTCCTTTCCCATCATTGATCAATAACTGATCGACCAACCAACCATTACCGTTTGTAACAGATTCATTTCCTCCATTAGCAAGGTAAATGTCTTTATCGCCGTCTCCATCTGCATCAAAAAACGTAAAATTTCTGTTTTCGGACGACTTAATCGTTTCCCAAAATGAACTGTTTACACTTGTCCATTGACCAGACTCCATTCTCATTTGTTTAGCAGGATGTCCTATACTACCGCCTACAAATAATTCTACACTTCCATCACCATCTACATCCGCCTGACCTGTACAAGGTCCATTTTCAGAAAGTTTATGTGGGAGTAACACCTCAACTTTATAATCATTGTATTCATTTTCTGTATGAGTATAATTAAGAGCCTCAGATTCTTTAAAATATTTTGATGTTGGAGTTTGTGTTGTTCTCTGCACCTTTTTAAGATTGTCTTTTGACAACTCATAAGCTTTATCAGATTCTTCTATTGGTAATTCATAATAATCACCATAAATTGTAGAAATATAACTATCTGTTATCTCACATTCCAATGGTACAGCAAAGATTACCTGATCCCAACAAGATGAATTATATCCTCTAGCGGGTACAATGTCTTTTCGTTGAATTCCGCAATTTGTTTCGACTACAAACTTTGCATTTAAAAATTCATTCCAAAGAGAAGAATTAATACTATACTTAAGTAATTTACTTGAGTGTGGCGTTTGGTTTTCTAAAATTTTACTTGGCGTCTCAGATACAGAAGCAACTATGTCCAAATCACCATCTCTATCAAGATCTACTACTGCACAACCTGTTGAAAAATCCGGGCTATAAGCGCCACTTTTTTCTGTAACATCCTCAAATTTTAATTTACCTTTCCCTTCATACAGGAAATTTGAAATAGGATTAGATGGCATCTTATCCATTAATTCTAAAGGATTATATTCCCTATTTCCACGTACGATTTCTGCAGTTAAAGACTGACTGAAATCATTATTACGAACATCTTTTTTTATCCCATTTGTAACATAGATATCTTTGAGTCCATCCATATTGAAATCTTCCATAATTACACTCCAACTCCATTCTGTTTGAGCGACCCCTCCCATTTGAGCAATTTCACTATAATGTCCTTCACCTTGATTTAGCTGAAGTGCATTAAACATGTATTGGTAATAATTTCCTTCATCTACATTACTCCAAAACGATGCTTCATCCATTCCACTCATGTTCGTTTTTGACCTATAGTGGTCGCTAGATGCCATATCTAAAGTAAAAATATCGTTCAATCCATCATTATTGATATCCGCGACGTCACTACCCATTGCAAAATTTGAAATATGCCCAGTTCGTTGTTCAAGTTCATTTACAAATCCGCTACCATTTTGATTAATATATATGTAGTCTGGTTTCTCATAATCGTTGGTTATATATAAATCAAGCCAACCATCCTCGTTAATATCATTTACTAAAACATTCAATCCGTAGGCAAGATTATCAATCCCAAATTCCTTTGATTTGTCTATATATCTGCCACTTTTGTTTCTTATATATAACTTATCACTGTAATCAAAACTAGTATCTGGTAGTTTAATACTTTTTGCTTGAGCCAATTTTGCATCCATAGGTTGATTTACAACATATAAATCTTTGTCACCATCTTTATCGACATCAAAAAATGTAGCCATAACTGTAAATCCCATGTCATCTATGCCGTATTGGTTGGCTTGTTCTATAAATGTATTATCTTTTTGGTTTATTAATAACCTGTTTTTTCGATCTGAAGGGTTCGTACTTGGACCAAAAGAACAAACATATATATCCATCCAACCATCATTATTAATATCCACTACAGATACTCCAGATGTCCACTGAATATTAGCTGGTAATGCAGTAGCTGATATATCCTCAAACTTCATACTTCCTTTGTTGAGGTATAATTTATCTTGAGTCATATTTTGTCCCATATAAATATCTGGAAGCCCATCATTATTAAAATCAGCAACGCCAACTCCTGACCCCATATATATAGCAGACCAAAGGTAATAGTTGAAATTCACTGTTTCTTCTACCTTATTCATGGCATTGACACCCGTGACGTCAGAGTCTAAAATCTTGAATTTTGTCGACTCCTTTTTTATTGTCTCGAAATCAATATAGTCAGTTGTATCATCAACTGAATTGTCACTATTACATCCAATAATTAAAAATGTAAATACTAACATAAAAACTAAAAAAACCTTATTCATAAAATTTTCTTTTAAGAGTACAAATTTAGCATTCCTAAAATAAAAAAGAGCCTAATTCTAAAGAATTAGGCTCTTAGCTATATTATTTATTCTCTTCTCAAAGAGAATAACACCTTATTGTTTTACAATTTTCTCAACTTGTATACCTTCTTCAGTTCTTAAAGAGAAAAGATAGATTCCAGTATTTAAATCATCAAGATTAATTGAGAATGTATTCAATCCATTTCTCAGATTGACACTTTCATTCTTCATAACTTTTCCAGTCATATCATGAATGATAATCGTTCCTGTCATTTCTGTCGTAGATACCGTTTGCAAAGATATACTTGAACTTGTTGGATTAGGTGATAATGACATCCTTCCTAATTTATCCTCACGCTTCACATTTATTGAATGTGAAAGTTCTGCTTTTCCATCTTTATCAACAGCGTTCAGTCTATAATATGTAACTTCATACGGATTATTATCAAACAACTCGTAATTAAGCTTGGAAAGGCTTTCTCCTTTTGTTTGAACTTTACCGATTGATTCCCATTTTGTAGAACCATTTGGTGAATTTTGTACTTCTATATAGTCACTATTAATCTCAGATAAGGTTGTCCATTCAACTCTATTTCCTCTACTTTCAGCTTTCGCTTCAAAGCTTCCAAGAACAATTGGTAAAGCTTCACCTTGAGCACCAATTTCAAATGGTTCTCCTGATGCTACTTTTTCATAAACTCTTACAAAGTAATCCGCATCTCTTGTTGAACTTTCATTTCCCTTTTTATCTTTAAACAACGCTAAAAAGTTGATTGTTTCAACACCACCATTTCCACCTAAATCCTGACAACCTTCTGGCACTGGTGATCCACATGCATCATAAACGGCCATTACAATATCACTGTTAGGTCCTGGCTCAACTATTACGATTAGATTACCCCCATCAGCATCAGTATTTATAGAATACCATACATCACCAGGAGTTGGTGTAGAACCACCCATTTGACACGCTTCGCCTCCCATTCCTCCGTTAGTCGCAGCAGCAAAATATTGATTGATCAATGATCCAGTCGTATTATTTGCTAGTACTGCAGCGGTAGCACACTCGTCATTTGCAGGAGCAAGTTCATTTACTTGAATTTCAAAATCTCCAACTTGTGAACTATAAGCATCAACTTGCACGTAATATGTACTTCCTCCTGTCAATGGTGCAGCAGAAGTTTCAATAACAGCCATATAGCCATTACCAGTTGCACCACCATCTTCACTACAACCAACCTCAGTTGCGGTAGTCAAATCATTACAATCTGTAACTGTATTGAGTGAAGCTTGAGAATCTGTTAAGCCCGTAGCAAAATCTGTAGTAACTTCTACCAGTCCAGAACCTGGAGATACAAAAGAATACCACACTGAGTTGCCAGTAGTTGAAGATTCCCAGCATGAACCTGGAGTTTCATTGGTTTCGAAAGAAGAATAGGCATTACCACCTGGCACTTGTGCTGCATCGACAATCAAAGCTTCTGCATCGCACATGGCATCATTAACCGGTGGACAGTTCAATAGGAAAGGTCCTAAGGTAACATTGCAAGAAGGATCTGTTTCATGTTCAATAAGAATTGACCAACTAGTTTGAGGAACAGGCACATTGGTAATAATAAATGTACCAAGACCGGTGACACCACCTGTACCAGCTGGATTCATCATATCGTCCTCTGCACTAACAGTTACCATTGATGAATTACCTAAATCATCTATTGAGATAGATACATCGACAGTAGCGGGACAATTTGTATAGTCAATTGGATCGACAGGCATTGTCACTGTAGGTGCTACACATATCAATTCTACTGCGTCCAAACAAAATGACGTATTATTTGGAGCACCATAATTTGTAATTACAATTTTATAGTTGGTTCCCATTGTAACTGCAGCAGAAAATGTCAAATCTCCAGTAGAGCTAGTATTTGTAGCACTTCCAACACAAGTTGGACCATTTACTGGACAATCATCGAGCAAAAATATTCCAGCCCAAGTATCAGAAATTGCTGACATGGTCAAATCAAGTGTTACTTCTGGAGCTTCGGGTGTATAAGAGAACCAAAACTCATCATCGTTGTAAATCGCGTCACATGGGTTTGTAGGTGCTACTCCTGAACTTGGAAAATCTCCTGGAAAACCTGCAGAACTTCCACATTGTTGAGTACCTACGGTCAATGGTAAAGCATCTATACAATTATTTCCTAATTGACAAGCAACAGGTGCAGTAAATAAAGCTAAGCTTGTAAACGTACACAGTAGATCATCCGTAAATGCAGCTGTAACATCCACATCCACGCCATCAGAATTCAATCCTGTAAGAGTTACAGTTTGCGGACTTACTCCAATGGCAAATAGTTGTCCATTCACATCCAGCATCCCTGTTCCAGGTGGATCTGTAAACGTAACTGTGACATCCTGAGCATAAGTATTATCCGCAGGATTACATGGTGCTTGACTACCAGCTGCTAAGGCAGTCATCGCACAAATTGTAGGATTAACTTTAGCATCTAAGCAAAATGTAGTACTATTAGGTGTTCCATAATTTGTGATAACAATCTTGTAAGCTGTTCCAGCAACAAGGGCAGGTGTACTAAAGGTAATATCAGCCGTAGATTCCGAATTTGTGCCAGATGCTATACAAGTCGGAGTTCCGGCAGGACAATCATCTAACACAAAAAGTCCAGCCCATTGATCTCCAATAGCTGATAAAGTAAGTGTTACTGTCTCACCAGTAGCTCCTGCAGTATAAGTAAACCAATATTCATCATCGTTCCAATTGCCTTCACAAGGATTGGTAGGAGCGCCTCCTCCTCCATCGAAATCTCCTGGTTGACCTGCAGAGTCACCACATTGTTGGACTCCAGGTGTTAGTGCTAGTGCTGTTACGCAAGTTCCTTGCGCATATGTAAAATAGGTAAATAGGGTACAAATAAATAATAGTATAAGTCTCTTCACACACTGGTTGGTTGGTTGGTTATTAATTATTAATTATTAATTTAAACAGTAAACATACAAAACATTAAATTACATTACAAAAAATGCAATGACATAATACAATACAATCTACCAAAATTTCATATGTGAAAAATCACCAAAAAATGGTAGTTAATTTCGATTTTCCATCATTCTGCAAAAATAATAGTTTTGAAAAAGTATCATCCAAAAAGACCATAGATCTTATTTTATTCAATTCCACATCTTCTTCAAAATCTATAGATTGTACTTGGCAAAAATCATATGCTTCAATATTAAAGGCATCTAATTTGCCAGTTTCAACTTCTAAAGTTAAATTACCATGATAGAACAATTTGGTACATCCATTCTGATCTCTCGCTATTTCAAAAGTATAAATTCTGGATTTTTGCATAGTAGTTGGAAACTGAATAAAATTGTACTTGCCAGAATTGTTCAATTTTAAATATCCAGAAGCTAATTGTTCACAAGAATAACTTTGACCATTTTTTAATTTATCTCCGTAAATATCAACAACATCTGATTTTGCAAAAATATCATACGTCTCTATTGATTTGCTAATTGAAGGAAGCTGCTCACTTGAACATTGTTTACCTCTAATCGGATATTCTTTCCCATCCTCAAAAGAAGCCAAAACAATTTCTGATGTTCCATTATCGTCGAAGTCATTACTATAACAATGAAAAGGCTCTGAAGGTGATGCCTTATATTTTGTATTTAACCCCAAGTTGCCTAGAAGAATTTCATTGACACCATCATTGTCAATATCTGCAATGTGTAAAGCACTCCATAACCCTTTTAAACCATGCGGAAAATAATTATTGGAAATATTACTCCATTCATTATTTGTCCATTTAAATATTTGAGGAGCCATCCATTCTCCAATGACAACAATTTCGTCACTGCCATCATTGTTTACATCGAATGCTTGAGCACCAGTAATAATAGCTGATTGTTCCAGTTCTAATTTTGACTTTATAAGTTTTCCATTATCATTTGTTAGGATGTATGAACTACTGCCAATAGGATATTTACCAGGTATAACTCCTCCTCCAACAAAAATATCCTCATCTCCATCTTGATCAAAATCTAGTGAGACTGGAAAAAGTGAATTCGATGTTATTGGGGATTTTTCTATTCTGAATCCGTTACCAGTATTAATATAGATTATATCCTGGAGCTGATTTGAATTTGTCGATTCATAACTTCCTCTTGTAACATATAAGTCATTCAAGCCATCATTATTAATATCAAATACACAGACTCCAGAATCTTCAAAATCTTTTTGTGAAACTAAAACATCTTTCCCAAATTCATTTTTCTTTAAGTTGCCATTTTGAATTGAATAAATGGAAGCAGATTGACCAGAACCACCGGTTATAAAAATCTCATCGCCATCAATGCCGTCAAGATCAGCCTTGGTTTGGAATGGTCCCTGTTCACTTATTTTATATGGCAGCAAAGGTTGGAGCTTGTAATCATCAATTTCTTTTTCTTTGTAAGTATAGTCAAAATCAATTATGTCAACCTTAATTTTTTTAGCTTTTGATTTAGTCGTTTTCTTACCATTGCCTTTGACTAATTTTATTGTATTTGAAAAATCAGAATCAAATTTTTCTCTTTTCCCACCAGGCCAAACAACCTTAATTTCTTCAATTTGGGAAGATTTGATACCCGGAATATGAATATAGGGAGGAACAGAAGATTGGAATCCACGTGTAGGAGAATTTGTGTAAGTATAAATTTGTCCACCAATTTTCACATCTATTCTACTACCTAAACCGAAAGGGTTTGTATCGGTGCTTAAATTTATTTGTACCGATGATTTTGGTTGAGACAAATTTTCATAAATGATAGAGACAGATTCCATGTTATTGCACACGATATCTAAATCACCATCATTATCTAAATCAGAATATGATGCTCCATTTGTATTAAATGCTGAATCAAATCCACTTGACTCTTTCTTTGAGAATGTGTTGTCAATATTTTTATAAAATGCATTTTGGCTCAGGTGCATTTTATAAAAATCTTTAACTTCAGTAAATTTGAAATTTTCCTTTTTCAATGTTTTTGCAATAGTTTTTTTGATATCTTTATTTAGTATATCTCTTCTATATCCATTCGAAACGAATAAATCTTTCGACAAATCGCCATCAAAATCTGCAAATAATGGTGCCCAACTCCAGTCCGATTCTGCTACACCCCTCATATATGCTTCATCTGTAAATGATCCATTCCCTGAGTTTACTTGCAAGGCATTGTGCATTTCTTGATCCTGTAAGCCATTATTTAGAAAAGTGTAATACAAATCAGGATTCATATTGGCCATGTTGGTCTTCTTTCTATAGTTGTCTGCAGGCATCATTTCTACAGCCATTATATCTATCAAGCCATCATCGTTAAAATCAGCTGCATCCACTCCCATGCTGAATTTTGCCATATGACGAAGTTGCTCTCTTGAGCTCTCAACAAACTTCCCACCTTTATTTATATAGAGAAAGTCATGCTGCTGATAATCATTAGATACGTATACATCTATCTTACCATCATTATTAAAATCGGAAGTCACAAGTCCGAGCCCATGACCATAATTTCGTACACCCCATTTCTCAGAAGCATTTGTAAATTTCCCATTTACATTCTCATAAAAATTATCACTTTGGTAAGCTGGTGGATTTTTGACTTTTGTCAAAAATTCTTGTAGCTCTTCAGAAAACTTGATAGGATGATTCATGACATATAAATCTAGATCTCCATCTCCATCAGCATCAAAAAATGAACTCTGGGTAGAATACCCTTTATCATCAATTCCATATTGGGAGGATTGTTCTTCAAATTGAAAATTACCTTTATTGATATATAATAGGTTGCTTCTTAAATTTGCATTTTCAAACCAACCTGATCTACTTACATATAAATCAAGTAATCCATCTTTATTAATATCTACAATTGTAGTACCTGTGCACCAATCTCTCGAGCTTCTAATTCCTGAAGTCTTTGATAAGTCTTGAAATTTTAATCCTCCATTATTTTTGTAGAGTCTGTTAAAACCCATACTACAAGTATAAAATAGATCGTCAAGGCCATCATTGTCAAAATCTGCAATACTGACCCCACCACCATTGTATAGATATTCATAGGCGAAATAATTCAACTCATCAGTTTCAAATATTTTATTCTGAAAATTTATTCCGGTTTGATCAAATCCTAATTCTCTAAAGCTAAAATCCAATTTCTCTAAGGTAACAGGTGCCACTTCCTTTTTTACTGGTAATTCATCATTTGAACATCCAATTGCTATCAGAAATAACCAAAAGAATGCGAATCTTACTTTTATCATCATAGATATTACTTTCAAAAATTAGCCTTTCTTTTTTCAATAAATGCACTTACCCCTTCCTTGCATTCATCGCTTATTAATAATTCTCCAAAAGTCGAATATTCTGTTTTGTAACCATCCACCTCACTATTATAATAAGCATTGATAGCAGTTATCGCTTTTGAGATAGCTAAAGGTCCTTTACTTTTTATCTTTTTGAATATTGCCATACAACTACTGATTAATTCATCTTTCTCTACACAGTAATTAATTAATCCAATATTTTGAGCCTCTTCGGCATTCACCATGCTTCCAGTAAGTGTCAGTTCCATTGCTTTGGCTTTACCTACTAGCTGTGGGAGTCTTTGTGTACCACCATACCCTGGTATTAGTCCTAAAGATACTTCTGGCAAACCAAATTTGGCTTCAGTAGAAGCTATCCTCATGTGACATGCCATCGCTAACTCACATCCACCTCCTAAAGCAAACCCATTAACCGCAGCAATAACTGGGACATGAAAATTTTCAATTAAGAAATATGTATCCTGACCAAACTTAGAAACTTGACTTCCAGACTCTGAAGTAAGATTCGTAAAGCCTTTTATATCTGCTCCAGCTACAAATGCTTTTTCACCACTTCCAGTAATAATTACACCTTTAAGACCATCTACAGACTGGTATTCTTTATCAAACCAATCATTTAGCGCTTGCATGACATCAGCATTGATTGCATTCAACGCTTTAGGTCTATTGATTGTAACCGTTGCTATTCCTTCATTCGAAGTTATTAATACTGTATCATTCATATTATTATAGTTTAACAGATTTAGTTTACAAGATTAGGTTCGAGCTCCTTATTTTCATTTAAGAAGTAAATATTAAGAGACAGCGAAATAATCAAATAAATAACAATTAATGCAGTCCCAAAAGGAATTAGTTCGTTTACCCCGAACCAGTCACCAAGTTGATATATTAAACCTAGGCCTAAGATTATTTTAATTATTTCAAAAGGAATAGATATTTTGGAATGATCCATAAGGCTGGTATAACCAAATATGCTTACCCCTAAAAACGCCCCATATAAAGCAATAAATAAGAAGGAGAAGTCTGATATAGACTGAAACATATATAACATCAGGATTAATGTAATAATCATCTGACTCCATATCCATATATGCATCATTAAAGATCCTTCCGTTTGATATTTTACTTGATCCTCAGCAAATTCTGTATATGGAATAGGATCAGAAGTTTCAAGATCAGCAGGCCTCCATCCAGTTGGTTTAATAAATACTTTCAGTTTATCTGACCATGATTTAGTACTCCAAGAATCTTTCAGTAAAATCCATAGATGTTGAAAATTTATCAAAAAGGGATTCCAAGTATTTGCTTGTCGTTTCACTCCGTATACAGGTACTTCGTCTACTAGTTCTTCTTGAAAAGAATCAAACAACTTATCCCATAAGATTAATACTTGACCGAAGTTTCTATCCATATATATATCATTGATAGCATGGTGTACCCGGTGATGTGATGGTGTAACTATTACATGTTCTAGGACACCCATTTTATCTATTAATCTTGTGTGATACCAGAACTGAGCAAATAAATGCAAAGGAGCGACTAGCGCGATGACTTCCCCAGGAATTCCGATAATAGCTAAAGGAATAAGGAGGAAGAAAAACACTCCAAATACAGCTGATATATTTTGTCTCAAGGCACATGCAAGATTAAACTCTTCGCTACTGTGATGTATGATGTGTCTGTTCCATAGGATATTTATCTTATGCTCAAACCTATGGGCCCAGTACCCAGCAAAGTCCAATCCTATAAAAGTTAAGACATATAGCCACACCTTAGATTCGATTTCAAACAGGCTCAAGTGCTCTACCATCCAACCATAACTGATAATTATGACAGCTAATCCTAGCACTTCCTTTAAGGAATTGGTCAGACCGGAACTCAAACTAGAAACAGTATCAAAACTCCGGACAACGGAAACTCCTTTAATACGAGAAATACCAAACTCAATAAGAATAAGCACCATGAATAATGGAATTGCATATGTAAGTACCTCTGCGTATGTCTGCATTATAAATTTTATTTGAGAAAGGCAAATATAAGATTTTGTACCAAAAGGATATGATAAGAAATGATTCAATAATAAAGTCACATTACTCCTCTAGTTACCTTTCCAATCTACGACATTCACTCGATTTAGCATTGTTTATTATCTGCTTAAGGAAGGACTCAAGTCTCGTTAACTATTGGATGGTGTAGATACTTAGGGTACAACGAATACAAAACACCTATTTTAGAAGAGAAAAAGAACAAATGAATGGAGCAGTTAATCAAATTCAACTACCCCATCCAAAACGCTAATACTACATCTTAAGTGCATAGGTAAGGTAATCTTGCACCTCTCTTTCAAAATATTCCTACCCAAATGACAGCAGTTTTATGGATTAGTTGCTCTTATGGGTATAAATAAAACATTACATGAACCTTTTGCTTACGGTTGAAATAACTACTTTTGTACTAACAATTTAACAAATAATGGGAAGGATATTCTTGTCTTTGTGTTTATGCACATTTATTACACTTTTAGGTTCAACGCAATGTCCTGACCTACCAAACAACGTCCAAGTCAACGGCACCAATGATTCAGACTTCGCATTATGTGGTGCACAAGCGGTATTATTTACGGTAAACGATGTCAACTTACCCACTGGAAATATCGATTGGTATTCAAGCACAACTTCGGGGTTTGATCCATTGACAGGTGGCACATTAATAGGTTCCTCACCTATCAATAGTGCAGATGCATGTCAGGCATGTCCCACTATAGAGGCCATTTACATTGATGCTTGTGGTGATGAAGGACGAAATGAGTTTGTAATTGCTAGCTCTGGTTCTGGCCTCGCCATCGACGACTTGACATTTAGTTTTGATGTTGCCAACAACGGTGGTGGGTCTCCGCCAAATGGAGACATTAATTTAGGAGGTACTTGCGGTTGGGCAATGGGAGATTTAACATTAGTTGTTGGATGTGCAACTATGATTAGTGTTGGTCCCGGAGACTATATCCCTCCTAATAGCACACTTATTATTCAAACTAGTGATTTTGGAACTACATCCTATGATGTATCAGGAATATGCGGAACATCAGAGTGCATATATGTAGTTAAGAATTCTTGTCAAAGAATTATTGGCGGATTTTCTAATTGTGGCGCAGGTACAGGAGTTACTAGCCTCAGGGTAAACATGCTAGGCTTGGCTTGTGGTTGTAATGATGTTTTAACATATGATATACTTGATCCTAACTTCCTTGCTGTATGTGGAGTAGATGGCAACGGTATGCATGTATTTTCAGATTTAACATATGCAAATAATGGATGTGATATTGGCCCTAATCTTGGATCAATTCCTCAATTTTCATATTCCGCTGTAACAGATCCATTTAATCACACATTTACCAATGCAGATTGTAATACAGAACAATTTATAGTAGGAGTCTTAAATTCTGATCAATACAACGAAGATTGTTGTGATGTACAAGTCACCGATGAATACTCATTTACTATTTCATGTCCTGAAGCACAACTAAGTGGAGGTGGTAGCCTTTGCCCTGGAGAATGTGTGGAGGTCGACGTACTATTTACAGGAGGAGAACCACCTTATGAACTCAACATGCAAGTAACAGGATCAGTTTTTCCAATTCCATTCACAATACCAGGTTTTGAAGTAGATGATAAAATCACAATTTGTTATGACACTGGAGGACCACCTTTTGATCCTGCAACTAATACAGCCAATATACCAGCATTATTTGGTGGATTCTCAGGAACATTAGACTTACTAAGTTTTACTGATGCTGATGGCTGTGCTGGAACTGTCACAGGCAGCTCTGTTTCTATAGAATTCAATGATGCTCCAGATGTAGTAACTCCTCCTCCATTTACGGAATGTGACATGGGCGATGGAACTGCATTTTTCATACTTTCTGACTTTAACAATATAATAAATGATGGCTCTGGTCTACCTGTTAACTATTTCTCAGATGCTGCTGGAACGATGCCGATATCGACCCCTTATCAAACAGGATCTACTACAATATATGCACAAGTTGATGGTGATCCATGTGATAGTGAATTAGTACCTGTCATTTTAGAAGTGATATCAAATGGTGATGCAGGAGTTGTAAATATGTTTTGTAATACAGGAGATGGAAACAGCACAGAATGTACCATTTGTGACAGTGATGGTATTCCAGGTGAAGAAGTCACAGTCACTATTGCATTCCAAGATGGTTCGGTCGTGTATGATTATGAAGTTACTTTAACTACAGACAGCGGAATAAATACAATCACTGGCACTTCAAATGGTGGTACAGGAACAGTCACGGTAGACATATTCGAAACGACAACCTTCCTAGTTACTTTAGTTGATCCAGATAATGATTGTGCTGATATGACCAATTTAGGTGATCCAGTAACAATATCTTATGGTATTCAGCCAGACATGACAAACCCTGGTGATCTTTCCAACTGTGGTGATATCATTCTACCAGTCATAGTGGGCAATGAAATCCCTCCAAATGCAGGGTACTATTCTATGCCTGGAGGTATGGGTACTCAATTTATGGCAGGTGACGCAATATCTTCAAGCACTACGCTCTACTTATATGGTGGTGTTGAGGATTGTGAACAAGAATTTGACTTAGAACTCACTATAGAAACGGCAGGAACGATAGATGACCCAGGCACAATAACTGCTTGTGGAGCTTATATTCTACCCGCTATTTCAGGCACCAATATAGACAATGCCAATTACTATACAGAAACAAATGGTGGAGGTTCAATCCTACCAGTTGGACAAAACATAACAGCAAGTACAACAATATTTATTTTTGATCCAATATGCTCAGGCGCTGAAGTATCCTTCATGGTAAACATAACTCCAGGTAGTGTGATTACTACTGGCCCTGATACTATAGTTTGTGATACTTTCTTTCTTGGAATTATAGAAGGCTTTGACTTGACTGGCAATGAAACGTATTATGAATTGAGTGGTGGAAACGGACAAGAGATCAGTGTAGGAGACACAATTACTCAAGATTCTACTATTTATATTTATGATAATACCCCTGGATGTATTATTGAAATTCCATTTATGATTACCGTGGCCAAACCACAATTCCCTGGCTTAGATTCATCTATTGTTATTTGTGAAGGTGATCCAACGTTATACAATATAAATGAGTTATTAGCAGGAAGCCCATCTGATACGACTGGTGTGTGGATTGAAAATAGCACATCGATAATTAGTGATAGCACCATGGTTGACTTTTCATCTTTATTGGCAGGCGCTTATACATTTGACTACATTATTAATGATACTATCTGTACGGATACTTCGGCCACATTGAGCGTAAATATAATAGGATTTGTGAATGCTGGAGTTGATACATTATTGGCTGTTTGTGAAAATATTTCAGGCGTCAATGTTTACGAGATCTTAGGAAATCCTGATCAAGGAGGAATATTTGTTGATAATACTGGCACGCCTGCACCATTTGATCCCGCAAATGCATCTTTCACAACTGATAATCCAGGACTAATCGTTTATAATTATATCGTAGGCGACCCATCATCTTCTTGTGGTGCAGACACCTCCATTTTTTCAGTAATCACAGGTTCTGAGATAGAAGCAGGGGATGATGTTGGTGCAACTATCTGCGCTGGTTCTGTACTTGTTCTCTCTTCAGTTTTAAATAATAATTCCTCCTTAGGTGAGTACTCTGAACCTACGATAAGCGGAGGTCTGGAGATTATTGGAAATTTTAATAGCTCGCTGGTTCCCGGTGGAGTATACACTGTATATCATGTACTAGCCGGAAGTGGTCAGTGTCCTGACGACACGGCAGTGATTACCATAACGGTCATTGATGGTCCAAGTGCTGGAGAAGAACAATCGCTGGAATTATGTGGTGGTGATCTAGTTATTGATCTTGAAGATATTATTGACCCTGCCGCAGCTCCTAATGGTAGCTTTTATTTTGAAAATGTGGAAATCACAAATACAACAATTGATTTTACGGGAGAATCTGGGGTCCAAGAGTATATATATGTTGTAGGAAATGGAGTCACTTGTCCTTTCGACACAGCTGACATCTTGATTACAGTTGCAACTATACCGATTATGAGCTTGGCTATTGACAAAAATGCTATTTGCCCTGGTGATTGTGCTACTTTCACATTGCATGTTGAGGCTACTGGTGTAGAGGAATATACTGCATATTATAGTATATCAGGAGACGACGGGTTCACTGACAATCGAACAGCTACATTCGTTGATGTATCTTCACCATTAAGCGTAGAGTTGTGTGAAGGTAATGGAAGTCAAATGAATAATTTTTTAATTCCTGGAAACAGCTACCTAATTACCTTTGATAGTGTACTACTCAATAACTCCAATTGTGTTTACCTTCCTTCTCTTGATACAACTTTATCAGTAAATGAAAATTCTGATTCACTCTTTCAAAGCACGCATTGTTTTGGCGAAGATGTCATGATAGGGGGACAAGTCTTCAATCAAAGTAATTCTTCTGATGTCTTTATAATCCCAGCAATCAACGGGTGTGATAGTATGATTACTGTTGATCTTACTTTTCTATCTTCAGTTCCAGGTGATTCTATAATTATGGCATGTGAGGGGGAATTTGTAGAAGTTTTAGGAGTCATCTATACAAGCAGTTTTTCCGGCGACACAACGCTTATAGGATCTAGCACTGGAGGATGCGACAGCATAGTCACATTAGATATTACAATACTTCCAAATGAAATGCAAAATTACTCCAGAACAAAATGTGAGGGAGAGACTGAAGAGGTGGGAGGTATTCTTTTTACTGAAACTATGAATTCTGGTCCAGCGACTATCATTGGTGGAGCTGCCAATGGATGCGACTTGATTTTGAATGTCTTTTTTACTTACGTTGATGCGATAGAGATATTGATCGATACTACAGTTTGTGACAATTTCAGTATTGAAATTGGTGGTGAAACGTTTGACATTTCAAATCCAGTAGATATGGTAATTTTACCCACAAGCAACATGAATGAATGTGACACTATAGTAATGATTGATTTAGATTTTTCAATTTCAAATGTAGATTCCTCAATTGTTTTCTCTACCTGTGACGACAATGTATTTCTACAAATTGGTGCAACGACTTTCAATAGAACTAATCCCATGGGTCCAGCTATTTCATCTGGTGAAAATGGCGAGTGTGATACTTTATTTACAGTTAATATTACTTATGGAGAGATGCAAGTAGATCTCCTCGAAGTAGATGCTGGCTGTGAAGTCATAGACTCGGGATCAGTTATTATCACTAACATAAATGGTGTTGCTCCTTATAATATCATATATAATGGAAATAATACCATTGAATTTGTATTACCTATTGAAATTCAACTTCCAATTGGAACTGGGGAATTATTAATCACAGATAATGGTGGATGTCAAGAGACGATTGCATATGAAATACTAGAAGGAGAAGAAGGTGATTTTAGTATTGTAGCAAACGGCAATCAACTTATGTTAATTGATGGTATAGCAGATTCAGTTTTTTGGTCGCCTATAGCTTCTCTAAGTTGCATAGATTGTATAGATCCAATCGTCAATACATCTGCAACGACAACCTATACGGCTATTGTTTACTTTGGTGGAGACTGTATAATTGAATTAGATTACATTTTTGAGATAGAAGACAATGTGCCTGATTATCTAGTCCCGAGCGGATTTAGTCCCAATAATGATGGCGCAAATGATAACTTTTACCTAACGATTACTGATGGAGCAATTGGTATCCCTCAAAATATGGAGATATTCGATAGGTGGGGAAATAAAGTCTTTGTTGTTGCTGGCGATGAAATTATTCAATCAGGTTGGGATGGAACGATAAATGGAAAGGATACTACTCCAGGAGTTTATGTATACAGAATCCAAGTCCTCAAAGGAGAAGAAATCATAACACTTTATGGAGATGTCACCTTGGTAAGATAATAGATGATCAAAATAGCGTATTCTCCTATTTACAAATATGAATTACCTGAAGGTCATAGATTTCCTATGATAAAGTACGAACTGATACCTGAGCAATTGCTTTATGAAGGCTCGGTCACAGATGATCATTTTTTTCGTCCATCAAAATTGACGGAAGAACAAATTCTATTGACACACACGACTGATTATCTTAACAAACTAAATAATCTTACGCTTGATAGAAAAGAAGTGAGAAAAATTGGTTTCCCAGTTGCTAAAAGTTTAATTGATCGAGGTAAGTACATAGCCAACGGCACGTTACAATGTGCACGTTATGCAATGGAAAACGGCTGTGCAATGAATATTGCGGGAGGCACACATCATAGTTTTGCAGATCGAGGTGAAGGGTTTTGCATCTATAATGATATCGCAATCAGTTCTAACATTCTCCTTCAAGAAGGGATTTCAAAACAAATACTAGTTGTGGATCTCGATGTGCATCAAGGTAACGGTACAGCCAAAATATTTGAAAATGATGATCGTGTATTTACATTTAGTATGCATGGCGAGCGGAACTACCCTACTCGGAAAGAAACTTCTAATCTTGACATCGGTCTTCCTGATAAAACTGAAGATAGCTTATTTCTTTCTCGATTAAAGGACACTTTACCTAGGTTAATCGAAGAAGTAGAACCTGATATGATATTCTATTTAGCTGGAGTTGACATCATAGAAAGCGATAAGTTAGGGAGGCTGTCCGTTACGAAAGAAGGATGCAAAGAAAGAGATAAATACGTATTTCAGATGTGTAAATCAAATGATATCCCTGTAGCTGTAAGCATGGGAGGTGGGTATAGTCCAAAGATATCAGATATAGTAGATGCACATGCAAATACTTTTAGAATGGCGCTTGATATTTATGAATAGGTAGTTAGGCTTTCTTCAGTGTAAATCCAAAAGTGGATCCTTCGCCAACCGTACTTCTCACATTAATCGTTTGATGATGTGCTTCTACTAAATGTTTCACTATAGATAAACCAAGACCTGATCCACCTTTTAGTCTACTTCGACTGCTATCTACTCTATAAAATCTGTCAAAAAGATGCTCTAAATGTCTTTCTTCAACTCCAATACCATCATCTGATATTTCGACAAGTATATGGTCATGAAGATCAAAAATAGAAACTATTGTTGTGCCACCTTCATCGCCATATTTCAATGTGTTGGTTACCAAGTTATTGAGCACCTGTCGAATTGCTTCAACATCCCCTTTTACGATCAAAGGAAAATCTCCATCAGAACCTAATTTCAGTTTCACTTTTTGTTTATCAGCCATTCTTTTTTGATCAAGAAAGACACCCCTAATCAGTTCATAAATATCAAACTCTACAACATCAAGTTCCATTTTACCAGACTCTATTTTCCCTATCGATTCAAGGTCCTCGACAATATGTTGAAGTCTGTCAGCATTTTCAGCAGCTCTATTGATATATTTTAGGTTAATAGATTCATCATAAATACCACCATCTAACAAAGTGTGTAGATACCCTTGAAGAGAAAATATTGGTGTTTTCAACTCATGAGAAACATTTCCAACAAAATTTTTCCTGTACTCTGCAAGTGTCTGTAATGATTCGATTCTTTTTTCTGTGTCCGATGCCCATTTTATTACATCTTTATTTACATCGTCTATACTCACTACACCGGCTGGTATAGGATTAGTTGAACTCTTTGCTTTGGAGTTATGTAAAAATTTATAAATGACTCTTAATTTATTATCGACATATTTTTCTAAAAGGAGAAGAATAAAAAAGTAAAGGACAATTATACTTACGACAATCCCACCGATATAATGAAATAGATTAATATCTAAATCATTCTTAAGATATACAACGCTAAACAGGATAATGATTAGTAAACTGCATATGGCTGTAATCGCCGTGGAAAGATTTTTTATCGATAATTTATCTAACACAAATATGAAATTAAAAAAAGTTAGTGTTATTGTTCAAACTTATAACCAACACCTTTTAATGTGTGAATATAGTGACTTCCAAGTTTCTCTCGCAATTTTCGAATATGTACATCGATCGTCCTATCACCGACAATCACATCACCCCCCCAAACTTTGCTCATTATTTCGGCTCGTTTGAATACTTTGCCCGGTTTAGATGCTAAGAGTGCGAATAAATCAAATTCCTTTTTCGCTAAATTTATGGTCACACCATCATTTGTTAGTTTATAATGCTCAAAATTAATCTCTAACGAGCCAAATACCTTTGTAGAATTATCCGCAGATTTAGCAAGATCAGGGTGTCTTCTCAACAGTGCTTTTATTCTTGATTTAAATACATTAGGCTTAATTGGCTTATTGATAAAATCATCACCTCCAGTTTCTAAAGCCGTCACCTGAGTAAAAGACTCGTTCCTTGCTGTTAGAAAAGCTATGATTGTATTGTTAAATTGTTCCTCAGACCGTAACATATCACATACTTCTATTCCATCATATTCTGGCATCATTATATCCAATACGATAAGATGAGGATCAAATGACTTCGCTATTTTTATAGCTTCCAAGCCATTATATGCTGTCGCCACATTGTATCCTTCTTTCTTAAGATTATAGCTTAAGAATTCTACAATGTCTTCTTCGTCATCAACGATTAGTACCCTTATATCTGTATTCATGATCATAAATTAGTATGTTGTAAATATAACTGGTCTATTCAACAATGATTGAGCACGAAAGTTATTTTTAGGTTACCATTAGATTAATGCAATTATTATTATTTTAATTCTTTGATTTTTAGATGCACTTTCTGTTCTATCGAATAAAACGTTTCTAAGTTGGTTTCCAGAAAATTCATTAATTCATTGTGTTGCGTACTATCAATTTTTTGAATTTCAAATACTTGCTTTCTATACACAGTCATCAAACTATCGTGATTGATATTCCTAGTAATTCTTGAAGCCTCACCAGCATAATGCATATCAATTAAGATATCTATAATTTTCTCCTCTGGCATCGGAAGGTCATTTCCAACTTTCTCTTTATTAGCGCAGCTTAATGTTATTAGGAAAGATATTAAAATAGCAACTATTGAATACCGCATCAAAACATTTTAGGATATATGAAATTTATCAACTTTGAATTCATTGGATCAAATTTGCTCCATGTTTTCGCAGTACTCTCAATAACTAAAACGCCACAAGTAGGTACATTGTCTATGTACTTTTCACTTACACTATTTGCTAAGTATGTAATTCCAGGATTATGGCCAAACAGCATTACTGAATTTATTGAGTCATCTATTAATTGCGCCTCCTCAAAATAAGTATCTTCTGGAGCATGGTACAACTTTGGATTAACTTGTATTTTAGATTTATCTAAGCCAAACTTTTTATTAAAAAAATTGCAAGTTTCTTGAGCTCTTTGAGCAATACTTGTGATAAGTAATCCTGGCATATATTGATATTCCACACACTTAGAGCTCATTAAAGGAGCATCTCTTTTCCCTCGATTATTCAATGGTCTATCAATATCTTTCATCAACATGTCTGTCCAGGAGGATTTTGCATGACGTACTATATAAACAGTTTTCATTCTTAATTACTTTTGAAATATTAGAATCTTTAATAGATTCTTGATTAATATAAAACGTATTAAAGCAGAAGAAAATTAGTCTAATTAGGAAAAATAAACCTCCTACAATAAAGTAAATATTGATTATTAATGTAATACATATTTCATAATTCATTAATATGTACTATATTACCTTCGTGTAAGTTTTGGTTATTTTATGATAGTTCGTTTTGCTCCGAAATTTTTCGGAGCTTTTTTTATTGAATTTTGTCTGTTACCATCTTATCAGCCCACTTCCCCAGGTAAAACCACTTCCAAATGCTGCAACACATACTAAGTCTCCTTTTTTAATCTTTCCTTCTTCCCATGCTTCACACATTGCAATTGGTATAGAAGCTGCGGTAGTATTTCCGTATTTCTGAATATTATTAAATACCCTATCATCAGGCAAACCTAACCGTTTTTGAACAAATTGACTAATTCTCAAATTCGCTTGATGTGGAATAAACATATCAATATCAGCTGTTGTAAACCCAGCTGCATCCAAAGCCTCCTTTATCACTTCTGGAAACTTTGTAACTGCGTGCTTAAATACCAATTTGCCATTCATATAAGGAGAAAACATATATTCATCAATCATCGTTTGCGTAACGAATACCCCTCCAAACTTATCAGTATCTGGATAGCCAAATTTTTCTGTCCCTACATGATAACCTCCGTGACACCCAGGGTTCATCAATGACAACTCTTCTGCATGCGTACCATCGCTATGCACGTGGGTGGTCAAAATTCCAGTAGTCTCGTCATCAGTAGGTTGCAAAACAAGCGCGGCCGCCCCGTCTCCAAAAATAACAGATACATCTCGTCCTTCTGTTCTAAAGTCCATGCCCATTGAATGCATTTCTGAACAAATAAATAATATATTTTTGTATTTTCCAGCTTTGATAAATTGATCAACAACTTCTAAACCATATACAAAACCAGAACATTGATTTCTGATATCTAGTGCTCCAATTTCTCCTTTTGAAATTCCTAATTCTCTCTGCACAAGGACCCCACAACCAGGAAAATAATAATCTGAGCTTATGGTAGCAAACACTATAAAATCAATGTCTTCTTTTGTAATACCCGCTCGTTCAATAGCTTGCCTAGCTGCCGCCGCTCCCATTGTAGTTGTAGTTTCATGATGTTTTACGGCATATCTTCTTTCTTTGATTCCTGTTCTTTCTTGGATCCACTCATCTGTTGTATCCATATATTGAGCTAGATCGTGATTGGTTACTACTTGCTCAGGAAGATATTTTCCTATTCCTGCAATTTTTGTTCTAATCATGTCTTTAAAGATTTGAGAAGATTTAGAAGATGGGATTAATTATAAGGTATGGATACAATAGGATCCAAATACCAAGCTTTTGATGATAAACGCTTCCTAACCTCATTTAGGTATACATCTATATCAACACTTGAGCAATCGTAACTGAACCCGACCCTTGTCATTCCTTTATATTGACTTGTATGAATCTTCTTTCCGTCACGCTCAATCAGACTTATCATA
>CAXBGT010000031.1:0-34043 GCA_963975265.1 uncultured Saprospirales bacterium
ATCTGATCTCTGGGATGAAGCAATCATCATAGATACATCGCAAAAGATTAAAAATGGTACCAAAGCACCTCACATTCATGGTAGATTACATTCCAAGCTTAAAGTAGACGGGGACACGGTGAATATTATCAAAAAAATAGAAGTGTAAAATACTATTTCAGAAGGGTTCCATCATTTTACTTTTCAATTAAGTAATTCGTTAAAAAATAATTAAAGCGGTTAAAATCTAAGGTAAGCTCGTAATTTCTGACGTTATTTGAGTATAAGTTTAGACACCTTATTGATTAGAAAAGAAACGAAAATCAACTGAAGCGTTTTATTTTCAAACAATAACTACCCTTTTGAGGATAGTCTCTTATTAATAGAAATACTATATGAAAAGTATCTTTACAATAACTTTTGTTTTTTTTCTTCTTGCTAGTTTTTCTAATGAATCACTTGCTCAGAACAAGATCAAATGGGTCTCGTGGGAAGATGCATTAGCTGCGAACAAGAAAGACAAAAAGAAATTTTTGGTCGACATTTACACTGAATGGTGTACTTGGTGTAAAAAAATGGATAAAGCGACATTCCAAAAAGATAAAATTGCCACTTTTGCAAACAAGAACTTCTACGCAATCAGATTCGACGCTGAGACAAAGAGGGATATAAAATTTAATGGCCAGACATATAAATATGTTAGAAATGGTAGAAAAGGCTACCATGAACTTGCTGTAGCGATCACTCAAGGCCAACTAAGTTACCCTACTGTTGTTTTCTTAGATGAAGAACTATCTGTAATCCAACCAATTCCAGGATTTCAAGATGAAAATACATTTGAGATGATTATGACATATTTTTCTGGAGATTTTCACAAGAGTACCCCATGGGCTTCTTACACAAGAATTTATAAAAACAACCCTAACGTACATACCGTAAGTCACTAGAAAATGACTTCATAGTATAAAATTTAGAGCATGCGAATAATAGTTATTTTGCTTTTTTTTGCTCTGCAGATGGGAACATCTCAATCTCGAGATGTCAATAAGAAACAATCCAGTACAGATAGCTTAACCCTTTACCTCTTTTTATTGGACGATTGTCCAATTTGTCTTAATTATACCACATTATTGAATGATCTATATACTGAATATGGATCGAGGATCAGTTTCCTAGGATATTTTCCTAATTTTTCTTCAAAGCCGAAAAAGATAGATTTTTTTAAAAAAACTTATGGGATAGAATTTCCATTACAGACTGACTATCATAAAGCACAGGCCAAAAAATGGAATGCTGTGGTGACTCCAGAGGTAATATTATACAACAACACAACGAAGAAAATAATCTATCAAGGTAGAATTGACAATAAATTTGTACGCCTAGGAAAGCGGCGAAATATCGTTACTGAACATGAACTCATCAATGCAATTGAACAAACCCTTGATTCCAAGGAAGTTTTAACCCCTTACGCCGAGCCAATTGGCTGTTTTATCAATTATAATGATAACATTAGCCGAAATAAATAGAGCTTAGCTACAGATTTTGTAAATTTGGTTAATTCCATGCGTTTCATCTCATAAATACTATTGAAAATGAATAAGTTATTCTATATGCTCGTCTTCACTGGATCGTTCATCTATACTTCCACTGGACAGAAAACATTCACAAAGGATGTGGCAAGCATTATATATAATAAGTGTGCATCTTGCCATAGGACTGGAGAAATAGGACCATTTACGTTGACCTCATATGATGACGCACTTAATCGAGCAGGTATAATAAAGGAAGTCGTTTCTACAGGATATATGCCACCTTGGAAACCAGATCCAGAGTACAGTCACTTCATTGGAGAGTACTTTCTTACAGATTCTGAAAAACAAAACATCATTGATTGGGTAGATCAAGGAGCTACATATGGAAATAGTACAGAAGAGCCAGATTTACCTGATTTTCCAGAAGAGTCACTTCTAGGAGAACCAGATTTGATATTGGAATTTGATCAAGCACACATTCATCCGGGAAATAATCAAGATGAGTATCGTTACTTTGTTCTGCCTACCGGACTAACAGAAAACAAAGTCATCAAGGCTATAGAGTTAAGGCCCGGAAATAGTCAAATAGTACATCATGCGCTATTTTTCGAAGATGTTGGAGGAACGGCAGCTTCATATGATGCACAAACACCTGAATATGGGTTTGTTGGTTTTGGAGGATTTGGTACTGATGAAGTACTTAATCGAGATCAATACCCTGGTTACGTCCCTGGCACTAAACCTATCTACTATCCAGATGGTCTAGGACAAAAAATGTCAGCTGGCGCGGACTTAGTTGTACAGATGCACTACGCTCCTTGGCCAGTCGATGCTTCTGACAAATCGAAAGTTAATGTCTTTTTTGCTGATGAAACTGAAGAGGAAATAGAGCGATTTGTAGATGATAGAATTATGCTGCCATTTGATCTACCAGGAGGATTTTTCTCTTTTGTCATTCCACCAAATCAGAAGAAAGAATTTCATGGGACGTGGACTCTAAATGAAGATAGAAGTTTGATTGGTCTTTCTCCGCATATGCATTATCTCGGGACGGATTGGGAGGTGTGGTTAGAAGATCCAGATGGCAATGAAATCAATATGATAAAAATAGAAAATTGGGATTTTAACTGGCAAGGAGGATATTATTTCACAAGGTTAATCCCAGCACTTCAAGGATCTACAATACATGCTATTGCTAAATATGACAATACGATTAGCAATCCACAAAACCCTTCAAACCCACCAGTATTTGTCTCATGGGGCGAAGGAACAAAAGATGAAATGTACTATTTGCCAATATTAAGCATACCGTACAATGAAGGAGATGAAAATGTAGTTTTCAGTGATCCTACTTCGACAGACAATCCAACTATAGGCAATGAAAATTGGATAAACCCTGTTTATCCTAATCCTATTACTCAAGGGCTAGCAGCAATTGATTTTAATCTTGCAAGTGGAAAGACTATAAGTATTAGTATTCTAGATTTAGAAGGTAGATTGATTAGACAATTGAGATCAAATGAATATTTTGGCATCGGAGCACACAAAATTTTGATCAACTCAAATCAATTAAATAATGGGAATTATTTTATCCATGTAAATGGTGATGGTATTAATCTTTCTACGAAGTTGATTAAAGGGTAATTCAATATTGTTGATAGAAAAATGTAAAACGGTGTAATTCATCATTGATTTTCAAACCAGTGTACTGGCTCGCCGCGACAGGAGTGCATATTTTGCATTATCATAAAAACGAACCAAAATACAAACGTGCGTTATCTGCCCAACGGACGTTTGTGCCAGAAGCCATCCCTTTTGCCACACCAATCTAGACTTGTATTGCCTCTTTACTATAACGGATATACCAAATAACTAAATCCACTGGCATTTGCTACGCAACTAGCGATTGCTGCGTAAGCCATCTCCCATACCACTCATGTACGAGTATTAGTTGCACAAGCTACATCTTGCCTCAAACACTTTTGCCATCTTAACACTTTTAGAACCTCCATTTACCAGAACTTGTGAAAGGTGTTTTCAAAAAAAGGTCGGAATTACTCCTATCTCATTTCAGAATTCCCCTTACGATATATTTAGTCTCGCTTTGGATAATGACCTTAGGTATTCTTAGATATTTACCATGTACAGTATAGAATTATTACTTGGCTAAAGTTGAATAAACATAGTTGAGTTCAAAAAAAATACCTTTTGAAACTAGTGATAAATGTAAAATGAAAAAACAAATACTGAATAAAGTATTGCTGAATAAAGCATGTGTGTTTTTGTATCAAGATACTCTGATAAACGTACATTTAATCTTCGTTTACAATACTGGACAAGTGCAATTTTTTGGACGATATAAGCGATCACAGTCGCAAAAGCAATTCCTAGTATCCCGTAATCTTGGATGAGGTAAAGACTCAATGATATGTTTACAATTAACTCTAAAAGACCCACCCACATTAGGATGCTATTCTTTTGTCTTGCGTACAATACAACTTGCGGTAAAACTAAACGACTGCAAAGAATGAGTAGATAAATATTAAACACGAATGCTGATTTCAGAAACCCATCGTTATAAACTGCTTGAAATATTAGTGGGCTTGTCAAAACCAAAATTATACTACCTGGAAAAAGCCAGTGCATCAACTTATTCAATCTTGCCTTTAAATCAATTAAAGTAAGATTAAGATTGCTGACTGCGAGCGGGATCATTGTTGCTACCATCGCTGTAATAAAAATAGTATTAATAGGCAATTCTCTAGCACCATATCTAAAGACGGTAAAATCATCTCTTGAATAATAAACATCTACCAAATACCCATCTACATACTCCATTCCACCACCAAGTAATACGTGAATCACTAGTGGAGCAGAATATACTAAAAATTTCAATGCTGAAGATAAATCCAAAGTCCAACCTCCATATTTAGATACTATTATGATCCCATAAATGAATCTCAGAAATGCCCAAAAGGCAAGAAAAACAAACAATGAATTGATACTATGGTACCATAAAGCTATTGTTGATAATCCAATAAGATATGTAGCGTAAGATACTAACCCATAGTAGAAAAGGTTGTTTGAACTTTCCTTTATTATCAAAATGTGCTCCGTAATTGAAGCTGAAATCCCAAATATTAAGAAAATGCAGAAGTAAATCCAATTGCCTTGGTTCATCAATTCTCTTCCGTAGTCCGTGAAGTACAATCCTGTAACTGCTAGGATTCCCAATCCAAGGAAAATAAGGGCAATGTTTGCTATAAGTGAAGCCTCCTCTTTTTTGCTTTTTGTTGGAATGTAACTCTTAAATGCATTTAGCAGCCCCATAGACCAAAAAAAAGAAACAGCATTGGTTAAAAATAAAAACCACTCAAAATTTCCTATTTCTGATTTTGTAAAAGCAAGCTTTACAAGTACAATACTCAATAGAATTGAGGCTCCTAAGCGGAATGCTTGAAGTGCTTGATATGCTCGTGTGGTGTCTTTTGTGAAATTTTGCAACAATACTGTTTTATTACATTTGATTGTTTTGTAAATGTAAGAAACTATTTTATGAAGACATTATTGCTTTGAAACGAATCACTTTCCTTTCACAAACTTCATTGAGATACTGTTAACACAATGCCTTGTGTTTTTTGATGTCAATCTTTCGCCTACAAACACATGTCCGAGATGACCATCGCAGTTATTACAGACGATCTCTACTCTTCTACCATCTTCATCTGGCACTCTTTTTACGGCACCTTCAATCTCATCATCAAAAGCGGGCCATCCACAACCAGAATTAAACTTCATGTCTGATTCATACAAAGGAGCATTACATTGTCTGCAGATATATGTTCCAATATCATCAAGTTTATCGTATTCTCCCGTGTACGCTCTTTCCGTCCCCTTGTTCAGGATTACTCGTTTTTCTTCAGCTGTTAATTCATTGAATTTCTCAGACATATTCTTTTTCTAATATTTTAGCAAATTTTGCTCTCAATTTAGCAAATTTTAGATTGATTACAATACTACAATTCGGTGTTTATTCGTGCCCATTATTGTAACCTTGGTAGTTAGATTCTGCAACATAGAACGATTCTGATTTAATTCTTTCAGTTACTATTGGATTGTCCCAAGCCAATGCTGCAAATTCTATCTTCGACCTTTCTGCAATTATTATCTGTTTATCATCAAGACAAATTGATACTGAGTTCCTCTATCTACTCCTTGTTGCTTTGAGCTTGTATGAATATTTTTAGCCCCAAACCCGCTGACAATGCCTCAAAAAACTTAGTAGATTTACGCTAATCCATTTGTATAATTTCTGTATGTCTGGTCAACTCATAGCATATCTACCTATAGTCGGTTTTTTATCTTTTCCTCCCGTCCATCTAAACTCCACAATAGGAACCCATTTTCTATTTTGAACAAGCGCTTTCACTCACCAAAAATAACAGCTCCAAAAGTTACCATTTCATGAAGATGTAACAACAATATGCCATAAAATGTTTGAGGATTAATTGAATTTATAAGGTAGTGTGTAAAAATAAGATCTTTAGAGAAAATAAATTATCGAATGATTTTGCTTCGTCCCTCTTGCTCTTGAGGCTCCGACGCGTCTTCCTCTAGTGATTTCGTATTGAATTTCATAGGCTTATACCCGACGCCCCAATTGTATGATAAGTAGACTCCAGTGAAGGAATACCAGTCGTTGTCATTACGATTCC
Source organism: uncultured Saprospirales bacterium (assembly GCA_963975265.1). Lineage (GTDB taxonomy): Bacteria > Bacteroidota > Bacteroidia > Chitinophagales > Saprospiraceae > CAJXUU01. The sequence goes on from CAXBGT010000031.1 coordinate 6,227, forward strand.
CTCTCAGTGAACCAGTTGGGAGATTTACTACACCCGTCCCAAAGTACTCACCAGTCCTATTAGAGATCATAGCCGCTACAGGCCTATTAGCTGCCATTAGATCATCGTAAGAAACATAACTCCCACTAACGTCATCTATGTAGTCTGTAAACGTAATTCTTGGAACAATCTCTATTCCCATTTCAAGATTATCAAAAAGATGAAATCTAAAACCTAATCCAAAAGGAATATTTATTTGAGTAAGGCTGTACTTATCATCAAACCCAGATAAACCTTGCCCTTCCGTTCCAAGAGGTTGCAAATCAACAATTCCTACCTCTCCAAATTCATTTCTTTTAAATGCTTTAGGACTAAAATGGAATAAACTGATGCCTGCAGTATAGTATATTTTTATACCATATTTATTTAATCCCTTTAGAAAATGATTGATATTTACCTCAGTATTGATACCGAATTCATAGAGAGGACTCTCAAAACTTAAATTTCTCTGTTTTCTTGACAAATTTTTTGAATCAGAATCACGACCTACCAGTTTGCCTGTCATGAATTTTGCATTCACTTTAAAGATATCACTCAGTTTTGTGCCTACCATGGCAGACCAAGCGATTTGACCTTGAGAAAAACTAAATTTATGGGTAGATGAAGCCAAATCTCCTTGATAGTAATTTGCTCCTAGATAAAATCGAAATTCATGCTCCTGTGCATCAAGACTAAAAGATGCTAGTAGGTAAAAAATCAATATTGTTATCCGGTGTAAATACAATTTAACTACAATTTCATTCGAGATTTATTAAAGAAACGAAATTCAATTAAATTTCCACAATCGTTCCTACAATACTTTCTCAGTATTTGGTCCTACAAATATAAGATTATCTTTTAATCTAATCCTAAGTTTCATTTTGTTTGTCAACTAGTATACAAAGTTAAGCCCTTAGGTGTTTAATAATGTTTGATATTAACATTATTATCTTGAAAAACACAGAATCAAGCCGCCTTATCGAGATCATTCTTATCCTAATTGACTTTCAATTAGTCCTTCAGGAAGGTTCATTATCAAAAGTGAATTGGATACATCTAGATCGATCATAAATTCCGATGCCAGCGGAATTAATAGTCGATTTTGATTATCATCCATAATGATAGCCATCAACTGCTGGGGATATTCCTCAATAGATTGAATTTTACCTATAATTTGACCAGCTTCGGTCTTAATATTAAAACCAACTAATTTATCTAGATCGTTTCCTTCTATATCTTCTTTGTATGACACATCCTTTTTCCGTAGTTTCAAAATACAGCCAGTAATCTTTTTTGCAGTTTCTGGAGCATCTACATCTTCAAATTTCACTAAAAAATGAACTGACTCATCTAAACTTTCAACAAAGTATGGAATCAAATTGCCTGCTTTCTCAACAAACCATACTTCGTTATTCTCCAAGTCGGACTTAAATGCCTTTTCTGGCACCACTCTTATCTGTCCCTTGGTGCCAAATGATTTATTTAATTTTCCTACAGTAATATATTCCAAGGATATCTAATTTTTCTTAAATGAAACTAAAGTTTGTGTGAGTTGAAATCCCTTTTCTGCACGCTCTATCCAAGGCAGAGATTCATTGCCATTTTGAGTATCGAAAATTTCCATCTTACGCTCTACCAACCCTATGCCTTTTGCATAAGATTCAGTGCTAAATCGTTTACTAATAAAGGAAAATTCATCTATATGTGCAATATCTAAAACATCAAGATATAGTATACCTCCAACAGATTTGGAACCTACATTGTTAATCTTGTATTCCCACCCCTTGTAAATCCTAAGGTTATCTGCTGCTACAGGGAATTCCTTTTCATCATCAAAAAATATATGTCCGTCCCATTTTGCTCCGTCTACTGCGGGGAATACTAATTTTACAAAAGAGATGTTTCCTTCGTTTCTAATTGCTCTTCTTTCATCTCTTCGGATTGTCCAAATGTTTCTGATCCGCCATTGAGAAATCGAATCCTTTCTATAACTTCTCTGTATTTTATACTCCTTTTCAGTTTCCGTATCCTTCAGTATCTCTATCAACTCTTCTTTGATAAATGAAGAGCTAACTTTATTCTTAGTTCCTCCTTGGATGATTAATACAGAATCCACAGCATAGACCCATTCATATCCTACTTCTAAAGGAAAGTATTCATATCCAAAAACTGCATCATCTGGGATTTCAATTTCGTTTTTACCGCATGAAATAAATAGAATTATTCCCAAGCAAAAGCACAATATTAAAGATTCTAGTATTCGCATTATTTTATTATATATGAGATTAATTCTTGCGTAAAAATCAGCCCTTTATCGCCTTTTGCTAACCATAGGCTATCAGACGCAAATCCAATTCCAGTTCCAGAATAAAAAGCCTTTAGGTCCTTCTTTACAAGTCCTACATTAGGTGCAAAATATTCAATTGAGAGTCTATTATTTATTCCAGCAATGTCGCTTTCATTCACATGAGTTATTTCAATAGCGTCCTGTACTATTGTACTCCCTAATTGCAAAGTAGTATCAGTTGCAGTAATCTTATATTTCCAGTCCAAGTAGAATTTGTCTATGAAATCAGCCCCTGAGTAAAAAGGGCGATTATCATCAAAAAAAACATTTCCATCCCAACTGGTACTCTTAATATTAGGAAAAATCAATTTGATAAACTTTTGATTTTCTTCATTCCTTATTATTCGACCAGCATCAATTTCGACTGTCCAAATATCAGTTATTCTCCAGTTATCCTGAATCGATTTCCTGAAACTTCTTTCTACGGAATAAACCTTGCTGCTGCTATCTTCTGATATGAGCTCTTTAATGCGCTCTTTAATTTGAGAAGATGTATGAATTACATTCTTTCCTTGAATTCTTGAACTGTCTACTTGATAGACCCATTCATTTCCTACAGATAGTGGATAGAACTGATATCCAAAATTATCTACATCTGGTTCTTCGATTACATTTCCGCCACAAGAAATAGCAATATTCATCGTTAAGATTAGCAATAATAATTTTTTCATGATAGTTAGATTATTACCTAGTTGTAATATTAACTTACAAATAGGACTAGTTATTATGTGCCAGTCCACTTCTAGAGATGATACCCCCTCCTACTACATCATCACCTTCATAGAAAACTGCCGATTGTCCTGGAGCTATTCCACTAACATTTGCATGGAATTCTACCTGCACATCAAGTCCATTATTCGAAACTGTGGAGAGCACTCCTTTATCGTTATATCTTACTTGCGTTGTCAACTCTAGCCCATTTGAAGGCAATGAAGCATATTTTTGCATGTTTATTTGCCCTACTTGCATCCCATTTCTAAATAGGTCTACTGCATCACCTAGTATTACGGTATTTGTTTCAGGAATTATTTCTGTGACATATTTGGGAGTAAGAAATCCGCCCCCTAGCCCTTTTCTTTGTCCGATAGTATAAAAAGGATAGCCATCATGGCTTCCAAGATTATTACCATGCTTGTCTAAGAAAATTCCACCGGCTACTCTCTCTTCTAATCCATCCACACGTCGCTTTAAAAACCCTCTATAATCATTATCAGGTACAAAACAGATCTCATAACTTTCTGCTTTCTTTGAAAGTGCTTCATGTCCCCAATCTTTTGCCATTTGTCTGATTTCTGGCTTAGTATAATTTCCCAATGGAAAAGCACTTCGCTCAAGGCTCTCTTGACCTAAGCCCCACAGCACATAACTCTGATCCTTACGATCATCTTTTCCTTTTGATATGAATTTCCGATTTTCATGCTCTTTGATCACTGCATAATGTCCAGTAGCAATAAATTCACAATCCATAGCATCTGCTCTTTTTATCAAAGCATTCCACTTTATATGCGTATTGCACAACACACAAGGATTTGGTGTGCGTCCCGCTATATATTCTTCTACAAAATTATCGATAACATAATCGCCAAATTCCTCCCTGATATCAATAATAAAATGATGAAACCCCATTTGGACAGCATCTTCTCTAGCATCATTAATACTATCTAGACTACAGCATCCAGTTTCCTTCTTTGATGAACCACTACTCGCGTAATCCCATGTCTTCATGGTAATACCAACTACCTCATATCCTTCTTCATGTAACATCATAGCAGCAACTGTACTGTCGATCCCTCCACTCATTGCCACCAATACTCTTCCTTTTTTACTCATAACTCTTCATCTTATTTTAGCTTAAGTGGTGCAAAATTAATCAATTATAAACATTGAATTGTGATATTGTTGTCAAAGTATGTGAAATGATAAGAATAAAATATCTATTTCTGTGTTTGATATCAAAATCTTCAACACTACACAAATACCGAATATTCTACATTTATGACAAAATCGCTTCTAGTTTCAACAAGCTAAGCTTAGTTGTTTTATACTTAACTTTCTACCTTAAGATCTTTCTAAAAGATATGCAAAGTCTACATATCAACTTTCTGAGGCCATGAGAGAAGTACCTTTCAGCATAGTAACCAAGCCCAAAACGTTCGTTATTAAACTCATAACAAGCACATTAATTGAAAAATGATTTAGATCGAAAAAAAGAACCAAAATCAACTATAATACATTCTCAAAGACAAATAGTCAATCAAACATCGTGTTTGGGTTGAATTATGTACTCAAAATAGAATTCTTAATTTGATATATTATCTTTGGTCACTGAATACGTTTAGTGAATGTAATACTGTTCCAATAATGATCAATTACTACAAAAAATAACGAATGACAAGATTTATACTACTGTGCTTTCTTATCACTGCTGCATTTAATATTAATGGACAAGAAATCAAAAATGAATATATCATCACTTTAAAAAGAGGCCAAATTGATAGATTTCTTGATCAAATAACCAAAACTGAAAGTCGTTCGATCTCTAGATCAAGAGTATTGAGTGCCGATCTCAACGTAGTTGAGATACAAACAGCCAAAGGAAAAGATATCAAATTTGAGCAATCATTAAATAACAACCCTATTGTAAAAAGATGGGGTTATAATATGAGAACGCATACCAGAGCTACTCCTGATGATGAATATTATGATTTGCAATGGGGTTTAGAGTTGATAGAAGCGTCTGCTGCTTGGGACGTAACAACCGGAGGATCTGATATTAATGGAAAAGAAATTGTAATTGCGGTTCTTGATGACGGATTTGATCTCAACCATCCTGAAATAGCAGATCAGATTTTATATAATACAGATGAAATTCCTGATGATGGAATAGACAATGACAATAATGGATATATTGATGATCACGTTGGTTGGAATGGTCAATTTCAAGATGATCGCCATCCTTTTGAAAATAACCATGGAATAGCTGTCTCTGGAATAATTGGAGCAAAGACTGACAATGAACTCGGAGTGTCTGGTGTAAATTGGAATGTAAAGATATTACCAATCTCAGGAATAGGATCTGTAAGCGATGTTATAGCTAGCTATCAATATGTGTTAGACTTAAGAAGACAATTCAACGAATCTAATGGTGCAGAGGGTGCATTCATCGTTGCGACAAACTATTCGGCAGGAATAGACAGTGCATTTCCGACATCTCCCAATCTTATGGCATGGTGTGAAATGTATGATGCATTAGGAGAACAAGGTATATTATCTGCAGGAGCTACAACTAATGCAAATAGAGATGTAGACATTGAGGGAGATATTCCTACAACATGCCAAAGTCCTTATTTAATTTCTGTGACTAATGTCGATATTGAAGACACAAAAGTGACAAATGCAGGTTATGGAGCACTGAATATAGATCTGGGAGCACCAGGTAGAGGAACATTCGCTCTTGATGTAAACGCTGGATATGATCAAAATTTTAGTGGAACATCAGCTGCTACACCACACGTTGCAGGAACTATTGGTTTATTATACAGCGCCCCATGTCAATCACTTGCAGATATGGCATTTACCAACCCTAGTCAGGCGGCAATAGAAATACGGGATGCAATTTTAACAGGAGTAACGCCCAATAGTACATTGGAAGGTATTACTACAACAGGTGGTAGACTAAATATCTATAATGCTATGGAAAAGCTACAGGAAGTTTGCTCAGAGCTGCAACTTCCATCCGCAAAAGGGCCACTCGAGATAACAAAAATTCAACAACAGGAAAATAATAACTTGCAAATTAGCTATATTACACCGGATGAAAGCCCATACAGTTTATTGGTTTCAGACACTGCAGGAAAGACAATAAGCCATACAGACTTTACTCCTCCTTCCATTGGCAGAAAGCAAATTATAATAAATATCCCTAATCCACCAACAGGTATATACTTTATTTCTATATATAATGACAATAAAATCAGCACAGAGAAGCTTTTTATCAACAATTAGAGAATAAAAAAAAATTTACACAAATACTCTTTTTTCTTTCTGAATTAAAAAATAAATGTATCTTTGCACCTCGAATAAAAAAAAGGTGATAGAGGAATACGAAATATTTACCTAAGTAAATGGCCCCGTAGCTCAACTGGATAGAGTACTTGACTACGAATCAAGCGGTTGAAGGTTCGAATCCTTCCGGAGTCACCAAGAAATAATAAAAAAAGATAAAACGATGTCTAGAGTTTGTCAATTAACAGGAAAAAGACCTATAGCAGGTAACAATGTCTCTCACTCAAATAGAAAGACTAAAAGAAGATTTTTACCGAACCTTCAAAAGAAGAAGTTCTACATTCCTGAATTGGATAGATGGGTAATATTAAAGGTATCTTCACATGCATTAAGAACTATCAATAAGTTAGGTCTTTTAGCATATTTGAAAAAATTAGAAGCTAAAGGAGTAGAAACAGGTGTAAAGCTTTAATTCGAAATCCAATAATAGTTTAGAATGTGTTCTCCCAAGATTACTTCTCAAGGGAATACTTATAATAAAATACGCAGGAAATGGCAAAGAAATCAAAAGGTAACAGAAACCAGATCATACTTGAGTGCACAGAGCATAAATCGACTGGTATGCCAGGTACGTCTAGGTACGTAACACAAAAAAACAGAAAAAATACTCCTGATAGATTGGAACTTAAGAAGTACAATCCTATTTTAAAGAAGTATACTCTTCATAAAGAAATTAAATAATAATGGCTAAAGTATCGAAAAACTCAAGAACGGGTAAAAGAGGTGCTCTTACTGGATCTGGTAGAGACATGGTTAAAGTTGTGAAAAGCATCAAGAACCCTGTATCTGGAAAGTACACTTACAAAGAAGTAATGGTTCACAAAGATAAAGTGAAAGAATTTTTCGCTGAGAACAAGTAATTGACTTAAAGTCAATTGCAACTTCATAAAATATACATGAAAGGCTTTTCTTAACTGAAAGGCCTTTTGGTGTTTATGGTTATATATCATATCAATCCTATCAATTAGTACTATTCTAATTGATTTATGTAATTTTAGCGGCCTATCAGTAGTGTTCATCTATTTTTTCTTGGACTAAACCGAACTCCCTTAAAATCGTTCTATATTTACAAATTGCAATAAATAATTAACAAGACTAATTTTTCAATATGAGTTTTTTTAACAAGTTTTTCACCAAAGAAAAGGAAGAAGACCTTAATAAAGGATTAGAAAAAACTAAAAGCAGTATCTTCTCTCAAATCTCTAAAGCTGTTGCCGGCAAGTCAAGTGTAGATGAAGAATTTCTAGACGAATTAGAAGGAATATTGATCGCCTCTGATGTTGGTTTAGATACAACGATCAAAATTATCTCAAGACTTGAAGAACGAGCTGCTAAAGATAAATATATCAACACCAGTGATCTGAATGGAATCTTGAAAGATGAGATAGTTCGAATATTAACAGAAAATAAGACTGATGATATTGAAGACTTTGAATTTGCAACGGACGATGTACCATTTATAACGCTAGTAGTCGGCGTTAATGGTGTAGGTAAAACTACGACAATAGGTAAGATCGCACACCAATATAACAAAAGAGGAAAAAGGATTGTCCTCGGTGCCGCTGATACATTTAGAGCAGCTGCCGTTGACCAATTGGAAATATGGGCAAAGAGAGCAGGTGTATTCTTCTATTCGAAAGGAATGAATACAGACCCAGCAGCAGTTGCTTACGAAACAGTACAGTTTGCTCAGAATATGGACCTGGATGCAGTCATTATAGATACAGCGGGAAGACTTCATACCAAACGGCACTTGATGGATGAACTGACCAAAATCAAGAAATCAATTGATAAAAAATTTCCTGGTGCTCCGCACGAAGTGTTACTCGTCCTAGATGCTTCAACGGGTCAAAACGCGATAGAACAAGCCAAAAAATTTACTGAAGCGGCAAATGTAACAGCTATTGCACTTACAAAATTAGATGGTACAGCCAAAGGAGGGATCGTTCTAGCGATTTCAGATATCTTCAAAATTCCTATTAAGTACATCGGGGTAGGTGAAGGAATGGAACATTTACAAATATTCAACAAAAAAGCATTCGTAGATTCATTGTTCAGCTAATTTAAAAGTCTAGAAACCCACTCTCAACATTCAAATCTTTCGGTATTATTTTGAATACCGTACAGCTGTCAGGCACATTTTGATACAGCTGCTCTAATTCTATGTTGAGCATATTCATTACATCTTTGTATTCACCAGAGATATAAGTAGACATTGCCGTTGTTCTGACTAGAAGCGTAGCATAAGACTTCATTGATTTAATGAATTTTATAATATGCTCTGTGTAATCCTCAGATAATGGATAAAGGGACATTTCGACTGTAATTTTCATTCTATTTCTTTTTTAATGACCAAGTGATATAGAATTTAGAAACCATCTCACCATATAGGTTTTTACCAGTACTTACTAAAGTAATTTCTTGAGGATTTCCTGCCCTCTCTATTTCTGCAATTAATTTTTCTAATTCATCTCCTACTTCGCATGTAAAAGTAACCCTTGATTTGGCAGTAATTCCATATTCAGCTTTAAATCCGGTTACGTACATGGACCACTTCCCTCTCCCTTGAAGAGATGCTTTAACTAATATACCTGTAGACAATTCCGCAGCTCCTGCCTGTGCTGCAAAATACATAGAATTGAATGGATTCTTTGTTCTCCAGCTATATGGAATTGTAACTACACATTTATGAAGGGTAATTCCTTTAATTCTTATGCCCCAAAATATAACAGAAGGCAAATTATATATAAAGAAAAATACAGTTTTCCAACTTTGGGTTATGTCGTTGATAAATATCTCCTGTCCAGAATTCATTATTAATACTTAAATATAAGGTTGTAACATTTACTATTTCAATCTATCGTTAATGGGTTAACTTTAATAAAAATTGAGACAAAAATCACTAAAACAAACGGAATAATCATTGAAAGAGTCAGAAAACACAATTATGAAAGACAATCCTTCAAAAATTCAGTATTTTCACAAAACAAAAGTTGGCCTTATGAAAAATATTATTCTTGTATTATTACTTATTGGAACTTCAATGCAATCAGGGAATTCCCAAATTCTCGGAAAAATATTTGAAAGAGCAACCGATAAAATTGCGGATCAGATAAGTGATGAAATAAATGACGCAATCTATCGAGAGATAGAAAAAGCTACAGTAAAAGCTGTGGATGATGCTACTGATGAAATGCTACGCGAGAGATATGAATCAGACAGTATTAATGGAAGAACATCATCTGCGGATTACAATGGATTCTTGAAGGCTTTCATGATTCCTGTTGACTTACCAGCCAATTACACATTTGATATGGTGTTACTTGCAGATACCAAAGATTACGATGGCGAAGAGTCAAAAATAGAGTTTATGCTGACAAAGGATGGATCGTTAATAGGCATAAGACATCTCTCAGAAGATAATCCTGGTTTGATTATAATTGATCTTACAAACGATGTGATCGCCACATATACTGAAGAGGATGGCAAGAAACAAGTAACGGCTATGCCAAATATGATGACTTTTGGAGGAGCGTATATAAAAGCCAATGTGAAGGAAGAGGATATGGAAAGCACTATGGAAAGAACGGGTAAAACTAAAAAGATAGAAGGTTATAAATGCGAAGAATGGAGAATCGAAGATGAGAAGACAATAACAAAAGCATATATTGCCATAGAGTTTCCAATTTCTTGGAAAGAATCCCACAGCAAGTTTCTTTCCTATATGATGCCTACTACCCAGAAGGATAAAATGCCAAATGGCATGGCGCTTAAGTCAGAATCAAAAACCAAAAAGAAAAATAAGAAATCTTCCTTTGTCGTCACAAAAGTGATAGATACTCCAACGGTATTTGACAATTCTGAATACGAACAGATTTCGTATAATGTAGAAGATTGATAGATAATTAGAATTTAGTTTAATGCTGCTTTCATACACTTCTGAAAGCTGAGCCGAGTGCAAGATGATCATTGTTAATGATTAGAATAAAAATATACTAATGACAAACATTTAGATCGAGCTGCTTAATCAGTGACCATTGCTGATTCCTTTTATTTTGTTGATTCTAAGAGTAACAATATTTCAGCTATCTGAGCTTTTAAATCTCTGATCTAATTCCGCTGTTCTTTGATGGCATTGTTCAATACAAAATCTATAGCACCAAATTCTGTTGCCCTATAGTTCTCAGAATTCCCTTTGCCATCTTTATAATTATAATCGGAAACGATATAAGGGGCAATTTATCTTAAGTATAGGGCTATGGTACCGGCAAAGGAGTCTTCCTGGACTCATCTAGTTTTGTCTACCATTTGACAAGGCAAGTAAGAATTTAATATATATATATATTTGTTGTCTTAAAACTGTTGTATATTCTGACTTTCTTCGATTATTCAGATTACGAAGAAAATTCATGAAATGTGTAGTATTGCCATTCATTAAAGTACAGAAACCACTAGTTAAAAATACCCAAAGAACAAAAACTACAAATTTGTAACAAGCTGTATTCGAGCTATATATACATGTTGTTTCAACAAAGGAATATTAATCAAATAATATTTACATTACTGAAGAATTGTCTCTATTTTACATATGTTAAGTGATCAAAAATCCAAATTACAATCACAATTTGGTAAGATTATTTTCTAGAAATAATCAAAAGCATAAGAGTCCCTTTTTGTACATAATGTCAGTTTTTGTAGGTTCAGATCTATATTAAAACTGTCTATTCATCTTTATGAATTTGCATTTCTGTCTATAGATACAATTTAATGTTCTGTGCTTAGTTTTTTATTAGTATTGAGGTGACTATTACTTAAGATCAATCTATTATTTTCCACTTCAAAAAAGATCATGGGCCACCCCATGAAACAGGATACGCATGCTCAAATTAATCACTTAGTCGCAGATGCCGAATAGCGTATATAGTAGGCCTTACTTCAAAATTTTAATTATCATGAAAAATTTATTTTTTGTTATGCTATTAACTGTCGGATTCTCAGTGAATTCATATGCACAAGATCTTGATTATTGGTTGTATAACATTTCAACAACTGACACTTGGGATTTTGCAATGGATGATGCCAGTCCCTTACCTGCAGTTTATGAGTTGGGTATGGGGCCAAGATCTGTGACAACAGGAACTTATGGTTCTACTTTTGCACTTCCGTTAGAATGGAAAACTCAAGATAGTAATGGATGTTATGTAACAGGTATTATTCCATCCGCTCCATTTAGTGGAAGCTCAGTAACAACTTGTGGAACGACGGTTGATTTCAAGATTCAACAATCCGCACCGTTCCTTTTTGAATTGAAATTTTCATTTTCATAAATGATGCTCAATTTGATCCGTATTTATAAATAAGACATACTTACAAAAGTAATATGTGTTAAGATGACACCTTCAATGCTGATTCTCATTGGAGGTGTTTTTTGTTCTAAAAACTATTTTTTCTTGATATAAATTTCTTTGTTAATTTTTGATACTACCCTATTCTTCATATCAAGAATATCTGTTTTGAAATGGAAAGTCTTTCTTCCTTCTTGATCAACCTCAGCTTTCATTTCTTTTAGCACATCCAAAGGAATTTCGAATAGTGCACGGACAGTCCCCATACTGGGTCTTACATATTCAATAGAGGCACTTTTATCCCAGATAATATAGTCATCTCCAAAATAGGAGTATGCAGCAAACACAAAAAAAGGATCACACATCGAATAAAGAGAACCTCCAAAATGGGTGCCCGCCACATTTCGATTATACCATCTTAGTTTCATTTCAACAAGATAAGAATTGCCCTCTTTCGAGTATTCTTTGAGCCTTATACCCGCTCCCAAAAATGGTGGATATAGATTGATCAATTTTTTATATTTGAAAAGCTTTTTGATATTAATCATTTTTATACGGTAATACTATTTGCATTTACAATAAATCGAAAGGTAGTATTTTCTTTCTTGTTTGATTCCTTTACACAAAATACAACTATAATGATTATTTAATATTGACAATAATTTTATACTTTCGCGCGTCGATTATCTACAATGAAAGTAAAAACATCCGAAATAATAGCTGGTTTAACAACTACGATCATATTCGTTGCTGTCTTTTCAATATTTTTTGATATCCCAAAAATCCTTCCTGACTTTTCTGATTTCACTTCCTTATTCGAATCTGACAAGTCTAGTCAAAAGAAGAAAAGCACCAAACCAAGAATTAAATCTTCAGGAAATGAAGGTAAAGTAATTGATTCATTTAATGGTGTTGATATATACTACAATGGTAGAGTAGCAAATATTCAGGGTAGAAATGTAACGTCCGACGGATATAATTTAGGATTAAAATATCAATGTGTAGAATTTGTAAAGCGATATTATTATGAATTTTATAATCACCAAATGCCCAATAGTTATGGGAATGCTAAAGACTTTTTTAGTTATTCTATTTCTGATGGTGATATGAATGCTGACCGAGGCCTGCGTCAATTTAAGAATCCGAGCTATGCTAGACCAAAAATAGGTGATCTACTTATATTTGGGGCAACTCAATGGAACGAGTTTGGCCATGTTGCGATAATATCTAATGTTAAAAACAATAGTATAGAAATAGCTCAACAAAACCCCGGTAGTAATAATCCGAGTAGGAAGACTTATAGCCTAAATTCGAACGATGGGACTTATAGTATAGGCAGCCCATATGTCTTGGGGTGGTTGAGAAAAAGTTAATTGGAGTGAAAGAAGACTAGGTTTTTGTTCTAGGACTTCTCATTTATTATGGTGTATTTTAAAATGTCGTTTTTGACTATAGAATACCTACATACTCAACATGATCAAACGAATCAACAAATCAAGCAGTTCAAGCAGTTCAAGCAGTTCTACAAAATCTAAATAGGAAGTACTAATTTACAAACAAAAGAAATAAGACATCTTAAAGTGCGTCTTTTACTACCCTAACCAATTTAAAACATTTGCATTCCAGATATTAGCACGGTCTACTTCGCTCAATATCCCATTCTCTACACCTTCATCTATAACCTTGCCTGGATAACTTCCCGGAACTGATTCCATCTCTCCTAATGGGTATGGATCATCTAAACCTGTAACTATCTGACTGACCCCATGTCGTTTAATCAACAACTCTAAGCTATCCGCATCATGAACCAAGGTATCAAAGAATACATTCTTGGCCCCAACACTTTTACGCGGGTCTACTGCATTTTTGAATAAGTCAGGCCTACCATCATATCCTTGACGGCGACGACCAAGGTTTACTTGTCCGTATTGGTTACCATGGGCATAACAAGTTCTAACATTCGGATATCGGTCAGGAAAATCAAGGGAAGTAAACATATGATAATGATCTGCTGTTTGTGCGCACATCCATATCAAATGGAATCTCCAAAACTGATCTTCTAGTGCTATCATTTTTGGTGCATCATAGGGATGTATTTCCACTGCCAATCCTAGCTCATTTGCCAACTCCCAAATCGGATTGACATTTTCATTTGCCGATGATTTCCACTGCCCAGTTTTATCTTGATAATGAGTAGGCAGGCATAACAGCTTCATACCTAATTCTGATACACATCTATCAATTTCAGATAGCGCAATGTCAATATGAGCTGGTTGTACAACAAACCCACAAGTAAACTTTTCGGAATTCTCTGCCTGTACTCTTGCATGAAAGTCATTTTGAAAACGAATTATATCACTTGTCGTCTGTCTATCTAAGCCGTTACAATACAGCTGAGACAAAGTGATAAGTACCTCATGATCAATACTATTGGATGCCATCCATTGAAGCTTTTCTTTCAAGAAGAAACTTGGATCAGTAACTGGGCGTTTCCAATCTCCTTGTCGCATAAACTTACGATCTTCATCTATCCAAAAGTATTTTTTATCCTTCATAAATTGAGGGATATCTTCGGGATTAGGAAGTAAGTGACCGTGTGCGTTGATTCGTTTTTCAGTAGACATATATTTCATTGGGTCTTTCAAGAGGTAATGTTTATGCAAAAGTAGACAAAACTAGGGATTCCCAAGCTAAGAAAGCTTGGGAAGCCCAACTTTAAGTAAAATGTCATAAGTGTCTACTATATCCATAATTAGGCATACCAATCCTTCCCGATAACTATCATGAGGCTTGGGAATCTCCTCCGTAAATAATTTCATTCCAACTAAAAAAGGCAGCATGAAATGAATCATGCTGCCTTTGATATTTATTTATTCTATTTTATTCTATCCTATTCTACAGGTGTATTACTTCGCCATAAGCTGCGGCTGTAGCTTCCATTACGGCTTCACTCATAGTTGGATGTGGGTGTACCGCTTTTAAGATCTCATGTCCTGTCGTTTCTAATTTCTTAGCAACAATCATTTCTGCAATCATTTCAGTTACATTAGCACCTACCATGTGAGCACCAAGAAGCTCACCATATTTAGCATCATAGATCACTTTTACAAATCCGCTCTTTGCCCCAGCAGCACTTGCTTTACCCGAAGCAGAGAATGGAAACTTACCTACTTTCAATTCATAGCCTGCTTCTTTTGCTTCCGCTTCCGTCATTCCGACACTTGCTACTTCTGGATCACAATATGTACATGAAGGGATATTGTCATAATCGATTGTTTCAGGATGATGTCCAGCTATTTTCTCTACACATGTAATTCCTTCTGCACTTGCTACGTGAGCCAATGCTTGCGTAGGAATTATATCTCCTATTGCGTATATTCCTTTTACATTTGTTTCGTAGTAATCATCTACTAAAACAAGCCCCCTATCCGTCTTGATTCCAAGCATTTCTAATCCTATATCTTCTGTATTGGGAGTAACACCAGCTGCAGATAAAACAACATCACATTCGATCACTACTTCTTCATCGTTCTTTCTATTTTTGATAGATACTTTACATTGCTTCCCTTTAGTGTCAACTGTCTGAACTGCATGGTTTGTCAATACATTCACGCCCGCTTTCTTGAAAACTTTTGTGATTTCTTTTGACACATCTTTGTCTTCTCTTGGGAGCAGTCCGCCATCCATGAATTCAACAACAGTTACCTCAGTTCCAATACTATTGTAGAAATGCGCAAACTCAACTCCGATAGCTCCAGCACCTACCACGACCATCTTCTTTGGCTGTTTTGGAAGACTCATAGCTTGTCTGTATCCTATTATTTTTTTACCATCAATTGGTAAATTAGGAAGTTCTTTTGCTCTACCACCTGTCGCTACTATGATATTTTCCGCTGTATATTCCTTTTTCTTACCATCCGCATCAGTCACAACTACTTTTTTGCCTCTGGCCAGTTTGCCTGAACCTTCGATAACGGTAATTTTATTTTTTTTCATCAAGAAACTAACACCTTTACTCATTCCATCCGCTACACCTCTACTTCTGCCTATCATCGCATCGAAATCGGCTGTTGGTTTTGCTACTTTTATACCATAATCTTCAGCATGATTTACATAGTTGAATACTTGTGCAGATTTCAGCAGCGCTTTAGTGGGAATACATCCCCAGTTTAGACAGATACCACCTAGGTGCTCTCTTTCTACTACAGCAACATTAAGCCCCAATTGAGATGCTCTAATCGCAGCTACATATCCTCCAGGACCAGTTCCTATTATTATCAAGTCAAAGTTCATATTTACAATTTTTCTTTATTAAGTCTTTCAAGTATTGAACCACATTTATACTAATGAGTTCAAAAAGTTATGCAAAGATAATAAGAATGTTTGTGATGTATTGAGCCTGCCGATTAATTATTGAATAGTTGCTAAAAACGTGCTCACTTGATTATCAGAACTCAAAATAATGATCTCCTTATCCGATTTATAGTTTTGCAATATTTTCATAATCGATTTCCCTCGAATAAGGTTGTAAGTTGCTACATAGTGGAAAAAATCAAAATCAAATCGCTCTCGACACCCTTCAGGCATATCGGGTCTAACTTTTCCATGATATTTCACAATTCGTTTTGCAACTCGGTATAAGCACTGCAGCGTATTGTATTTGAGATAGATAATCGTATCCGCTCTATATATCCTTGGATTGAAGGTCCCTCCATAGTTGCCATCAATAATCCATTCTTCTTTATTTGCCAACTCAGTTACTATAGGTTCCCAATCTTCTTTTGGTGTTTCGGTCCAATTTTCTTTCCAGTAATATTGATCTAAATGATGTACCGGTAAATTGGTGATCGTCTGCAATTTGCGAGCTAAAGTAGACTTACCTGCACCACAACAACCTATGATCATTATCCTTCTCATAAGTCAAATATATGGTAAGCAATTGTTAAAACGACCGTGGTTAATGTTATAAGTTAATACACTTCATTATTTTAGATGATAAAATGAAAAAATGCCAAAGAAATTATATTATTTATTAATTACAATTTTTCTATTCCTTACCTCCTGTGCAGAAAATAAAAAACCAGATATCAATGAAAAGGGTAAAAATAGAATTCCAGTAATACGACTAGATAGAGAGTCCCTTTCCGGAATAGGATTAAAGCCTGTCAAGAATAATGATCAACCAGATAGAAGATTATTTCAGAAACGGCTTGTCAGAGGGCAAGACTTAAGCGTATATGTGGTCTCTAGTGAAACTGCAACTGCCCACCAAGATAATTACGGTATGGAAGAATTCATAAAGTTAATCAATGGTAGATCCAGAATGCACCCTGTGAATGGTAATGAATTAATATTTGAAACGGGTGATTCATTCATAGCTCCAAAAGGGTTTACTGGAGAATGGGAAACTATAGGTGGAAACGAATTCTTGATAGGACTTTCAGTTATCACAACGCAAAGAATAGAAGGACAAATAGAAATATCAAAAACTCTCCCCTTTCTTATTGATAAAAAAATACGCTCTGGCGTCAGATTATTAAACGTAAAAGGAGAACCCAACATTGAAGGAACAACTGAAGTTTATAGAGGCCTCGAACTTACAATTAAGATGTCTGAGACAAAACCTCAGAGAATTGATATAACTAAACCAATGCAAGAACAAGTAGTAGAAGTAATATCTGGCAAGGTTTCAATTACTCCTTTAGGGAGCGAAACTGAGGTCTTTCTAACTGGTGATTATTATATGATTCCTGAAGGATTTATCGGCACATTTGAATATGCTGGTCATGGGAATATTCGTACTGTGCACATTTACAAAAGTATTCTTGAAGATTAAATGTTAGGCCCTCTAATTATAGAAAGCCCAACATTTATAATCAAACTTTATTTCTTTTCTTTTATCATTGTTTTGACCTTATCTAAATTCATTTGATAAAATTCGACGTCGCCATTTTCATTTTTAGTTGCTACATCCACTGCTTTCTGATAATTTTCAGCTGACAATTCTAATTTACCATTTACCATGAGTGATTCTGCATAACTGTCATACACATTAGGGGAATTTGGAAAGAGCACAGTATTAGCTTTAAAGATAGATTCTGCCACCTCAGGTTTTTCAAAATTCATCAGATAGGTATATCCAAGCATATTAACTTCCGCTTCACCTAAAATATCATCCGCTAAACTTTTTTTGACTGAATTTAAGACTATATCATCCGATTGTCCTTTCTTAAATGAAGAAAAGGAAGCATTGAGTTCATTATATTTTTTAGTGAATTTTGCATTACTATCCTCTCTATATGATTCCGCTGCAACCATTGCCATTTCATGAGCTTTACTTTGAGCTTCCTCAGCAGTAGTTTTTATTTCTGGAATAACTCCGACTCCTTCCCAATTGGTTTTTGTGATTGGATTTATTGCCATTCCTGTTGGTATAAATACAGTTAAGTCAGAATTAATCACTCTGCTGCCACCCGGATTCGCCCCTCCTCCTGTTGTTTCTCCTATCAAAGTTGCCCTTTTCCGAGTTTGCATATTGTATGAAAATTCTTCAGCACCTGAAAAAGTCTTCTTTCCAGTAATGACAAACAATGGTACATCTAGCATTTTCTCACCTTCAACTTCATCCAAAGTAAAGAAATCTATTGTTCTATCTCCTTCTCTAAAATATAAACTATTAAGATGTACGTTTCCTTTAAAGAAAAAACTACACAGGTATTGGACCATAGCAGGGTCTCCTCCCCCATTTTTGCTCATATCAATAATGACTGCATCCGTTTGAGCAATTAATTTCATGTATGCATCAGCAAAATGCCTACCCATTCCTAAGCCTGCAAAACTTCTTAAATCTAGATAGCCAACATTTCCTTCCATAATTTTTACTGTAGTAAATCCAGCATTGTATTTTCTATTTCTATCTTTTCTATCGAGCTGCTCTTCAATCATTCTTTCTGGTGTCTGCTCAGGTGCTTCATATGGCCTATTTTTCCATATTCGCATATGTTTGTCCTTATTTATATGTTGTACAGATTCTGTTAGTGCTGTTGCAAATGATTCGGTATCATTAAACTGCTTGAAATGTCCACTTTTTAGTTGTGATATTAGGTGTTGCTCTGTAGTTTTTGCAACTTCAGGAAATATATAAAAGTCATTCATCAACTCTGACAGCTTTTGGATAGCCTGTTCTTTATACTCCTTGGTTAATGATTCATCTTGGGCGCTTAGATTCTCAAACGACAAAAGCAAGAAAGCAAAAACAGTAATTCTCAATACATATTTCATCTTAGGTATTTATGTGAATCACAAAAATAGAATATTTGATTGGCAATAAATTGTAAAAAAGTTAACCATGGATTGAAAGTAAAAAAGCTAGATTCTACCCGCTCAAGAAATGAACTTCACATAATAACTTTAGGGTCGTATTGATTTGTAAACCGTCTTGAAATATTCATATGTGCTACTTTTAGGAGCTGTATGTTTTGATTAAAATATTTTCGTGGAGCAAGACCAAATAACAACTTAAAATCTTTGATAAAATGAGCTTGATCATAAAAACCTGCATTGAGACAAAGTGATGTTAAATTCTCCTCAGGAAATTCTTCTTTCATTTGCAATAAGTGATTCATTCTCCAAATTTGAGAAACTTTCTTGGGGGTCAATCCAACTTTATTAATAAAATTTTTATGCAGTGTCACTTTACTAATATTAAATTCCTCGAAGATATCTTTAACCTTTACCAATCCTTTTCTATCTAATATATAGTTTAACTGTGCTCTTAATTGTTCATCAATAGAAAATGAAGATTGTTTAAATAAATCACTCATTAACTCATCTAACAATCTGGTTTTATTATCTAATTCATTCGTCTCTATTAATTTTTGAATCAACGAACATGTAACACTATTAATAGGAAAAATTTTATCTAAAGGAATGAATGAATCATTTAATTGAAATACCGGTGTAGTGATAATATTTGCAAACGCAAAGGGTTTAAACCTTATTCCACAAAGATTCAAATGTCTTTTAGACTTAATTTGAACACTACAATTTCTTTGTCCAAAAAAAAGTGCTCCGGGTCTAAGACTCACCCACTTACTTTCTGATGTCAATTTCACATAACATGGCTGATCAGTGACTATGATATTGAAAGTACAAGTAGGCAATAGCAGCTCTAAAGGTGATGCCTCAGTTCCCTTGCAAGAAGCCACATGCCAATAGCTTTCAACATGTCTTGTATAAACATCATCTGGTAACATCTCAGAATACTGCATAATCAATATTTCATTTAATAAAACTACATCGTAAGGTATTTATCAATTCCAGATTGGTTTTCTCTTTTTCTAAATCCTTTTATAAATTTACATTCCTACTTTTAATAAGACCAATTGTATTTTGTAAATAAATGTTAAGCTTTGTAAAAAGAAACAATTTCTATACAAATGATAGCCTTTCATCCATAAGATTCACTTTATAAATGAATTTCTTTGCTTTAGATTTGGCTATGTTTTCATAGAACAATGCTCATCTGTTTCAATAATATCAAAATGTACAAAATCAGATGACCAATAAGAATGTATAAATTTTCTATCTTCCCTCCTCGAAAATTATGATCAAACAAATAAAAGATACATATCAAATATTATCCTCCCCTTCAGAAGGCGAATATAAGGAAAAGGGAAGTAAATTCTTGTCCTACGCCTACCCCGTTCGATCTATTGATGAAGTAGAATACTTTCAGGCAGAAGTCAAAGACTTGCATCCAAAAGCTAGGCATTTTTGTTACGCCTATCGAATTGGAATCGAAGGAGACATTTATAGAGCGAATGATGATGGAGAGCCATCAGGTACAGCTGGAAGACCTATACATGGGCAACTACTTAGTCACGATATAAGCGATGCATTAATTATTGTTGTAAGATATTTTGGGGGAACAAAACTAGGAGCTTCAGGTTTGATCCATGCTTACAAAACTGCCGCTCATGAAGCGCTTGAAGTAGGAGAAAAGATAAATCGAGTATTATCAGACATTTACAGATTGACCTTTGACTATGGAGAAATGGGTCATGTTCTGAATGTAACAAAATCGATGGACCTAAACATAATAAATAAAGTTTTTGAAGCCATCCCTTTTATTGATATCCAAGTACCCAGAAGCAAGCTACATCAATCTCTCATAGAGCTAAAAGCCAAATTACTTCAGATAAGCACAGAACAAATAAATGAAAAAACGACAGTCCCATTTTGTAAAATTGATAAAATAGAAAATGATGATTAGTGTCGGAGTCACAGGTGGGATAGGTTCAGGAAAGACTACTGTTTGTAAGATCTTCGAGCAGTTGGACATCCCAGTCTACTATGCAGATTCTGAAGCAAAAAGACTGATGACATTTGACAAGGAGCTAAAATCTCAAATAAAGTCACTATTGGGAAAAGAGGCCTATCATAGAAATGGTAGATTAAATAGAGAGTATGTAGCTTCAATTGTATTTTCTAACAAAGACAAGCTAACTCAATTGAATCACATTGTTCATCCAGTAGTTAGAAAAGATGCTATAAACTGGAGTAGTTCTCAAAAGAGCAAATATACCCTTCAAGAAGCAGCGCTTTTGGTAGAGAACGGGTCTTACAAGCAGTTAGATTATCTTATTGTCGTGACGGCCCCAGTCGAAATGAGAATCAAAAGAGTATTAAAACGCGATAAATCAAATTTTGACCAAGTCAAGCGTCGAATTGACAATCAACTTCCAGAGAAGGAGAAGAAGAAAGTAGCGGATTTCATTATTGATAATAGCGGTCAGGCATCACTTATTCATCAAATTTTGAAGATTCATAGAACTTTGATGGCCAAATCATAAGTGTAGAATCTATGGAAGAATAGTCTACTTACGTCGATGACGACAATTATTTTACAATAAATCTGCATTCAAATGCAACGTTTATAACTACATTGGTAATCTAATATATGATGGTTTGCAATTACAGTGAAGTGATGTAAAAACAATGTTCTTAAATCACTGCACAATCATATAGGATAAACCACAACCCAATAGTATGAAGAG
Organism: uncultured Saprospirales bacterium; assembly: GCA_963975265.1. GTDB lineage: Bacteria > Bacteroidota > Bacteroidia > Chitinophagales > Saprospiraceae > CAJXUU01. The sequence continues at coordinate 28,060 of CAXBGT010000031.1, forward strand.
AATCATTTTTGTTTTGTTTGTTATTACTGCAGCATGTTTGCCTTCTGGAGATTTATTTAGTCAGAGCATTCACTTTACTAATAATGATATGGTACCTACCTATTTTAATCCCGCGCAGACAGGAGCTTATTCTGGAACGTATAGGGCAGGGCTCATTCTTCGGGATCAGTGGAGGCCATTATCTTCAGATCCGTATGTTAGCGGAGGGTTATTTGTAGACTCTCCTATAGTATTCGGACTGACCAAGCAGCATTGGGTTGGTGTGGGTGCTACGCTTCTTTATGACCAAGCTGGTGAAGTTAGTCAAACGTGGTCAGAATTTATACCCGGAGTTTCATACCATATTGGATTAGATAAGAAGTTCAATAATGTCATCACGGTAGGTGTTCAATATGGTTTTGCTAATAGAGGTTACAAAACAGAAGGTTGGCGGACTGAAGAAGGAGTCCTTTCAGGCAGCGCAAATTACATTGATCCTGATTTAGAGAGAATTTCGGCTGAAAAAAGTACAGATAATTTTAGTGCGCCAACAAGTCACTTAAATATCGGTGTTTTATACAAAAGCAATTTAGATAAGTTTTCAAAGTTTGAAATTGGAGGTGCATATATGAATGTAATAAATTCTGAAATAGAATTTAAGGGAGTTACAGCAACGCACCCAGACTCTGGAGCAACATATGCGATACCCGGCAAGAGTGCTGAAGGGTCCAGACTAAACGTCCACACAAAATATAGAAGAGCTACTAGTAAAAGAATGATCTGGGAACCGTCGGCATATCTATCATTTATGCCGGGAGCTAGCAACATAAATCTGCAACTGAGAAATGAATACTTGCTTAAAAAAGGAGGTGACATCTCATTGATCTCAGGCCTTGGAATGAGGTTTGGCGATGCTATCCAACTCCTTCTTGGTGCAAACTATAAAGGCTATCTAGTCTCATTTGCTTACGATCACACGATCGCAGACCATGGAGGTTATGATGCCGCATACGAACTTGGAGTGATGAAGATATTTACAGTTAACAAAAAACCTAAGGTAAAGCCGATCATCTTCTGTCCAAGACTTTAATGAAATATAGATTAAGCATCAAAATAAACACAACAATTACGATCCATTATTAAAAAGAAGATTCTAAATATGAGAAATATATTATTCGCTTTTGTTCTTACCATCTTCAGCTTTGCAAGCTTGAGTGCACAAATGCAAACCCTGAACAAAGATTTACCTTGTATCAACAAGACTTTTCAGATACATGCACATGTTTTTTTGGATAGCCTTGGAATAGCCAATTATACTCCAGAACAGTTACGAATTGATCTTGCAGGAGCGACTACTGCCTTTGCCCCTATATGTGCCAGATTTGAATTATGTGGAATTGACACGATCACAAATTACGAATTTGATAGCATTGGGACAGATATTGAGGACACCGAGATAAAAAATCTTTTCCATGTTAAGAACAGAATCAATATCTATCTCGCTAGCGAATTACAAGCGCCTCCAATCTGTGGATATGCCGGTGGAAATGCATCCGTAAATAGCTCTTCGGTTGTCCTCAAGTGTGCTGGTGGGACTGTAATACACGAATTAGGTCATTTATTTGGATTGCCACATACATTTGGTGGCAATGAATTGGTTGATGGATCTAATTGTGCAACTGAAGGGGATGGATTTTGCGATACCCCTGCGGACCCATATATTGAAGATCCAGACATAGTTTGGCAAGATGGCTGCGAATTCATCTGGGAAGGAAAAGATGCGAATGGACAGTATTACTCTCCAGCTGTAGGAAATATTATGTCTTATTATAAATGCAGTTGTGGATTTAGTAGAGAACAATTTATTAAAATGGCAAATACCTATCTTAGTTCTAATCCCAAACTTTGGTAGTCTACCCTATCCAAACCAATTTGTTTTCTGTCTAGAAAAATAACAAAATGAAAAAAATTACCGCATTCATATTTACATTGATATCAGCATTTGGTCTAATGGCTCAGACTGCTGATATTTCATCAGGGTGTTCTCCACTTACAGTAGAATTCACTCCACCTGCTGGACTATCTGATTTCCTATGGGATTTTGGGGATGGTAGTACAACTAATCTAGCTTCTCCCGGTCATACGTTTGATGAATCAGGTATGTTCGTCGTACAATTATTCGAAAATGGAACCAAAATAGGAGAAACAACAATAACCGTTTATGCTCCAACTGTAGTAATGATTAGTGCTAATGAACAAGAAGGATGTGCTCCATTCAAAGTGCAATTTTCTGATGAGAGCCTTGTAGACCCAGGATTAACAGTGTCTGGATATTTGTGGGACTTTGGTGATGGAAGTAGTTCGACTCTTCAAAATCCTTCTCATATTTATTTAAATGAAGGTCTATATAACGTTTCTCTAAGAGTAGATTCAGATGAAGAAGGATGTACTGTTTCTAAAACTTTCCCAGCATATGTAAAGGTATCAGGAAAGGTTGATGTAGGATTTAGTTTAAACCAAATTGTTGCTTGTGAAGCACCTGGAATATTTACAATTACCAACAACACTGTTGATGGGTCTGGATATATCTACGATTGGGATTTCGGGAATGGCGAAAATTCTGATGAATATAATCCTGGGAGTATAACTTATACTGAAGAAGGAACTTATAGCATCTCGCTAACTGTAGACAATGGTGACGGATGTAAGGTTGATATAAGCAGAACGATTAAGGTAGGTAAACCAGATATTGATCTTTCTGTCAAAGATACTGTCTGTATCAATGCACCTTTTACAATAGTCAATAATAGTAGTGCCAATCAATTTGCCTGGTCGTTTGGCAGCGGATCGATTCCTCAAACCTCAAGCCTTAAAAATCCAACTGTTACTTATAATACTGCGGGACCGAAGATTGTTACTTTCTCAGCCATTGCAAGTTCAGAATGCAAATCAGACTCATTTTTTACAATATTTGTTGAAGATCCAAGTGCTACATTTGTAATTGATCCTTTTGTTACATGTTTGGATCCAGCGATTTATACCTTCACACACCCTGATCCTAGTTATGCGGAGTACGAATACTATGTTCGTCAATTAGATGATCTTTTCTTAGGGAAAGAATCTGAAATGTATACGTATACTCCACTCCCAAGAGATTCATTTTACATCAATAGATCGGATACATTTTCTGTGATATTAAATGTGACCACTCATGCTGGATGTACAGCTGAGGATAGTACATTTTTCCTACACAGAGCACCGCAAGCTCATTTCATACCTAATGTCAGTCGAGGTTGTGCTCCATTAACTGTCAATTTCACGGAAGACTCAAGATCAAATGAACCTATTACCAATTGGACCTGGATATTTGGAGATGGAGATGTTGTCAACACAAACATGTCCGAAAACATGACTCATATTTATACAGAACCAGGAGAATATTATGTAAAAATAGCGATAGAAAATGCTGATGGATGTCAAGATACTTCCGCTGGAATTTTCATTTACGTAGGAGAACCACTTACAGCTGAATATACTGTGGATGAGACTGAGATCTGTCTTTATGAATCCATCAATATGAATACGGATAATTTAGATCCAAGAATTGATGCATATCATTTCAACACCGATGATGGTCGAATTAGTGATTGCTATACAAATACTGTTGCCAGTCATGAATTCATTCATAGTCCAGGAGTCTACCCAGTAACACTTACTTTAGAATACAACGGATGTTATAGTGAGGTCGATAATGGTTCGACTGTAACCGTGAATGGATCAAAATCAAGGATCAAATACATGACCAATTGTATAGAACCACTAACGGTAATGCTGCAAGACAGTAGTGTCAATGCCAACACTTCCATATGGTACATGGATGGAGATACAATTAATATGGATACAGTTGCTACCAATCCATTCAACTACACATTTGACTCAACGGGGAATTATACAGTGACACTAATTACAGACGATGGTACGGCATGTCCTGCGGATACCAGCACTGTAGAATTAAAAATAAGAGAGATAAAAGCTGATTTTGATTTACCAGAATTTGTTTGTACTGATGTCACTTTAGATATTGGTGCGGGTGCCAGTATTGATGTAGATGAATCGTGCAGTGAAGGATATACGTGGTATGGAGTGGCCATCCGTCCTAGAACTCTTGATACCGCAAGTGTTGTTGTAGCGTTTGGTCCAGGAGAACATTTAGTACGACTTATTACATTGGATGTAAATGGATGTACAGATACACTGGATAAGGTGACTACAGCATTAGAGATTAATGCAGATTTTGAGATAGATGAAGATATAATTTGTTATGCAAGTAATCTTGAATTTACTGATCTATCAACGTCTGACACTACAATAGTATCATGGAATTGGGATTTTGGATCTATGGAACAAAATCCCAAATTCAATTTCACAGAAGGGCCAGAAGGTGGATTACCTATTCAATTGGCGATCGAGGATGAACTAGGATGCAGGGATACCATTAACACGATTATTCCAGTTTATGAACCTACCTCAGATATTAATTTCGATCCTAGCACTATTGTTTGTTTAGGAGAAACAATAAATTTCACCGCTACTGATTTCACAGAGCAAGGTCATTTCTTATCATATAATTGGACCTATGGCGGTGAAATGACTACAGATCAAAATCCAAGTTTCGAAATCACACAGGCTGGCGACAATCCGTTAATCCTTATTATTAGAGAAGATAGTACTGGATGTGGTAATGAATATACATATAACATTCGAGGAATTGAGCTACCAATAGCTGAGATAAGTACCGATGGTACAGAGTTTTGTGTATCGGACCTTATTGTTGAATTTGGAAATGAATCATTTTTGGATGGACCAGGTGCATATTTCTGGAATTATGGGAATGGATTGACAAACTCTACATCTACTCCTACAGTATCATCTTCAACATTTGAAGCTGGAACTTATGAGATATCCTTAACTGTCTCATCAATCTACGGTTGTAGTGACACTGACATGACGACCATTACTGTGACAGAACCATCGGGGCAATTAGTAGTCGGTGATGATGACAACAAAATCTGTATAAACGATGAAGTAACATTCACGCTTACTGATGCTATAAATGTCAATACATTCGAAATTGATTTCGGAGAAGGAAATGTAGTTCAAGATGTAAGCCCAGTAACAAATACGTTCGGCTATTATCCGCCAAATGGGGTCTATGATGTTGTTCTTTCCTTAATTTCGGATACTGGATGCAAAACATCAGTGAATGTTCCAGTTGAAGCCTTTCAAGTTGTAGCCAACATTGCGTTTGACTCGTTGCTTTGCATTGGTAAAGCAGATTTTTTCAATTCAGCAGATACCTTTGGACTTGATCTAAATTATGATTGGGATTTTGGGAATGGGGAAACATCCACAAATTCAGAGGAAACAGTTACTTATCAGACCAATGGAGAGTATTCTATTACACTGTCAGTGGCAGATTCAAATTCGGGGTGTTCAGATTCTGATATGGTTGTTATTAATATTGGAAATACACTTCAAATTCCAAATCTATTCTCACCAAACAACGATGACCACAATGACTTCTTTGATCTCATAGTCGAAGAAATATGCCGAGACATGGTTATCCCTGAAGTTTTCAAAGTATACAACAGATGGGGAAATCTTATGTATGACAATGGGGTTCCTCTTGAGGGTTGGAATGGAAGACTAGGTTCAGGAGATACGGCTCCTGCCGAAATTTATACTTATGTGATTAAAGTTGCAGGTAATGAGGAAGTGTTTAAGGGGACGGTTACATTGATCTGGTAATCCAATAAATGAAGAAATTAAATATCAATCTTTGATCTTACTTATATTTGTCAACCGCTAAACTGATGAGAGTAATTTAGTTTAAGCAATGGGTCACTTTTAGCTGAGTATCTTACACTAAGAAAAAACGATCATTATGAAACATCATATCTATTGGTGGAATTTGGAAAATCTATTCTCAGTAGAGAACGATCCAA